>JAQGHM010000212.1 GCA_028291615.1 Phycisphaerales bacterium | reverse complement strand
CTACTGCAGCCCACACGTACAGTCAGAATTGGTCACGGATCACCTCCATTTCAAACGGGCGAACGGCAACAGGGGTACTGGCCGCACATCGCGCCGTGGGTCTTGCCCAGCCGCCGCGGGTCTCTTCGAGGATGACTGCCGGCCGGTTTGGGGGCGGCGCGATTCGCATCGCGCGCCACTGGGACACCGGCCTTAGTAGAAGTCCTCTACTTGCCCGCCGCCGAGCTTTACCTCCCGCAAACGCCTTTGCGGGAACTTTTCCGACTTCCAGATCCGCATCTGAGGTCGGGGCCGAAGCTGGGTTTTTGATGCCCCGAATCGGTATGCCGAAATCATACGCATGGAGGGGCGCGAAGTTCAAAACAAAAACCGAAATTCGGGATACAATAGGTTATATGGCTGACTCGAAAGACGTCGTGGACCAGCAGTTTTTAGAAATGCGTTGGCGGACCTTGTCGCTGGCGGCGGACCTGGATCGGATCGGGCGCGGGGCGGACGGCGCGCGGACGCTTAAGGAGGATGCGCGGCTACAGAAACTGCGGCGGGCGTTGGAGGTGTTGATGTCGGAGGGTGTGGATCGGGCGGAGCGGGTGCAAATGATCTTTAGCGATATGACGCCGCCTCCGAAATGAATGCGGTTGAACCACGAAGTAGACGAAGGGCACGAAGAAGAGAGAGAACTAGAAATTCAGATGAAGTTTATTGATCCTCATATTCATTGTGTCAGCCGGACTACCGACGATTATTTGTTTATGGCGCGCGCGGGCGTTGTGGCCGTTTCGGAGCCGGCGTTTTGGGCGGGGTATGATCGGTCTTCGGCTTCGTCGTTCAATGATTATTTTCGGCATTTGCTGGACGTCGAGCCTAAGCGAGCGGCTCGGTATGGGATTCAGCATTTCTGCTGGTTGTGCATTAATGCCAAGGAGGCGGAGAACGTTTCGCTGGCGCGCGAGGTGATCAAGTTGATTCCGCCACTGCTGGATCATCCGCTGGTGCTGGGGGTAGGGGAGATCGGGCTGAATAAGAACACGCGGAACGAGATTACGATTTTTGAGGAGCAGGTGGAGATTGCGGCGAAGCATGACCAGATGATCCTGATTCATACGCCGCACCTTGAGGATAAGCACAAGGGGACTTCGATCATCACTTCGATCTTGAAGAACGAAAAGCGGATCAGGCCGGAGCGGGTGCTGATCGATCATTGTGAGGAGCACACGATCCGGATGGCGCGGGAGAACGGGTTTTGGGCGGGGCTGACGATTTACCCGGTGACCAAGGTGACGCCGCAGCGCGGGGCGGACATTCTGGAGCAGTTCGGGACGAAGATGATCTGCGTGAACAGCGCGAGCGATTGGGGGGAATCTTCGCCGAGCATGCTGGTGGATACGGCGCTGGAATATCGGCGGCGGGGGAAGACGGACGCGGAAGTTGAGGATGTTTTTTACAGCAATCCGTGCCGGTTTTTTGGGCAGTGCGCGAAGTGGAAACTAAAGCCGCAGTGAGCGCGGCCGCGGGCTACTTCACGTACATCGTCGCCGGGCCGCTTAGCTGCTGCATCATTCCCCAGGCATCGAATTCGTTCCAGCCTTCGATGATTTTTCCGTCCCGCCATCGGGTGATGATGATGCCGGTGACGCGGACGGGCCTGCCGGTCGGCGGGACGCCCATCGCGTGGCCGTTGTGGGTGCCGGTGGCGGTGAGGCGGATGGCGGTTTTATCCCCTTCCTGGATGACGTCGTCTACCGTGATGTGGAAGTCGGGGAAGGTGTCGATAAAGCGCTTGTGGAACGGGATGAACTTGTCGAAGGTGATCCCCTTGCCGTCAGCGTCGAGACCGTAGGCGATCGCTTCGGGATGTGAAAGCTCCTGGATGGCGGCGAGGCGGCGCTGGTTCCAGACCTCGTCAAACCAGCGGCGGGAGAGGGCTTTGAGATCGTGCGGCATGGGCGGTCCCTTTCGTTGTATGTGGGCGGTATCTTCGCGTCGTGGCGGGTTATTCTCAAGCGCAAATCGTGCTAGGATAGGTTGGTCAGCAGAGGAGACTACGGAATGCCACTGATTATTAATGGCCGGGCGATTGAAGATGCGGTGCTCGACGCGGAGTTTTCGCAGATCAAGTCTTATCACGAGCGCACGAGCAATGTCTCCTGCTGCGAGCGCGATCCGGAGTTTCGGCAGACGGCGCGGGAGAATGTTGTTGGGCGGGTGCTGCTGACGGAAGAGGCGCTTCGCGTGATCGATCCGCCTGCGGCGGAGGAAGTCGATGCGGCGCTGGAGCGCTTGAAGACGGAGCACGGGGGCGAGGGGCACTTTTACGCGGCGATGGGAATTGCGCCGGATCAGGTTGGGCTGGTGAAGCAGGACCTGGAGGTCAGCCTACGGGTGAACAAGCTGCTGGAGCGGCTGGTTGAGGACGAGGCGGAGCCGGCGGAGCCGGAGTTGCGGGCGTTTTACGAAGAGCATATCGCGAGCTTTACCGATCCGGAGCAGCGGCGGGCGTCGCATATTTCCAAGGGCGTGTCGCGGATGGCTAGTCGGGAAGGGTTGCTGGATGAGTTCGCGGCGGTGCGCGAGCAATTGATGGATGGTGGGGATTTTGAGGCGCTGGCGAAGGCGCACAGCGATCGCGGGACGGACCTGGTCGACCTGGGCTTGTTCCGGCGCGGGGATCTGCCCGAAGAGGTGGAGCTGGTCGCATTTACGATGCGGGTGGGGGAGATCAGTCCGGTGTTCAGTTCTTCGGTTGGGTTGCACATCGTCAAGCTGACGGAGATCAAGCCGTCGGCGGCGCGGCCGTTCGAGGGGGCGCGCGACGAGGTGAAGCGCATGTTCATGGAACAGCGGAAGCGCGAGCGGGCGCAGGAGCTGGTGAAGCGGCTTGAGAAGACGGCGGTGGTTGAAGAGCTGCCGGCAGAGGTGGGGCAGGAAGACGGGGAAGTCTCCGCGATGCACTGATCTGTCGCGCGGAATCATCGAAAACCGCACATGGCAATCTCCCGGCGTGAACTTTGGGCGGCGGCGTATATCTCCCTGTCGGCGGGGTTCGTGCTGGCGGGATACTCGGCCATCCGCAATGCGTCATCGACGCTTTTCAAGGAGACGTACGGCGCCGCGAAGTTGCCGCTGTTGATGGCGGTGATGCCGCTGGGCGTGCTGGCGGTGCTGTACGTCTACGCGCTGCTGCTGTCGGCGCTGGGGCCGCGGCGGACGCTCTGGGTGACGACGCTGGGTTCGGGTGCGATCATTGCTGCGCTTTACGGGGTGATCCGGCTTGAGGCGCTTTACCCGTCCATGCGGCTTGCGCGCGCGGCGTTGCGGATATTCTCCGAAGCGTACATCGCGCTGTTGATCGAGCAGTACTGGTCGTTCCTCAACTCGACGCTGGCGACGTCGAGCGCGAAGAAACTCAACGGGCCGATCATGGGCGTGGCGTCGCTGGGGGCGGTGGCGGGGGCACGGGCCGTGGAGGTGAGCGTGCTGCAGTTTGGAACCGTGAACATGCTGCTGCTGGCGGCGGCGACGCTGCTGCCGGCGGCGATTCTGTCCGATCTGGCATACCGGATGGCGGGTGAACCGCGCGAGCTGCCGGAGAGCGCGGACCACCCGAACAAAGGTCGTTCGCCAACGCTTGCGCTCAATCTGTTCGCCAAGAATCCATTGCTGATCGCGATCCTGGCGATGGTTCTGGCGACGCAGGTGCTCGTGACGGTACTGGACCTGAATTACCAGACGATCTTGCAGGAAGCGATCCCGCAGCGCGATCCGCAGACGAAGTGGGCGGCGCAATTTGAGCAGGTGATGAACCTGCTGGCTGCGTTTATGCAGTTCATCGCGGCCCCCCTGCTGCTGCGGTTTTTGCCGATCGCGGCGATCCTGATCGCGATGCCGCTGATCCAGATGATTGCGGCGGGGATCAGCTTTGCGCATCCGTCGCTACGATCGGCGGCGGGGGCTTACGTGATCTTCAAGATGTTTGATTACTCGCTCTTCAAGGCGGCGAAGGAGACGTTGTACATCCCGCTCTCTTACGACGCGCGATATCGGGCGAAGGAAGTGATCGACGTGCTGGGGTATCGGGCGGCGAAGGGTGTTACCGCGGCGGTGTTGGCGGTTTTTGAGCGTTTGGGCGCGGTGGTAGTCCGTGCTTATGGGCCGGTGGCGATCGTTGCGGCGGCGGCGTGGGGGGTGGCGGCGATGATCGTGGCGCGGCGGGCGGCTCCGGCCTCGGAATCTTTGGCGGTTTTGTCAGATTCTGCGGAAGCGCTTCGTTAATGCTGGCGGAGACATGATGCAGCGCAAGCAGAACTTCATTTTCAAGATCGTCAAGATGGCCCGCAATGTCGGCGTCATCTTTGTCGTGGTCTTCGTCGTCGGCATGTTTTAGACCCTCCCGTCCGCAAGGCCGCGGGAGTTCTTCCCGGCGGCAGCAAATCCCACAAACGCCGGGCAATCGAAAGCGAAGGGCCGCTAGCTCAGTGGCAAGAGCGCCTGTCCGACCTACAGGAAGTCCGTGGTTCGACCCCACGGCGGCCCATACAGATACGCCCGTAGCTCAATGGCCTGAGCGCCGTGCTCACAACACGGAGGATGTTGGTTCGAGCCCAACCGGGCGTACTGGTTTCAGATGTCGCGCGTTGTTAGCTCAGCGGCAGAGCACTCGGCCGATAACCGAGAGATCGAAGGTTCGATTCCTTCACAACGCAATAGAAGAAGGATGAATGATGAAGGCGGAAGGATGAATCAGAACGGAAATCGCACTCGTAGCTCAATGGAGAGCCGCCGGTTCTTACCCGGCAAGACGCAGGTTCGACCCCTGCCGGGTGCACATACGAAGGATGAAGGTGGAAGGATGAAGGATGAAAGGAAACAGATTGATTCATCCTTCATCCTTCATCGTCATCCTTTGATTGTGGGTGCGTAGCTCAAAGGCAGAGCGCGGGCCTCATAAGCCCGAAGTTGATGGTTCGAGTCCATCCGTCACCCAATTCTCGCACGGGCGCGTAGCTCAAATGGTAGAGCACGGGTTTGAAACACCCGGAGTGGCGGTTCAAGTCCGTCCGCGCCCACTTCAGGTTATCGTGTCTGCGAGGACGCGGGCAATGGCTTCGTGAAGCGTCGACATCGGCACCGGCTTGGTCAGGTGCGCCGCAAATCCCGCGGCGATGCTGCGCTGGACGTCTTCCTCGGCGCCGTAGCCGGAGAGCGCGATCCCCTTCACGCGGCGTTGGCGGCAGACCTCGCGCATGAGATCGAGGCCGCTGCCGTCGGGCAGCCCGAGATCGCTGATGACCAGGTCGAGCGGCTCACCGCCTTCAAGCCACAAGAGCGCCGCGGAGACCGAGCAGGCGGTCGCAACCTGGTGGCCCGATGCACTGAGCAATTTCTGCAGAACTTTTGCGGTATCGGCGTGGTCTTCGACCACGAGGATCTTGAGCGCCGCAGCGACGGCACCGTTCGACACGTTGGGCGCTTCGCCTGCGGTTAATGCAGGTTCGACGGTCTGCAATTCGACTGTGAAACTAGCGCCGCGACCTTCGCCATCACTGTGCGCGGAGATCAGTCCGCCGTGCGCTTCGACCAGCGCCTTGGAGATCGCCAAGCCCAGGCCGAGGCCGCCGAATTGGCGCGTGACCGACGGGTGGCCCTGTTCGAACGCATCGAAGATGCGCGGGAGCAGATCAGGGGTGATTCCGATCCCCGTATCACTGACCTCGACGCGCAGGCGATCGTCGCTGAGATCGGTGGACGTCACGCGGACGCGGCCGCCCATCGGCGTGAATTTGATCGCGTTCTTGATCAGGTTCCAGAAGACCTGCTGCAGCCGCGCGGCATCGCCGCGCACGAAGTGCCGGCTGGCGCCCGCCTTCAATTCCACCGCAACCTGTTTGGCTTGGCCGTCGGGGCGGCAGATTCCTACGGCATTGTGGAGGAGCTCATGCGCGTCGATTTGCTCGAGATTGAATTGCAGTTTGCCTCGCGCGATGCGCGTGACGTCGAGCAGGTCATCGATCAGCGTCGCTTCGAGCGCGACGTTGCGGCGGATCGTTTCCACGTCATCGTGCATGCCCGCTGGCAGGTCGGCGCGGTCCGCCAGCGACGACGCGAGCGCCAACACCGGCGTCAGGGGCGTGCGCAATTCGTGACTGAGCATCGCGAGGAAGCGATCCTTGGCGTGGTTGGCGGCTTCGAGCAGCTCCTTGGCCTGATGGCTTTCCTCCTCGGCGCGCTTGATCTGGTCGATGTCGTAAAAGATCGCGACCGACCCGACCATTTTCCCCAGGCTGTCAAGGATGGGTGCGCCGCTCATGCGGATCCAGCCGCGCGTGCCGTCCCCGCGGTGGTAGACGTATTCGGCATTGCGCACGGTCTCGCCGCGCAGGCCGCGCGCCAGCGGGTATTCTTCGGCGATCAGTCGCCGGCCGTCGGGGTGGTGGGCGCTCCATTGCGCGTAAGCATTGACGTTGGGGACGTTGAAGAGCGGTTGCAGCAACACTTCGGCCACGTGCGAGTTGGTCAACGCAACGCGACCGCTGGGGGCCTCGGCGACCATGATCCCCGCGGGGATCGATTCAACGATTGCGTTCAACCGCGCGTGCTGTGTTTCCAGCGCGGCGACCAGGCGCTCGCGCTCCTCCTCGGCGTATTTGCGATCGGTGATGTCGGTGGCGATACCGACGACACCGATGATCTGCCGGTCCACACCCCGCAGCGGCTCGACGTAAGATTGAAACGTCCGCCCACCCCATTGAAGTTCATAACTGCTTGATTCGCCGCGCAGCGCCCGCCGGTGCGCGGCGATCGGTGGGAAAGCAGGGTCGGTCGTCTCGAAGTGATCGAAGAGAGTCGTGCCGGCAGCGCCGTGCAGGAGGTGCGATTGAGCGCCGAAGCCGGAGGTTATGCGCAGGTCGCCATCGGTGGACCAGAGGCCGCCGGGGATCTGCTCGCTGACAAGTTGGAGGCGCGCGTCACGTTCCCGCAGAGCCTGCTCGGCGCGGTTTTTTCGGGCATGTAACACGCCAATGAATAGTCCGACCGCGATGAGGAAAATCGCAGCGGGCGCGGCCGCGGAAAAGCTCCAGTAGGGTTTGGTCAGTGCAGCGGCGGCGCTGACGATCAAAATCGCCACCACGTACTGCATCGCGGGTGAGCGGACTGAAGTAGTCATCGAGCGGGCCCTGTGATGCGCGCAGTATAACAGTCTGAAAAACGGAATCGCCCGCTATTTCCGCGGCTCTCACATATCTCTAACTTTTACAACGCGGATGGCCGGAATCGATTGTGCGGTGGGGTATTTCGGCATCAATTTGTGCCGCCGCCGGCGCCCCCCTAGACTAATCATCATGGGTATTTATGACCGGGACTACTATCGCGACCCGCGCCCGCGCGGCGGGTTCGGGTCGTTTTCGATGGGGTCCGTCACGACATGGCTGATCGTAATTAACGTCACCGTCTACCTGCTTGACGCGATCCTGTATCAGCAATCGTTGCGTGCGTATGGGCCTGAGGTGTTCGACATTCCGGCTCGTTTACGGACCTTCTACGGCGTCCCTACTGCCGGACCGCTGGAACAATGGGGCTACTTTTCCGTAGAGAACGCGGTCACTCACCTTCAGCTTTGGCGATTCTTCACTTACCAGTTTCTGCACGCCAACTTCCAGCACCTCTTTTTTAACATGCTCGGTTTGTATTTTTTTGGCCCGATCGTCGAATCTTACCTGGGAACTCGTCGTTACCTTGCCTTTTACCTGCTCTGCGGTTGCTCGGGCGCATTTTTTTACCTCGTGCTTTACTATCTGGGCCCCCTCCATAGCGCTGGGGACAAGGTGTCGCTGGTGGGCGCATCGGCGGGGATCTACGGGGTATTGATTGCCGGGGCGGTGCTGGCACCGAATGTCACCGTTATGCTCATGTTCCCGCCGATTCCGATGCAGTTGAAATATCTCGCGATGATTTTGGTGGGGATCGCGGCGTACACGGCATTCACCAATGGGAGCAACGCCGGCGGGCAGGCGGCGCACTTGGGCGGGGCTGGGCTGGGATACCTGCTGATCCGGCACCCACAGGTCCTGAACTGGGTGGCACCGCGCCCCAAAGCGCGCAGCCGGGCGCGCTTCACCGATTGGTCACAAGATCCCGACCATTAATCCATTGCCATGCGTATCGTCATCGCGCCGGATAAGTTCAAGGGGTGCTTGTCAGCGCCGCAGGTCGCGGCGGCGATCGCGCGCGGGATACGCGAGGTAGATCCCGCGATTGAAATCGAACAGATCCTGATGGCCGACGGCGGCGAAGGAACGGTCGATGCGCTGGTGACGGCGACCGGCGGACGCCTGGTTACCCGGCGGGTCACGGGGCCGTTGCCGGGGATGAAGGTTGATGCGACGTTTGGCTTTCTCGGGGGCGGGCAAACATCGACCGCGGTCATCGAAATGTCGGCGGCATCAGGACTGCATTTATTGCAGCCCGAGCAATATGACCCGATGAAGACGACGACCTACGGCACGGGCGAACTCATCATGGCCGCGATCGAAATGGGAGCGCGGCGGGTGATCCTGGGAATCGGCGGGAGCGCCACGGTGGATGGCGGGCTGGGGTGCGTGCAGGCGTGTGGTGGCAGGCCGATACTTGCGCCAGATGGATTGCCGGCGCGCGAGCCGATCACGGGGGCGGATGTCGAGCGCTCCGTGGGGCTTAAGTGGGAGCGACCGTTTCCTCGCGAGGCGTGCGAGATCCTGGTTGCGTGCGACGTGGATAATCCCCTGGCGGGACCACGCGGGGCGGCACGGGTGTTTGGACCGCAGAAAGGGGCGACGCCTGAGCAGGTGGAACGATTGGATCGCGCGTTGGCGGCATTGGGCGAAAAGGTGGGGGATGGATCGCTCGCGAGCACGCCTGGGGCTGGGGCCGCGGGCGGGTTGGGATTTGGTTTGATGGCGTTTCTTGGCGCGAGGTTGCGGCCTGGGTTTGGGCTGGTTGCTGAAGCGGTGGGCTTAGCGGCGCGATTGCGCGGTGCGGACTTGGTGGTGACGGGCGAAGGGCGATTGGATGCGTCGAGCATGGGGGGCAAGACCGTGGTGGGCGTTGCGCGACTTTGCAGGGAGACGGGGCGGCCGTGCGTGGCGCTGGTCGGTTCGATTGGCGAAGGCGCGGAAGCGGCGATCGCGGAAGGGTTGACGGCGTACTTCTCGATCTGCGACCGGCCGATGAGTTTTGTGAATGCCATGCGCGAAGCGCCGGAGTTGTTGGCAACGGCGGCGGCGAATTTGGTTCGCCTCCGACTATGAGTCGCCGCGGCCTTTTCGGTGGCATGGGCAAGTGTACTCGCTTGCCCGTGGTATCTGTTTGAAGTGACGCAAAGACCACGGGCAACGGAGTACCGTTGCCCATGCCACCCAATAGATCGGAGACCTATCTCATCGTCCGACCATTTCCGCTTCCGCAGGCACGCCTTTGGTAAATATGAAGTCGTGCGTTGTGGGGTTGGCGTCCACGTGGATCACGTCGCCGTCGGTGAATTCGCCTCGGAGGATTTTGGTCGCGATCGGGTTTTCCAGGCGGTGCTGGATCACGCGCTTGAGCGGACGAGCGCCGTACGCGGGGTCGTAGCCTTCCTCAGCCAACATTCGCTCGGCTTCGGGGGTGATGTCGAGCTTGAGATTGCGCGTCTGCAAACGGCGGCGCAGGTGGTTGAGCTGCACGTCCACGATCCGCGTCAACTGCTCCTTGCTCAGCGGGTGGAAGACGATCGTCTCGTCGATGCGGTTGAGGAACTCGGGACGGAAGTAGGTCTTTAAGAGGTCGCGGACGGCGGCTTCGATCTCCCATTCTTCGGCGCCTTTGGCCTTGAGCTCCTGGATCTGCTGCGAGCCGATGTTGCTGGTCATGATGATGACGGTGTTCTTGAAATCGACGGTGCGGCCCTGACCGTCGGTGAGGCGGCCGTCGTCTAACACCTGTAAGAGGACGTTGAAGACGTCGCGATGCGCTTTCTCGACTTCGTCGAAGAGGATGACGCTGTAGGGACGCCGGCGGACTGCCTCGGTGAGGCGGCCCCCCTCTTCGTAGCCGACGTAGCCGGGCGGAGCGCCGATCAGGCGGGCGACGGAGTGTTGCTCCATGAACTCGCTCATGTCGATGCGGACCATGGCGTTCTCGTCGTCGAAGAGGAACTCGGCGAGGGCCTTGGAGAGCTCGGTCTTGCCGACGCCGGTAGGGCCGAGGAAGAGGAAGCTGCCGATCGGGCGGTTGGGATCGCCGAGCCCGGCACGGTTGCGGCGGACGGCGTCGGAGACGGCGCGGATGGCTTCATCCTGCCCGACCACGCGCTGGCCGAGACGCTCTTCCATGTGGATCAGTTTCTCGCGCTCGCCTTCGAGCATGCGGCTGACGGGGATGCCGGTCCAGCGGGCGACGACTTCGGCGATCTCGTCGGGGGTGACCTCTTCCTTCACCATCGCCTGGCCGTCGTTGGCCATCTCGTGGAGCTTTTGCTCGGCGTCTTCGAGTTTGCGTTTGAGGTCGCGGATCTCGCCGTACTGGATTCGGGCGGCGGCCTCCCAGTCGCCGCGGCGCTGCGCCTGTTCGAGCTCGACCTGCTTCGCGTCGAGTTGCTCCTGCACGGCCTTCACGGCGCGGAGCGTTCCGACCTCATTCTCCCAGCGGGCGGTGAGCTGCGCGTCTTTGGTCTTGAGCTCGGCGAGCTCGCGCTCGGCCTTTTCGAGCTGCTGTTTGCTGGCCGGGTCCTTTTCCATTCGCAGAGCTTCGATCTCAATCTGAAGCTGCATCATGCGGCGGCGGACCTCGTCGAGCTCGGCGGGCATGGAATCGTTTTCGATGCGCATCCGGCTGGCGGCCTCGTCGATCAGGTCGATCGCCTTATCGGGGAGGAAACGATCCTGGATGTAGCGGTTGGAAAGGACGGCGGCGGCGACGATGGCCGCGTCGGTGATGCGGATGCCGTGGTGGGTTTCGTACCGCTGCTTGAGGCCGCGGAGGATGGCGATGGTGTCTTCGACGCTGGGCTCGGGGACCTGGATCGGCTGGAAGCGGCGTTCGAGAGCGGCGTCTTTTTCGATGTGCTTGCGGTATTCGTCGAGCGTCGTCGCGCCAATCGTGCGCAGCTCGCCGCGCGCCAGGGCGGGCTTGAGGAGGTTGCCCGCGTCCATCGCGCCTTCAGCTGCGCCTGCGCCCACGACGGTGTGCAGCTCGTCGATGAAGAGGATGACCTGACCTTCAGAGCCGGTGACTTCCTTGATCACGGCCTTAAGGCGGTCTTCGAATTCGCCGCGGAATTTTGCGCCGGCGATGAGCGCGCCCATGTCGAGGGCGACGATGCGCTTGTTGTGCAGACCGGCGGGGACGTCGCCGTTGACGATGCGAATGGCGAGGCCTTCAACGATCGCGGTCTTGCCGACGCCGGGCTCGCCGATCAGCACGGGATTGTTCTTGGTGCGGCGGCTGAGCACCTGCATGGTGCGGCGGATTTCTTCGTCGCGGCCGATGACGGGATCGAGCTTGCCCTGGCGGGCGAGTTCGACCAAGTCGCGGCCATAGCGGGTGAGGGCCTGGTATTTTTCTTCGGGGTTCTGGTCAGTCACGCGCTGGCCGCCGCGAATGTCTTTGAGGGCGTTTAGGAGAGCGTTGTGGGTGACGGCATTTGCGGTGAGGATCTCCCTGGTTTCGCTCTTCACATCAGCGAGGGCGAGGAGGAGGTGCTCGGTCGAGACGTATTCATCCTTCAGGCGGTCGGCTTCCTTCTGCGCCTGGGCGAAGACGTCCTGCAACGGGCGGGACATGCCCAACTGCGTGCCGGTGGCCTTGGGGAGACGATCGAGTTCGGTGGTGACGATTTGCTGGATGCGCTGAACATTCGCGCCGACCTTCTGCAGGATCGGCGTGACGACGCCTTCAGATTCGTTGAGCAGGGCCGCCAATAGGTGCAGCGGCAAAAGTTGAGCGTGATCCTTCTGCTGGGCGAGTTCCTGGGCGCGGGTAACGGCTTCCTGGGCTTTGATTGTGAATTTATCGAATCGCATGGTTGTAGAATCTCCTTGGCACCGGTCAGGAGCGATAGCTTTGAGAGCTAATGGCAAACGGAATACCAGCCCGGGCAGATTTGATCCCTTTCATATGCTATGAAACGGGCGTCACTTAGGTTCACCTGTGCCCAACGGCTTAGCCCCGCCTTTGTGCAAATTGCTGCCCTTTTGGCAGTTTTTCAACGATCAGTTGGCTGTCCCGGCCGAGCCCGCTCTTGTCAGGTTCCCCCGGCGTCGGCCATACTCCCCCGCCTATGGAAATCTGCATCTACCGCGCTTACGAAGAGATGAGCCGCGCCGCCGCGCAAGAGGTTGCTGACGTCCTGAATGCCAAGCCCAACGCCGTGCTCGGCATGGCCACCGGTTCGACCCCGCTGGGCGTCTACCAGCAACTGGTCAAGATGCACACGCGGGGCGAGATCGACTTCTCGCACGTCACCACGTTCAACCTGGACGAATACGTCGGCCTGCCGATCACGCACGCACAATCGTATCACCGCTTCATGCACGAGAACTTTTTCCGGCACATCAACATCCCGCCGCAGAACATTCACATCCCCTCGGGCACGACGACCAACTATCGCGCGTTCTGCGACTGGTATGAGAAGCGAATCGAGGAGGCGGGCGGGATCGACCTGCAGATTTTGGGGATCGGGTCGGATGGTCACATCGCGTTTAACGAGCCGGGGTCGTCATTGTCTTCGCGGACGCGGCTCAAGACGCTGGCGAAGCAGACGATCGATGATAATGCGCGGTTCTTCGACAAGCCGCAAGACGTGCCGATCTACGCGATCACGATGGGCGTTGGGACGATCCTGGAGGCAAAGCAGATCTTGCTGCTCGCGAATGGCGCCAATAAGGCGCAGGCGGTGGCGGAGGCGGTCGAGGGGCCGGTGACGAGCATGATCACCGCCAGCGCGCTACAGATGCATCCGTCGGTTCGGGCGTTTTTTGACGAAGCGGCGGCGGCGAAGCTGAAGATGCGCGAGTACTACGACTGGATTCAATTTCACAAGCCGGGCGCGCCGCGCGTCTGAGGCCATTGGGTCACCAGCGCGAGGAACATGCGCATTCCGACGGCCATGGCGGCGTCGGTGAAGTCGTAACGGTCGCTGTGCAGCGATGGGTGGCTCTTCGCATCAGGCGGTTCGACGCCGACGAGGAAGAAGCAGCCGGGGACTTTCTCGAGGTAGTATGAGAAGTCTTCCCCCCCCATGCTGGGGAAGGGAGCGAGGAAGAATCGATCGGAGCCGAGCGTTTGCCGGGCGACGCGGATGACGTAATCGGTCATCGCGGTGTCGTTGATCGTCGGCGGATACCCTTCGCACCAGTCGAACCTAAGTTCGCATCCGCCGGCGGCCGCGATGCCGCGGCAGCGACGCTCGATCGATTCGCGGATCTTCGCCCGCAGCGGAGGCGTGAGCGTGCGGGCGGTACCGGCGATCGTCGCGGTATCGGGGATGATGTTCTCGGCGCTGCCGGCGTTGAACATGCCGACCGTGATGACGGCCGGCTCGACGGGATTGACCTCGCGGGCCACGAACTGCTGGAGGTTGAGCACCGCCTCGCAGGCTACGACGATCGGGTCAATCCCCATGTGCGGGAAGGCGGCGTGGCAACCTTTGCCGACGAAGGTTGCGGTCCAGGTGTCAGTCGCGGCGAGCAGCGCGCCGGGGCGCGTGGCGACGGTTCCCACCTTGAGGCCGGGCCAACCGTGCAGGCCGAAAACTGCTTCGACTTTGGGCCCGATGCGACCGTCGAGGACGCCCGCAGCGACGAGTTTCTCGGCTCCGCCACCCCCTTCTTCGGCGGGTTGCCACATCAGCTTGACGCAGACGTTCAAGGCCCCCTGCTGCTTTTCCAAAGCCTTGATCAGCGCGGCGACGCCGACCAGCGTGGCGATGTGTCCGTCGTGCCCGCAGGCGTGCATTTTGCCGGCGTGGATGCTGGCGTAGGGGAGGGCAGTCTGCTCGGCGATCGGCAATGCGTCGATGTCCGCTCGCAGCGCGATGCAGGGTTTGGTCGGATCGCCGATCAAGGCGATGGTGGCCGTGGGTGCGTCTTCAACGCCAGCCACATAGGCGACGCCGAGTTGATCGAGCTCAGCGCGGATAGCCGCGGCGGTTTTAAATTCCTGATAGCCGAGTTCGGGAATCTGATGCAGGCGATGGCGCAGCTCGGCGCACTTGGAAAGCTGCGCGGAAATGAGTTCCTCGGCGATCATGGAAGCACCCTACTCTGCGCCCCCGAGGATGACAAGACGCCCCGCCTGCTCGTGGAGACTTAGCCGTTCCACATCCCTACCTGCCCCAGCGCTTTGGCTTTCTGTTCCATTGCGGCCACCGCTGGATCGCCGTGCTTTCCGATCGCGACGACGGAGAGAACTTCCCAACCGGTCTTGCCCAATCCCAGGAAATTGCGCGCGTCTTCGTCGTAAAAGTCCTGGCTCGCCAGGCATCCGAGGTTGAGGCTTGTGGCGGCGAGATACAGGCGCTGGTTGGCGATCCCCGTTTCGAGATGCGCCAGGCGGTAGGCATCTGGCCCGCCCTGCGTCATCAGGTTGTGGAGATTGCAGACCATCACGCAAACCGCGGCGGCGTCGCCGAAACTCACGTGATCGCCGGAGAGATACTTTGCCTCGCGGCGATATTGGCCGGCGTTGAGCTGGCTCCAGGTGTCGGCGGGCGGGTGATAGTACCAGATGCCGTGATCGATCCCGACGACGTCGTGCACGATCCAGAACGGGCGCACGCACGCGAGGTGCGGGCCGTCGGGAAACATGGGGAAAAAGCTGCCGCCACGAAAGGTGACGCGATTAATCGAGAGGAGGTCGCCACGATTAATCGGGGGCTTGGCGAGCGTTGCCTTGGGCCGCCGCTGCAGCATGGTCTGGCGGATGGGCAGGCCGCCTTCGGGATCGCGATCGAGGCGGACTGAGGAGACGGGAAAGTTGGCGGGCAGGGGTGACATCTCGGTCAGCGGCGGGCGCAATTCGTGCACTGCGACGCCCGGCGCGATGCAATCCTGGTGGATCAGCAGCGGCTCGGCGGAGCCGGGGTCGTCGCAGACTTTTACCGACAACTCCGCTCTCGCGATCGCGGGAAGCATGCCCGCCGACGCGCCGGCAGGCACGACGATCGGCGCCACCGCGCGGTCCGCCCAGGCGACCATCGCCACGATCGATTCGGCCGTCGCCAGCGGTTCGTCCAGCGGACAACCAATCAACTCGCGGAGGGTCGAGTCGTTCATCCGCAGGCGAGTGATGGTTTGCGCGCCCAGGCCCGCGCCGGCGGCGACCAGGTTCTGCACCATCTGGCCCGCGTCGAGCAGCATCGTGCGATAGCCGCGCCGCCCGTAACGGTAAACGGCGCGCCAGTAGCTCGCGCCGACGAGGATGACGGCGGGCAGCGTTTTGAGAAACTCCAGATCGGGGCGGCCCTTCTTTATCTGCATGAGGGTCGGCACGCCATCGCGCAGCCGCCGCAGCGCGAACTCGCGGGGGCAGAAGTGATAGAGCCCGGAATCTATGTCCTTCAGGCCGAGGACCGCGACGTAAATCTCCGTGGGCAGCGAGGCATCGGCCTCGGGGAACGATCGCGCCCAAGTCACCGCGCGGCCTTGCGTGCGCTTGGTCTCACCAGCGGCGTAATAAAGCCAACTGGCGAGGGTCTTTAGGTCCTGCGGAGGCGAGCGAAGACTGTCGGGGACGGCGTCCTGCCCGGCGTGGAGGAGGCTGAGCATTCCCGTTGGGGCGTCGAGCAGCGTCGTGGGGAGCAAAACCTTGGGCGCGTGGCTGAAGATGCGAAACGCGGCCGGCTTATACGCCGGATCAGGCGGCGCGCCGACGCGCGGGCCCATCGCCATCAACTTGCTGCGCTGGTGATAGGAGTAGAGCCGCTCCACGCGCTCAAGGATGTGACGCGGCTGATTCATCGGTTTTCGCGGCCCGCGTTGTCGCGCGCTTGCGTCAGAACAACTGGTCCAACACCTTGTCCATCGGCATCTGGATGCAGGAAACGATAGGCGTGTCGCGCTGAGTGTACTTGCTGCTCTGCGTCTCGCGGAGTTTCATCACCAGGTCCAGGAAATCCTCGGGCTTTTCGGTCTCAAAGGCGACGACGAAATCCTGGTCGTCCAGACCGAACGAGTAGGTCGTGTTGAGCTTTACGCTGGGATATTCATTGCCGACTTTTATGTGGTGATCCATAATCGCCTGCCGCTCTTCGAGGGGGAGCAGGTACCAGTCGCGGGTTTTGACGAACGGGTAGACGAACAGGTACTTGCGCTTGCCCGGGATGATGTGGGTGCGGCTTTCAGCGGTGTGGAAAGGATCGAGCTTGTCGATGTACATGCTGCGCTTGGTCATCGAGAGGAACGAGATCGGCGTGCTCAGGTAACCGCCCAATTGCGTCTTGTTAATGGCGGCCGTCTGTTCCTGAAAGACGTCGGGCGACGATCCGATGCGCCAAAGGAGGAAATCGCACTCGGAGCGCATCGAGACGGTGCTGTAGGAGAGGCAGATCAGGCCATCGCGACGGGGATTAAAGGCGGCGAGGAATTCCTCGCGGGCGACGCTTTTCTGATCGGTGGAAAGCCGGCGGAAGGCTGGATCGAGCTTCCAGAACGAGAAGTTGACGAATTGCCGCTGCACCTGCGGCCCGCCGGCGGCGGCGGGATTCGGCGCGCCTTGCGTTGTCGGGCGCGGCGACGTGGGATGGGTTACCGGGGCGGGGGACGATGTTTCACTCATGGCTAGGCTCCGAAGTAAGACTGGTCTATTGTACCGGTTGATGCCGCCGCACACCAAACCTGGAAGCGTAGGGTCTGTCGTTTGGGCTGTCGCGCTCGTGCTTCTGCTGGGCGGATGCGCGAATCGTCCGCCCAACCCGCGGACAGATAACGTGCTCTTCTTCGTTCCCGGCGTGGCGGGAGACGGCGGAGCGTACGACGGCTTGATGCGCGGGTTGCGGGCTGCGGGTGTGAAGAAACACATTGAAGTGCTGGGATGGGGAGCGCCCGGGCCGCTGTTCGTGCTCAATTTCCAGAACGATGCCATCCACCGCAGCGCCGAGGCGAAATTGGCTAGCGCGATGAGGCAATGGCGCGAGGCGCATCCGAATGGGCGAATTGATCTGCTCGGACATAGCGCCGGCTGCGGCGTCGTGTTGGGGGCGCTGGCGCTGCCGGAATCACCCGCGGCGCGGACGGTGGTGCTGCTCAATCCGTCGGTGTCGCCCACATACGACTTGGCGGCGCCGCTCGCCAAGGTCGAAGGAATACTGCATGTCTTTCATTCTGATCGCGATACGGTTTTCCTTTCCTGGCGGACCAGCACGTTCGGCACCTACGACAACGTGAAGACCAAGGCGGCGGGGAACGTCGGGTTTGAACTCGGAGGATTGCCACCCGAGTCGTGCGCGAAGGTGGCGCAGCATCCGCGCGAGGCGTGGTGGGCGGACCAGGGAAACGATGGGTCGCATTTCGGAACGACCGCCGAACAGTTCGCGACCAAGACGGTGGGGCCATTGTTGCGATGACCTACATTGGGGTACAGCGCGCGATCATTCTCGGCGAGCTCTTGGCGAACTCGCTGCCGTCGTAGTTGCCCCAGAGGTGTTCGATCTGCAGGCCGTTGCGCTCGAGGAGCAGTTGCAACTCGCGTGGGTAGACGCAGGTCATATCGAAATCAAATCGTTCGCGCTTCTCGCGGCCGAAGGCGTCGAACCACGTGTAACGGTTGGTTATCCGCATAACCTGCCGCGCGGTGTCGCGGGTGATATCGGTCTGGCGGTAGACGGTGCGCTCGAACTCGGGGACGAAGAAGACGTCGCGATCAATTCCCTTCTCTTGCTCGCGCGACAGCATCGCGTGATCGGGGTTGAAGACGTCCAGCCAGAAGCGGCCGCGCGGCTTGAGGTGGCGTCTTACGTTCTGCAGCAGGCGATCCAGCTCTTCCAGGGTCGTGAAGGCGAGCAGCGTGTTGAAGAGGATGACAACCCAGTCAAACCGCTGGCGGAGGTCGAGCTTCAGCGCGTCCTGCCGAACCAGCTTGAGCTGCTTCTCCGTCAAGCCCACCGCGTCGCGCTTGCGCCTGGCGATGGCGAGCATGTCGTCCACATAATCGACGCCGACGACGCGGTGGCCGGCCTGCGCGAGTGGGATTGCGGCGCGGGCGGTGCCGACGGCCAGTTCCAGAATGTCCTGCCGCTTCTTGGGGAGCTGGCCGAGGAAGAACGGCACGTCATGCTTGAGCATCTCGTGCTGTTGATTTTCTGCGTCGTAATAGGCGGCGATGGCCTTGTAGCGCTTCATCGCGTCCCTCTGCCTGAGACGATTTGGCCGTCGTAAGCGAGACGCAGGCGGTCGGGAAGCTCTGCGTTGGTCTGGGCGTGCGAGAGACCGTGGGCGATGTGCGTGAACCAGGTTTCCCGCGCGCCGATGCGCTGGGCGGCGACAATCGCCTCTTCGAGAGAGAAGTGGGTCGTGTGCTTTTTCTTCTGCAATGCGTCGAGCACGAGCACGTCGAGGTCCTCCAGCAACTCATACGACGCCTCGGGGATTTTGCTGACATCGGTGCAATAGGCGACGCGGCCGACGCGGAACCCGAGGACGTGCATCTCGCCGTGCAGGAGCGGGATGGGCGTCCAGCGCGCGCCGGCGATTTCAAACGGCCCGTCGATGAACTGCCGCTGCAGGTGCGGGCGGAACAGCTTGCTCGACGGGTCCGGCTCGATGAAGGCGTAGCCGAAGCAGCGATCCAGCGCCTGGTGCGTGCGCTCGTCGGCCCAGACATCGAGCGGGCCCTGCCGCGCGGCGTTGAAGCGGCGGAGGTCGTCGAGGCCGACGATGTGATCGGCATGCGCGTGGGTGTAGACGACGGACTCGATGTGGTCGATCCGGCTCGCGACACACTGGAGGCGAAGTTCGGGCGACGTATCGACCAGGACGTTGATGCCGTTGTAGCGGAAGATGACGGACGGGCGGGTGCGCTTGTCGTGCGGGTCGGCGCTTTCGCAGACCTCGCAGTGGCAGCCGATCATCGGCACGCCGGCGCTGGTGCCGGTGCCGAGGAAGATAAGCTGGACGTCCGTCATCGCCGGTCGCGTTTATAACGGAGCGGGGTTGAAAGAGCGATGCCGCCGGAGAAGGCGCTACCTGCTTACATGAGGTTCGGATCAACGGTTGGGGTGCCGAAGGGGTTGACGCCCACTGGCGCGACCGAGCCGAAGGTCGTGCCATCGACGGGGAACGCCGTGGTACCGAAGGGCGTGGTCGTGCCGATGGGCGCCGTGGTGCCGATGGGCGTGGTCGTGCCGAACATGGTGCTTCCGCCCACGATCGGGAAGGCCGTCGTGCCGACGGGCGCGAGCGTTCCGATTGGGGAGTCCGTGGAGAAGGTCGATCCGACCGGCGCGAGGGTGCCGACGAACGGCCCGGTTGAGAAGATCGAGCCGGCGGGCGTGAGTACTCCAACGGGGGAGTCCGTTGCGAAGATTGAGCCGACGGGCGTGATGGTTCCGATGCCGGTGCCGATCGTAGTATCGCTGATGCCGCCGATCAAGCCGTTATCGACGGCTGCGACGACCGCGAGATGCTGCAGGTGACGCAGATGACGCTGGTGCGCGCTCAAGTTCTGCGCCGCGACTACTTGTAGATGCTGCAAGTGACGGACGTGGAGTTGATGGGCGCTGAGTGCGGCGGCGCTGGGGCAGAGTCGTCGTTCCAGTGTTTCGAACATTACATTGTTGACGTTTGACACGATTTCTCCAATGGCACGATTGCCAGTTCAGCGGGGAGGTAAGTGCAAACCTCGGGCCAGAGCTGACCGTGGGGCGCATGGGGCGCAACAGAAAAGGCCGGCTCATTTTGCTGATGAGGCCGGGCCTTCTTGTTACCTGTTGGTAAAGAAACTATTCCGGGTCTTCTTCGGCTGGGGTGAGATCTTTGACGGCGCCGTCGCCGTTGGACGAGGCCTCTCCGTTGCTGCTCACGCCCAGGTCTTCGAGGAGCTTGGCGGGGGCTTCGCCGGTGTTTTTGCACTTGGGGTAACCGCTGCAGCCGAGGAAGTAACCGCGGCGGCCGCTGCGGACGATCATGGGCTTGCCACACTCATCGCAGTCGATGTCGGTGGTGGTGCCGTTGATCGACTTGGCCCGTGCGGCGGCGGGATTTTCGCCGAGGACTTTGGCGGCGAGCTCGGCGGCCTTGGAGCCTTCTTCTTTCAGAAGAGGTACGAGCGCTTCGATCTGCTTGAGGTCGTCGCCGACCAGCTTTTTCATCATCTTGGTCGAGCGGCACTTGGGGAAGCTGGAGCAGCCGAGGAACGGACCGCGCTTGGAATCGCGGAGGATCATCGGGCTGTTGCACTTCTCGCAGGGGACGGTCGTCTTGATCTTGACCTTGGGGGGCTGGGGCTTGCCTTCCTTGTCGAGGTTGATGATGGTCGTGCAGCTCGGCTCGCCCTTTTCGTTCTTGACGGAGTAACCGGAGCAGCCGAGGAATTCGCCGAAGCGGCCCTTGCGCTTGATCATCTCGCGGCCGC
>JAQGHM010000206.1 GCA_028291615.1 Phycisphaerales bacterium | reverse complement strand
AGAAGGCCGTCATTGGTTTTGAGGACAAGAACGTTCGACCGGACACTGACTTCAAGCTGATCTATTCCAAGACGCCCAATCCGATCGGCATCGACCTGCTGACGTTCCGCAATTCGCCTGATGATGGGTATTTCCTGCTGCTGGCGTCGCCGGGGATGGATGTGAAGGCGGAGAACATTCAGCCCAAAGATTTGTGCCTCGTGCTCGACACGTCGGGCTCGATGGCTGGGAAGAAGATGGAGCAGGCGAAGAAGGCGCTTTCGTTCTGTCTCGCTAATCTGAACGAGAAGGACCGCTTCGAGATCATCCGATTCTCCACCGAGGCCGAGCCGTTCTTCGACGATCTCAAGCCCGCTGACAAGGCTAACGTTGATAAGGCGCAGGCCTTCGTGAATGGCCTCAAGCCGATCGGCGGCACCGCGATCAGCGATGCGATGGCCAAGGCGCTGGCGCTGGGTCAGAAGCGCTCCGAGGCGGACAAGCGGCCTTACGTGATCGTCTTCCTTACCGATGGTCAGCCAACGATTGGGGAAACGGATGAAGATCGCATTTTAGACAACGTCAAGGCCGCGCCGGGCGGCGCGAACACGCGCGTGTTTACCTTCGGCATCGGCACCGACGTGAACACCCACCTGCTGGACAAGATCGCGATCGACACGCACGCGGCCAGCCAGTACGTGCTGCCGGAGGAGGACCTTGAGGTCAAGCTCTCCAACTTCTACACGAAGATCAAAGAGCCGGTGCTCTCCAACGTCGCGCTCGCGTTCACTGGCGGCGACATTCGCGTCACGCAGATTTATCCCGGCGCGCTGCCGGACCTCTTCAAGGGGGACAACCTGATCGTGTTCGGCCGTTACAGCGGAAAGGGCGCGGCCGCGGTCAAGATCAGCGGCGTTCTCAACGGGGAGAAGAAGGAGTTTGTGCAGGATGTGAACTTTGCTGACAATGATGCGAAGAATGCGTTCATTCCTCGACTTTGGGCGACGCGGCGGGTGGGGTTTCTGCTGGATGAGATCCGCCTGCATGGGGAGACGAAGGAGCTGAAGGATGAGGTGGTTCGACTGGCGCGCGATCATGGGATTGTCACGCCTTATACCGCGTACCTGATCCTGGAAGACGAGCGGCGGCGCGGGGTGCCGGTGGCGATGCAGAACTTCCGCGAGTTGGGCGCCGACGGCGTCGCCCTCCGCGGCGCGGAGCAGCAATACAACGTCGCCAAGGATGAGGCCAAGCAACCGGCGCTGCGCACCGGCGGGGTCGCGGTCGACAACTCGCGCAAGATCAATGAGCTTAAGGACGGCTTTAACGACCAGCAGACGCGCGACTACGACAAGCTTGCCAAGGCCAAGCCCGACGGAGAGCGCTACGAACGCCTGAGCAGCACCGGCGGGATCGGCGGCGGCGGCGCCGGCGGCGGCATGGCAGGTCGTGGTATGGGTGGCGCGCCCGCGACGGCGGTCAAGGGCTCGTCCGCCGAAGAGGAAAACCTCGGCTACCGCACGACCACCAACTACGCGCAGCAGGCGCGGGTGGTCAATGGCCGCGCCTTCTATCAGAACCAGAACGTCTGGAACGACTCGACCGCGCAGGCGAAGAAAGACATCAAGACCGTCAACGTGCAGTTCAACAGCGACGCCTACTTCGCCCTGCTTAAGGATCACCCCGAAGCCGCCGCATGGCTGAGCTTGGGCGACAACGTGGATGTCGTGATCGAGGACACGCTTTACCAGGTGCGAAGTTGAGATTTCGCAACCCCGAGGACCGGATTGGTGCTAAGATCGGAGAGTCAGCAAGCGTCCGGTCACCCTTTGGAGGTTCGCGATGAAACGTCTATTCGTATTGCTCGTTCTGGTCGCCGCGGGCGTCGCCTGCCTGGGCTTTTACCTCGGCTGGTTCCAACTAACCACCGAAACCACGAGCGACGGCAAGTCCAACATCACCGTCACCGTGGATAAGGACAAAATCCACGACGACAAACAAAAGGCGGAGGACAAGGCCAAGTCCATCGAACGCGACGTCAAGGAAAAGACCGCCGAAACCGTCAACAAAACGCGTTAACGGCGCGGTGCCCGCACAGACGTCTAGGCGCCGCAGGCACGTCGCCTATTTGAACCCGGTCTCCCCCTTCAGCAGGCGCCGCGCCCACGCTTCAGACTGCGAAAAATAGGCCGCCTGGGCATTATTCGACCCGTGGTGATTCGAATTCACCAGGATTAAGACCTCCTTAGGCCCCTTCATCTGGTCGACCGCCGCCAGCACGCCCGAAGGCGGACACGTCTCATCGATCAATCCCATCGAAACTATCGCCGGGCAGGTGATGCGCGACGCGAAATTCACCGCATCGAAGTACCGGCCGACCTCGATGATCTTGTCGTTCTTCTTAGCGCGTGCCTGGCTTGACCAGTAAGGGAACCCGCTCGCCCGCCCGATCTGGAACCCCGTGACGTCGCACCCGCCCGGCACGTTCGCCATCATCGCTGTGATGCGCGGGTTCAGGCCCGCCGTCACGATCGACTGCTGTCCGCCCTGGCTGGTGCCCATCACCACGATTGTCTTGCCGTCCCAATCCGGCCTTGACGCCAGATACTCCACCGCGCGATAGCAGCCCAGGTACATCCGCAGGAAATAGCTCTTATCGCGATCCTCATCCCCGATCGATACATAGTCCTTGAGCGTCGTCTGCGACGCCTGCTTGTAAAAATCCTCCGGCTGATCGAACGGCAGATCGTGCGCCATGATGTTCAGCGCCAGCCAACCGGCTCTCGCGCGGTTGGTGACGTTGGTCTTAGGCAATCCATAGACGCCGGCATATTGCACGACCAGGATCGCGGGATACTTCCCCTCCTTCTGCGGCTTGGCGAGTTGGCCGTAGACGTGCGAGCCGTTGATGTTGTCCATCCGCAGCTTGAAGTATTCGACGCCCGCCTTCCCGCCATCCGCCGGCTCGAGCTGCGGGTTCGCCGGGATCGCCTCGAGCTGCTCGATCTTCGCCTTCCAGAACGCATCGAAATCATCCGGCCGCGGCGCGGAAGGGGCGATCTTTTCCGGTGCCGCCACCGCCGCCGCCAGCGCCTTGATCTCCTTATCCCCCTGCTTCCCCTTGAATTCGACCAGCACCGTCCCCGGTTCATCAAGTGTCGTCTGCAAAACTGCCGGCCCCGCTGACAGATCAAGGGTCCCCTGCTTAGTCACCGTCATCCCGCCCTTCTTGATCACGTAGGCGACCTGCTTTACGTCCCCCTTCGCCTCCACCTTCCACTCGATCTGATCGCCAACGCCGTAGACGCCGGTTGGTTTCCCCGGCGTCGTCACGATCTCCTGCGCTGCGACGGTGCTCGCGAGGAGGCATCCAATCAATAACGTCCACAGCCGCCGATGTCTGTTGCCTTTGATCATCGCGGCATTGTGAACTCACCCGCACGCCAAGGCAACTGAGTCAGTTCTTCTCCGGCGTCTTCACGTGAAACTCGCGCCGCGCGCACATGAACGCCGCCAGCACCGCGCACGCGAAGCTCGCGCCCAGCAGCCCCAACACACACGTGCCGACCTGCGGGTGCTCGAGCAACTGCGGATCATGCTGAATATCCATCTGCCAGACCGGCGAGGCGAGGTCAAAGGTGCCGTGCGGCGCGTGCTCGACGAATGGCATCGTCCGATACGCGATCACGCGCGTGTAGTAGATCACCGTCACCAGCCGGATGCCCAGCGGCAGGTTCGCCAGCAGCCCTTCGAAGATCGCGGAGTAAATGATGCCGACGATCAGCGTCCGCTTGGTGAGGAGGCTCATCAAACCGAAGAGACAGCAGTAGGCGACCACGGCCAGCGAGTGCAGCGCCATCGCCTCCAGGCAGCGCTGGGGCACGTCTTTAACGACGGTCTCGGCCTTGTAGTAAACCGCCGCGTACGTGAGCGCGGTGAACAACGCCGTCAGCGAGACCGTCGTCGTCAGCGTTGCGAGCAGCTTGACCGTATAAAGGCCCCACTTGGAGATCGGCCGGATCAGCAAATAGGTCAGCGTCTGCTCTTCCTGTTCGTCCTGGATGATCCCGGATCCGTAGATCAGCGCAACCAGCGGCAAGAGCGCCTGCGGGATGAACATGAACGCGAAGATGAACTCCATCGCCGCCGACGGCACGTGCGACGACAGCGAGCGGATCAGCACCACCAACCCCGCAGGCAACAGGAAGAGCACCGCCATGACCATCCAGCGTTTGCCGTGCAGGTGTTGGCGAACGGTCAGCACGTAGAGCGCCCAGAGCGCGCGCAGTCGAGATCCCGCGGGCGCGCGATGACCTGCCGGCGCGTAGTCCATTTTGAGCGGCTCCAACGTCTGGACCGAGGTCATTTGTTCACCAGGTATTTGAAGACCGCTTCGAGGTTGTCGTCATCCGAATAGACCTCCTTGATCGTCGTCGCGCCGCTCAATGAGAGTTCGGGCAATCGTGCATAGAACGCGTCGGGCGAGCGCGTCTCGACCATCAGGCCTTTTTCATTCGCCATCACCTTCACGCCCTCCACGTCCTCCCACGCCAGCAATCGGGCAGCAAGCTTTCGGTATTCATCGCAAATCAGCACGATGTGGTGCGGGTGCTTGTCGATCAGGTCGCGGATCTCCCGCACCTGTCCCTCGGCCACCAGCCGGCCGTGATTCAGCAGCACGATCCGCGGCGTCAGCGTCTGCACCTCGTGCAGCACGTGGCTCGAGACCAGCACGCTCTTCCCCTCGCTGGCGAGCCGCTGGATGATGTCCATCAGGTCGCGGCGCGCGACCGGGTCGGTGCCGGTGAGCGGTTCATCCAGGAACAACACCTGCGGGTCGTGCACCAGCGCCTGCGCCAGCTTCGTGCGCTGCCGCATCCCCTTCGAATAGCCGCGCACCACGCGGCCCTTGTGTTTGGTCATCCCCACCGCTTCGAGCGCGCGTCCGGCTGCCTGCCGCGCCGCCGTGCGCCCGAGCCCGCCAAGCCGCGCACTGGTGTGCACGAAATCCCACCCCGTCATCCATTCGTAAAACGCATCCTGCTCCGGGCAGAGCCCGATCAGGCAGTTGAGCGAAGCGTTATTCCAGACCTGGCGGCCGAGCACTTCGACCGTCCCCTGGCTCGGGTAAAGCTGGCCCGTCGCCAGTTGCAAAAGCGTGGATTTGCCGGCCCCGTTGGGGCCGAGCAAACCGGTCACGCCGGCAGGAATGCGCAGCGTCAGCTTATTGATCCCGATCACGTTCCCGTACCACTTCGATACGTCCTGGAACGCGACGACCGGTCTCACTTCAGTCGATCCAGCGACCTGACGCGGACGTTGAGAATCCATGCCGATAATCCAAATAGCGCCGCCAGCACGATCGCCGACCAATACCACGGGTACTGCGGGCCGGCGTGGTCGTAAATGAACCGATCACGTTCGTCAGCACTCTTCAAGAGGCTCAGGCGATCCCAGCATTTTCGCGTGCCGAGCAAGTGCTCGCCGACGCGCTCCAGATTGGCGGTGTAGGAAATCAGCGGCCGCCAATCCCGTTCACCGGCGTGCAGTTCGGCGGCGCGAAATTCGTCTTCGAGCTTGCCCTGCGCCCGTTGGAGCTCGCGCATTTGTATCCGCCGCTCTGCGGGGTCCTGTGAGATGGGCGGCCGGACGTTCATCATCTGCCGATGATACTGGTGCCGCCGTTGCTCCTGATTCACCTGCCCCAGCACAAACGCAAGGCTGATCCCGAGGAAGCACATGCCCAGCCAAAAGAGCGCCGTATACCGCGAACTCCGCGAGAGCGAAGACATCGCCAGCATCAACAATCCGGCCGAGACCGCGATCACCAATCCGTACACGATGCTCGCCAGCAGGACCCGAAACGTGTCACGAAGGATCGTGATGTCGAGGCTGAACAACAACCCCAGCGCGTAGCCGACGATCGCCGGCACGATCATCACCATCGCCAGGAACGCGGTGATGATCCCCAGTTTTCCGGCGAAGTAGTCGATCCGCCGCAGCGGCCGCGAGAAGTAAAGCGGCAGCGCGTTAAACCGCAGGTCCTGGCTGATCAGGTTCGGGCCGACGATCAGGATCAGGACGATCGAGAAGTACAATTCGATCTGCAGGAACTGGCTGTAAAACAGCGTCCAGATCTCCACGCGGAAGTGCTGCGGGTGCGCCAGGATTTCGGGCTGAAGAAAACTCAGGATGCCCATCAGCGAGGAGACCGACTCGGCCTTTCGCTCGACCAGGCCCCAGATGCAGAGCATGAAGACCAGCACGAGCGCCGGGGCCAGCGCCAGGAGCAGGTAGATCCGCATGACCAGGCTTTTCATGCCGACCCGCACGCCGTGCCGCGTGATCGCCAGCCAGCGCCACCCTTGGCCGCCCAGCGTGCCGTTCCAGTGTTGATACCCCTGGTCGAAGATCGGCATGTTAACGTTCCTCCACGGCGTTGAGGAACACTTCTTCGAGCGTGCTGCGCTGCGGCCGCAGGTAGCGGATCTGCTGCCGCTGCTCGGACGCGATCTCCCATAGCAGGTTGGGCGAGTGCCCTTCGGGGATCTGCACGAGCAGCAGATCATCCCTCATTTCCACGCCGCACCCCAGTGCCGCCAGCCGGCGGGCGAACGGCTTGGCATCGTTCTTCAATCGCACCTCGAAGCAGCGGTTATGAACCTGCTTGAGCTGCTGGATCGAGCCCTGCGTGAGGAGCTTGCCGCCCCCGAGCACGACCACGTGATCGCACACCGCCTCGACGTCGGGGAGCAGGTGGCTGGAGAAGATCAGGCTCATCCCCTTTTGGTGAGAGAGATCGCGCGCGAGCTCGATGATGTCCACGCGGCCCTGCGGGTCCATGCCGTTGGTGGGCTCGTCGAGGATCAGCAGCTTGGGGTCGTGCACGATGGCCGAGGCGAGCTTCAACCGCTGCTTCATGCCGGTCGAATAGGTTTCGACCTTGCGATAGCGCGCTTCGCCCAGGCCCACGTAGTCCAGCGTCTCGTGCGCCCGTTGAAGCGCATCTTTTGACGACATGCCCACCAGTTCGCCCGCGTATCCGACGAATTCCACGCCCACCGTGCGCGGGAAGAGACACTCGTCTTCGGGGACGAAGCCGACCGCCCGCCGGATTTCGAGCCGACGCCGCTGGAAATCCATTCCGAGGATTTCACCCGTCCCCTTGTCCACCGGGATCAATCCGAGCAGCGAACGGATCATTGTCGTCTTGCCCGACCCATTGGGCCCAAGCAGACCGACAGCCCCCTCCGGCACGCTCAACGTCAGGTTGTTGAGCGCCGTGACGGCGCCGTAGGTTTTGGTGACGTCTTCAAAATGAAAGAGCATCTGCATGGTTAGACGCCGCCGGCGGAAGAAATTTCACAAACGCCGGCCGGAATTATTTCACGGGGTATCCGCGCCAAAGCCAGAGCAGCGCCTCGGGCAGCGTCTGCCGGGTGACCTTTCCGTCGGTATGCCCGGCTCCCAAGGCGTATACATAATGATAGTGGTAGCCCTTGGCCTTCAGCGCCGCCGCCATCCGCTGGTTCGCCATCACCCAGTTGTGATACGACGCCTCCGCCCGATTCGCGCCGTTGTCCTTCTCACTCACTTCAAGCCAGATCCGCAGCGGCTTGGGCTCGCTCTCGGGGATGAAATGGGCGTGATATTCCCACGCGCCGTGCGGCGACTTCGGATTGTCCGGCCACTCCTGCGCCACGTACGTCCCCGAATATGTCAGGATGCGCCGGTATAACTCCGGATGAAACCACCCCATCGTAAATGCCGCCGCGCCGCCCGAACTGCCACCCATCGTCGCCCGCCCCTCGGGGTCCCTGGTGAACGTCACGTTGAACTCTTTGGCGATCCGCGGCAGCACCTCGGTCTCGATGAACATCGTGTACCGATCCGAGACCGTGTCATATTCCAGCCCGCGCTCGCTCCCCTTGCTGTCCCCGCCGCCCGAGTTGATCAGGATCGCGATCATCACCGGCAATTTGCCTTCGTGAATCAGGTTGTCCAGCACCGGCGGCAGCGTCCCTTTGTACCCGAGCCCATCCTGCGCCACGATGAATGGCGCCGGCGTCCCCGCCACGTACTGGCTCGGTACGTACACGCAGACCTTTCGCTGGTACGCCCCCTTAATCCCCGGGTAAATCTTGCTCTCTTCCGACTTCATCACGAACTCGTGGAGCGCGCCTTTGGGCACGCCCTCTTTCACCGTTAGCTCCGGCGCGTTCGCATAAGTCGGTCCGATCTGGAAATCCCCGTCCCCCTCGGTCCCCTCAGCCGCTCGCGCCGACACATTCCCACTGAGAAGAGCCAACAGCGCAACGCCGCAAGTGAATCGGAAGAATTTCGTCATGTGATCCTCGGTCCGTCGGAGTGAAGGACAAAGGATAGTGCGCTAGGCGACCTGACACAAATTCCCCTTGCAGGCTAGAAGCTGAAGTGTCGCTTCCGCGCCGTCACCGTCACCGGCGCTGCCACCGTCCAATTCTCAGGCCGCAGGTAAAACAGCGTGACGGTCGCAACCGGCTGCTGCGCAAAGTAGATCGTGTACCCCGCCGTTACGCGCATCCCATCGATTCGATACGTCGCGACGCGATCCGTCGCGCGACCCACACCTGTCACCTTCACCAGCGACGCCAGGGCGCTGAACCCATCCGGCCCGCTCACCAGCACGTTCGCGCCGTCCAGCGTCGCCACATCGATACCCGCCGCATCGTGATAGGCGATGTCAAACGTCTGAGACGATCCGCTCAATCGCACCGACGAGCGCACAAAACGCGCCGTAGGCAGCACGGCCGGCAACGGCGGCGGCGCGATCGAGGGCCCCTGCTCGATCACCACGCTAGAGAATGACGGTCCGCGCGACGGGCATTGCGGCATGCGGTAAATCAGGCCGGTCGTCCCCCCCACTTCAACCATCATGTTGGCGTCGGCATCCGCCGCGCTCGTGCTGAACGACAGCGGCGCGTTCGTCGCCTGGCCGGTGGGAAGGTCAAACATCTGGGGCGTCGAAAAATAGACATAGGCGCCGCCCCGCGGGTCGCCGTGCAGGAACTGGAAACGGTAGCGCCTCGATGGGTCAAGCCCGGAGATCGTCATCTTCTCGTCGGATCGGCTGGCGGTATAAATCTCCGTCTCGTAGATGCGGTTGGTGCCGAGCGCGGCATCGAACAGGTCATTGGGCGCGCCGGCGGAACTGAGTTGAACCGTGATGGGCCCCGGCCCCGCCGCGCCGGCGTTCGCGGCCAGCACTGATTCGAAGTGAACGTTGACGCCCGTACTGCCCACGACGTCAGCGGGCGGGCCGCCGAAGATGATCGCACGCACCACCGGTCCGAACGACGTATCGATCGGCGGCGCCGAGAAGCTCGCGCCGTACGTCGTGCCGACCACCATGACCGTCGGCGGCATCGGCATCGGCGGCACGTAGTTGAACAGTCGCGGCACGGTGCGGCCGCGCGTGCCGACGAAGAATCCACCCGCCGTGCCGCCGGTCACGCGGTTGCCCGCCGTGTCGGCGACGGCGCCTTCGCCGTAGATGATCTTGTATTCGCCGCGCGTGATCCCATCGACGCGGTACCGCGCCACGATGCCGGTGCCGGGCTTGTAGGGCGCGGAGCCGAGAAACGTGACCGGAGCGGGGGTCGCCGTCGATCCGAACACCAGCACGTCATCACCGCCCAGCGTCGCGCGATCGATGCTGGCTGGACCCTGGTAGACGATGGCGAAGGTCCGGGAATCGCCCGTGCCCGTGAGGTATTGCTGAAACGTGGCGGTCGGACCGCTCATGAGTTGGCGCGGTTCGAGAGCCTCCAGGCCGGCGTAGGACTTGGTCGCATGCATTAGTCATGATATCGGTCGTTGCATCGAGGCAGATAAGCGCGTCAGCTCGCCTTTTCGATGAACCGCCGAATCGTGACTTTGCGGCCCTTGATCATCGCCTTTTTCATGATGGCGACCACGTTTTCGATCACCTCTTCTGGCAGCTCGACGATCGAATACTTATCGGAGATCTCG
>JAQGHM010000198.1 GCA_028291615.1 Phycisphaerales bacterium | reverse complement strand
GCTTGACCTTACCGGCGACGACGTCTTCTTCGGCCATGATTAGCTCCTTGGTTGGGGACAGAGGGATCAGAGCAAGAGGTGTGCCCCCAGTGAATCGTGGAAATGGAGGCAAATTGGGCGGACGGGGCGGACAGAATGACCGCACGGATGGCGGGATAGACAAATTGGCGGGAGTAACTGTTAGGCCGTCCGGCGTTCACTATCTGGGGCGATACCATTTCACTGATGGACCGGCAGCGATCAATGAACATGGCCTCGACTCCGCTCGCGATCGCGCTTGCCCTGATGATGTATGTCGGCGGGTGCACGAATTCGGCGATGGGAGTTCGGCGAGTGACATTGCTAAATGTCGCCGATCCGGGGGCGGCGGGGCTGGTTGCTTACCTGCAATTGCGGGCTGTTCCGTTGATGACCCTCGGTGGCGGAGAGACGCGGATCGACGCCACTGCTCAGGTTCGTGAAGCGTTGATTCGGTTCATGGAATTGGCGCAACTGCGGATCGAGACGTGTGCGGCCAACATTGCCAACCTGAATACGACGCGCGATGCCGAGGGAAAATCGAATCCCTACCGCCGACGATTCGTGGCGGTGACGCCGGGTGGTGGGTCGCAGACGTGTTTGGATGAGTCGCCGTTTACCCTGAAGTACGAACCGGCACATCCGGACGCGGATGCCGCGGGCCAGGTGAGGTATCCGAACGTAGATGTCGGGGTTGAAGCGGTGATAGGGTTGGAGGCGGCGCGGGATTATGAGCTGGCGGGGGCGATCCTGCAGCGGTTGGACCCGTCGATTGTGATCTCGTCGCCGGTGCGATTGGATGCTGAACCACCGCGTTGACGTTCATCTGCGCTTGGCTTTGGTGGCGGCGGCTTCTTGTTTGGCGCGCTTTTCGTCGGCCTTTTGTTTTTCGGTCCAGGCGGTGTAGTTGCCGTCGAAGTCGGTCATCCCTTCGGGGGTCAGGATCCAGAGGCGCTCGGTCGTGCGATCGAGGAAGTAGCGGTCGTGGCTTACGGAGAGGACCGTGCCCTCGAATTCGCTCAGGGTGTTCTCCAGGGCCTCGCGCGAGGCGATGTCGAGGTGGTTGGTCGGTTCGTCGAGAACCAGGACGTTGGGGCGTTCGATGAGGAGTTGGGCTAGGCGGACCCTCGCCTTCTCGCCGCCGCTGAGGAGGTCGATGGTCTTGGGGAGGTCATCGGTTCGGAAGAGCATGAGGGCTAAGACCTCGCGCGCGGACTTGTCGCTGACGGCTCGGCCTTCCTGGATTGATTCCATCAGGTTGTGTTTCGGGTTGAGCATGTCGAGGCGCTGGTCGTAGTAGGCGATGCTCAGGTTGGCGCCCCACTTGACGACGCCGGCGGTGGCGGGCTCGGTGCCCATGAGGACTTTGAGGAGGGTGGTCTTGCCCGAGCCGTTGTGGCCGATGATGCCGACGCGTTCGCCGCGGGCGATCTCGACGCTGATGTCATCCCAGAGGGCGTGGTCGCCGAAGGATTTGGAGAGCTCGCGGACCTGGAGCACGCGGTCGCCGGCGCGCTGGGTGGTGTTGAGGGAGAGGTTGATCTTGGCCGCGATCTCGACCTTGCGGACCATCTCGTCGCTGGCCTTGAGGCGATTGAGGCGTGACTCGCGGCCGCGGGCTTCCTTGCTGCGCTGGCCGGCCTTGAAGCGGCGGACGAATTCTTCCTGCTTGGCGATGTCCTTCTGCTGGATCTCGTAGGCGCGGGCGCGGCTCAGCTCCTCCAACTCGCGCTGCTCGACGTAGGAGGAATAGTTGCCGTTGTAGGTGTTGACCTGGGCGCGGGTGAGCCAGACGATGCGGGTGGCGACGCGGTCGAGGAGGAAGCGGTCGTGCGAGACCAGGACAACCGCCCCTTTGAAGTCGGCGAGGTATTTTTCCAGCCACTCGATCGCGGCCAGGTCGAGGTGATTGGTCGGCTCATCCAGCAGGAGCAGGTCGGGTTCGGAGAGGAGCAGCTTCGTGAGCGCGAGGCGGGAGCGCTGGCCCCCGGACAGCACCGACACCGGCTTCTCCCACATTTCCCGATCCAGTCCGACGCCCAGCAGCGTCGCTTCCATCTTGTGCTGCCAGACGTAGCCGCCCGCCAGATCGAACTCGTGCTGCACGTTCTGGTATTTCTCCAGTACCTTTTCCAGCGCGTCCCCTTCAGTCTCGGCCATCTTGTGCTCGAGATCGCGCATGCGGTGGGCGAGGTCGTGGAGGTCGGCGAAGCCGAGTTCGGCCTCGTCGATGACGGTGTTGGTGAGGTCGAACTTGGGGTTCTGGACGAGGTAGCCAACCTTGGTGCTCTTGCTGATGGCGACGGTGCCCTGGTCGGGCTGGACTTCGCCCATGAGCATTTTGAAGAGGGTGGTCTTCCCCGAGCCGTTGTCGCCGATGAAGCCGACGCGCTCGTTCTCGTAGATGGTGAGGTCGAGTTTTTCGAACAGCACTTTCTTGCCGAAGTGTTTTTCAATCTGGGTGAGGGAAGCGATGGCCATTTCAATACCTACAACAATGCGCTCGTGCGGGTTCGGAAAAGCGTGCCTCAGCGGGGGTGAAGCGTAAGTGGGCGGTTGTCGGTGAGGAAGGGATAGATGTCAAATGGGCGGTGTAGTGGGGGGAGCCCATCCGACAGGGTGGGTAGCGGCAGGGGCGGATTTGGGGCGGAGGCGGAAGATTTTCTTGAGTTTCAAACGGACGCCATCGATCTCAGCGAAGAGCCAGAGCTTGATGCCGCGGGCGTACATGTGGAAGGGGGCGAAGTTCAGGTTGTAGAAGGCCTTGATCCTTCGCCGATCGTTCCGCAGGCCTTCTTGGCCCATGGCGCGGCGAAGATTGGCCAGGGCGATGAAGCGACGGGTGTAAAGCCGCATGAAGAGGTAACTTCCCAGGCCCGCCTTGGGACCGAGGACCGGCATCCAGAGGAAGCGGCCGAAGAAGCGGTAGGCGGGGATGACCAGGAAAATATAATACTGCGCGGTGTCGAGCAGGAAGGCGGCGGAGAGGAGGTCTGCCTCGCCCATGTAGGTGTACTTGTCGAGATAGGCTGCGCGGAAGAAGCGGCGGTAGGAGCGGAGGAAGAGCTCATTGTGCACGGCGATGGATGAGGTGAGATCTTTGCCGGCGGCGTCCATCTTGATCTGCTCGACGGTGGCTTCAACGGTGAAGGCGGCGTGATCGAGGCCGGGGGAGTAGTAGGGATCGATGAAGGCGGCGGCGTCGCCGAGGAGGGCCCAGCCTTTGGCCATGTACTGGCGCGTGACATAGGCGAGGCGGGAGAGGGAGCGGAGGTCTTCGCTGCGGAGCTCAGCGCCGATCAGCAGTTCGCGGAGCGCGGGGTGGGCGTTGAGGAAATTGATGTAATCGGCCTCGCGGTTTTTGCTTTCGTGCAGGGCGTGCATCCGCTTGTCGTAGACGATGCCGATGCTGGTCTCGCTGTTGCCGAGCGGGATGACCCAGATCCAGTAGCCGCGGCCGACATAATGATTGGTGCCGAGCCGGCGGGAGCCGATGTTGCCGCGGACGCTCGGGCCGGGGCCGCCGGTGCTTGCCGATCGCGCGGCGAGGTCGTCGAGGTGGCGGACGTTGCGCCATCGGGCCCAGGCGGCGGCGGTGGGGTGCTGGTCGTTCCAGTCGATGAGGTTGAGGCGGCGGCCGAGGAAGGTGAGGCGGCCGGTGGCGTCGAGGAGCCAGCGGCAGGAGAGCTCGATGGACTGGCCGTCCTTGTCGAGGATCACCTTGTTGTCGTACTCGGCGATGGTGACGTCGCGGACGCGGGCGGGGCGGAGGAGCGTCGCGCCCTCGGCGACGGCGAGGTTGAGGATGTGTTGATCGAGGACGTCGCGGCGGAGTTGGAAGGCGGGGACGGTGGAGCGGAGGAAGCCGCCGGTCTCGGTGGCGTCGGCGTGGCCGGTGACCTTGTCGTTGGCGAACCAGTAGCGGAGGCCCTCCTTGGGGAGGTGCTCGCGCTCGAGGTGGTCCCATAGGGCGAGGCGGCGGGTGAGGAACATGGCGGACATTTCGGTAGTCGCCTCGCCGACTTTTTCGTCGAAATGTTCGAGCTTCTCGATGATGAGGACGCGGAGTTGCGGGCACTCGCGGCGCAGGAGCAGCGCGGCGGAGGCGCCGCTGAAGGCGCCGCCGAGGATGATGACGTCATAGCGGGCGGAGTCGTGCGAATCCACGATCGGGAAGGTAACCGAAAGGCGTGGCGGGAAAAACCCGGGGAATCGAACGGCGGGCGACTCCGCGTGTTTTCATCAGCTCAGCCGGATCAGCACGTACATCAGGAGCACGTGGAGGGGCCAGAGGACCAGCGCGAAGGGGAGTTGGAATTTCAGGACGGCATATGGGTTTTTGAGTTCCAGGAGGGCGGCCGGCACGATGTTGAAGTTGGCGGCCATGGGGGTGATCAGGGTGCCGCTGGAGCCGGCGGTGAGGGTGATCATGGCGGCCATGGCGGGATCGACGTGGAACGGGACGACGATGAGGGGGACCAGGACACCCGCGGCTATGACCGGCAGGGCGGCGAAGCTGTTGCCCATGACGATCGTGAAGAGGAACATCCCCAGGCAGTTGGCGACGACGAGCAGGAAGAGGTGATCGCGGGGAACGACGTTGACGATGCCCCGGGCGATGAGTTGCCCGACACCCGCGGCGGCGAAAATCACGCCTAGGCTGGCGAGGAGCTGGGGGAGGATATTGACGGTGCCCATGCATTCGTTGAGCCGGCGACCGTCGTCCAAGAGGGTGCGGAGGGGGGCACGGGTAAGCCGGAGCGCGACGAACATGGCAGCCAGTCCACCGAAGCCCAAACCGATGAGCGCGCCCTGGGTGACGTCGAGGTGGCGGAGGCGGAAGGTGAGGGTGAAGCAGATGGTGACCAGGGGGATGGTAAGGACGGGGAAGAAGATGCGGTTGGTGGGGTTGCCGACTCTTGGTCCTGGCGGCGGGCCGGGTGAGTTCGCGGTCGGAGAATCGTCTTGTTCGGCGACGCCGGGGCGGACGCGGTTTGCGCCGTCGAGGGCGACCAGGATGAGGACGAGGAAGCCGGTGATTGCGTGGGGGAGGTGGGTGCCGAGGATGAAGATGACGCCGAGGATGGCCCAGAAGAGTGCGCTACCGGCGGGGGCGGGGTGGCATTTGTCGGCGAAGGTAAGCCAGGCGAATGCGAAGAGCACGAGGCCGGTGAGGAGGTAGACGGTTTCGAGGCTGAAGACGACTTGGATAAGGTGGGTCATTCGCGCCCCCGGCGGCGCTTGCCCAGGAGGTGGAACTGGAGCGCGCCGAGGAGGAGACTGATCGCGGCGATGGGAATGGCGTAGGCGACGAGTCGCCAAACGCTGACGGTGTAGCCGAGGCCTTTGAGAACGCTGTAGACGAGGAGGATACCGGGCTGGACGGGGGATAGATTTTGACCGTAGAAGTTGCCGTAATTTTCGCTGGCGGCGGAGGCGGCCTTGATGCGTTCGACGGTCGATTCGGGAAGTTCTTCTGTGCTCGCCGCGGAATCCCTTATTCGGGCGGCGCCCAGGGCCATGGGGTAGACGAGCGGGCGGACGAAGGTGGGGTGGCCGTTGACCCGGAGGCTGAGAATGCCCATGAGGACGCGGAAGAGCTGGTAGACGAACAGGAGTCGGCCGACGGTGGCGACGCGGATGCGGCCGATGAGTTTGGCGGATTGGCGCTGCAGGCCGAATCGCTCGGAAAGCGCGATGGCAGGGAGGGTGATGATGAAGAGGGTCATCAGCCGGTTCTCGGCGAAGGCGCGGCCGAGCATGTCGATGAGACCTTCCTGGCCGGGCTCGCCGATGACGTTGCGAAGCACGGGGACGTGTTGCAGGCCGGCCGCGCTGGTGAGGAGCGGGATACTGGCAAGAAGGCCGGTCAGTAGCGCGGCGGAGACGACGACCAGCGTGGGTTTGATGCGAAGCGCAAAGCCGACGGCGACCACAAGCAGGCCGGCGAGCCTTGCCCATTCGGGGAGGTGCATGGGGACTCCGGGCGTTGCAGAGCTATGCAATGCGTTAGAGTAGTTCGAGCAGGAACATGTTGACCAGGCTGGGGACCAATGGGGTCAGGGTGAGGACGCCGGGGCCGGGGTCGGCGTCGCCGGGAGTTTGCAGGAAGCCGGTAACGAGCAGCCCCCCTGCCGGGAGCGCGATGAGCTGATTGGCGCGGGGGGAAATCTGGGAGGCGGTCAGGAAGACGCCGGCGGGCGTGAAGGCGGCGAAGAAGGTGGCGAAGGTGGATTGGCTGGTGAGCTTGAAGCGGCTGACGCCGGGATTGAAGTAGGCGCGGCCGGAGAATTCGCCGGCGGCGTAGACGGTGCCGTCGGCGGCGACGGCAACGGAGAATGCCCCGTCCGAATTACCGCTGCCCATGCTGTGGGCCCAGGCGAGCGCGCCGTCGGACGAATATTTCGCGAGGTAGGCGTCTTGGCTGCCGCTGGCTGCGGTCAGCGTGAACGATTTGCGCGCGCTGAAGTTGAAATCGACCGCGCCGGCGTAATTGCCGGCGGCGTAGAGGTTGCCGGCGGCGTCGGTGGTCAGGCCGTATGCGGGCGCTGCGCTTAGGCCGCCAAGCCAGGCGAGGTCGCCGTCGGGGGTGAGCTTTAAGATGTAGTCGGAGTTGCTGGGAACCGTGCGGACGGCGGCGCCGGGATCGAAATCGACGCTTCCGAAGACATGGCCGGTAAGGAAGGCGTCGCCTGCGGAATCGACGGTCATTGCGAGTGGCGTGACGGTCGCGCCCGCGCCGGCGAACGAGCGCACCCAGAGCGTGCGGCCGCGCGCGGTGAACTTGGTGAGGGTGACGTTGGTGTGCTGGGGGGCGAGGTCCGGCTCGTCCTGGACGCGGTTGGCGAGGTAGACGTAACCGGCGGCGTCGGTGGCGAGATTGGTGGCGGCGCCATTGAGGACGTCGTCGGGGCCGCGCGTGCCGGGCGTGGGGACGCGGTTGGCGTAACGGAAGTTGCCGTTGGTATCGAGGGCGAGGAGGTAGGCGTCGCCGCCGGCGTTCGTGCCAGGCGTGAGGTTGAAGACGCCCGCGCCGGGATCAAAGTCGGTCGTGCCCAAAAAGCCGCCGCCGAGATAGACGTTGCCGGCGGCGTCGGCGGTGAGCGAATTGGCGGTGAGATCGCGGCGGCCGGAGACGGTGCTTGCGAAGCTGATCTGCTCGGCCCAGAAGAGCCGGCCGTCGTGGGAGTATTTTGCGACGAACGGATCGCCGGCGACGTTGACGGCGGTGAGATTGAAGCGTTTGCGACGGGCGGGATTGAAATCGACGGTGCCCTCGAAGTGGCCGCCGACGTAGAAGTTGCCCTGGGCGTCGGTGGCGATGCCGACGGGGTCGGCTGCGCCGAGCGGGAAGGCGAAGGCGAGTTGATTTGCGATGTGGGCAGCGCTGAGGAGGCGGCGGGGTTCGAGCGCTTCGACGACTGCGGCGGGGGCGGCGGCCCGGATGGATGATTGCATGATCCCTCCTGAAGTGGGTGGACGAATTGGACCGCGTAATTGTCGGGTTGGCTTCGGGGAACTGCAACGAATTAATTGGAATCGGGCGCGTAAATGGCAGGTCGCCGCGTTTTGAAGACGCGGAAAATCCGACTGCACAGGAGTCGGCGTGGAGATCGGATTTTTTAGGATTGGGACTCGCGCGACCCCTGATTGATCAGGCGGTCTTGGAGAGTACCTTTTTCCCGTTCATGCTCGCGCCGGCGCGCTTTCGCGCGACCCGCTTTCGACCGAAGGCGTCGGTCGCGGTTAGGACGCGGCTTTCGCGGTGCGGGTCGGCGATTGCGGCGGTCTTGCCTTTTTTCTCGGCGGATTCCAGGGCGTGTTGCAGGCGTTTGCGCGCGAACTCGACGTACTCGGCTGATTGGTCGATGCCGACGTACTTGCGGTCGAGCAGCGCGGCGGAGACGACCGTGGTGCCGCTGCCGTTGAAGGGGTCGAGGATGATGTCGCCGGGGTTGGACGAGGCCTTGATGATGCGGTCGAGCACCTGGATCGGCATCTGGCAGCCGTGCCAGCCTTCGCGCTCCTTGAAGGTTCCGCAGACGCGCGACACGTTCCACGTGTCGGAGTCGCCGGCGAAAAAGTCGTCGGGCGTTTCCTGCGGGCGGAGGTACCAGGTGTCGTCCGGCAGCTTGCCCTTGGGATTGGCGCGGGCGTCGGCGTAAGTCGTCTGGCGGGCGGAGGCGACGCGGACGGCGTCGGCGTTGAAGGTGATGTTTTCGAGGCCGTCGCTGGGTTTGCTCTTGCTGAAATAGAGGATGTGCGTGTGGCTCTTGGCGAACATCTTCTTCGTTTGTTGACCGAAGGTGTAATGCCAGATGATCCAGTTGCGCATGTGGAAGCCGATCTGGCGGCGGGCGATGACGGCGAGGTCGGCGGCGTACTCGTCGCCGATCGCGAGGTAGAAGGAGCCGCTGGGTTTGAGGGCGCGGTGGACGGCCGTCATCCAGTCTTCGCTGAATTTGAGGTAATCTTCGGTTTTGCGCTCGTCGTTGTAGCCGTGGTAGAGGTAGCCGATATTGAAGGGCGGGTCGGCGAAGACCAGGTCGAGCCAACCTTCGGGGCCTTCGTTGAGGACTTTGATGCAATCGCCCTGGATGATCTGGTTTGTTTCAGGCATACCCCGGCGATTGTATAGCGACGGAGTTATCGCACCAATGGTAGTGTTTTTTCGCGACAAGCGCGATTGGCGCTTGATTCGCTCGAAGCCGTTGATGTACGCGAGTTTACGGTGATTCATAGGGAGAAGCCCGCTGGGAGATTGGTGCGCATTCGTGCCCGTCCTATAATCGTCCCCCTGCTGCATCTCGCATGAATCTCCCTTTGTTGCGAATCCTCGATGCGAATTTTAACCGGGCGCGCGAAGCGCTGCGGGTGGTGGAGGATTATGCGCGGTTCGTGCTGGATGATGGGAATCTTTCGGGGGAGTTGAAGCAACTTCGGCATGATCTGGCGGCAGCGACAGGGCGTTGGAGCGAGCAGGCGTTGCTATTGCGCGACACGCCGGGGGATGTGGGGACTGAGAACAAGACGCAAAGCGAGTTGCAGCGGGCAGATATGGCGGCGGTGGTGACGGCGGCGGGGAAGCGGCTGGGGGAGGCGCTGCGGACGATTGAGGAGTATCTCAAGACCGTATCGCCGGCGGATGCTGCATCGGTTGAGGGGATTCGTTATCGCTTTTATGATCTGGAGTTGCGCGTTGCGCGGACGTTGCGGCCGGCGGGGTTGTTTGCGGGGGTGCGGCTCTATGTGTTGATCACGGAGTCGAGCTGTCGGCGGCCTTGGCTGGAGGTGGCGGAGGCGGCGATTGCGGGCGGGGCGGATTGTCTGCAGCTTCGGGAGAAGTCACTGGAAGGGGCGGAGTTGCTGCGGCGGGCGCGGATGCTGGTGGCGTTGTGCCGGGCGAATGGGGTGCTTTGCCTGATCAATGATCGGCCAGATGTGGCAGTGCTGGCGGATGCGGATGGCGTTCACGTGGGTCAGGGGGATTTGCCGGCGGTTGAAGCGCGCAAGATTGTGGGGGCTGAGAAGATAGTTGGGGTCTCGACGCATCATCTGGCGCAGGCTAAACAGGCGGTGCTGGATGGGGCGGATTACATCGGGGTTGGGCCGGTGTTTCGGAGTTTGACCAAGTCACGCGAGATCCTGCCGGGCTTAGCGTATGCGAAGGAGGT
>JAQGHM010000187.1 GCA_028291615.1 Phycisphaerales bacterium | reverse complement strand
GCTGCTTCGAGGAGCCATATACAGAAACTTTCATCGCTCAAGCTCTCCAGCGTGTCCAGAGTCTGGACAACCTGCTCGATCTCTAAAGGCTTGGGCGCGATCCGCGCCAACCAGGCCCGTGTCCGCTCGGGAGGTACGCAACTCGTCCAAGTCGTGAGTAGCCACTCGACGCAACGATCCTTCTGCCATTGGAGGTCGCTCATGACGTCCAGCGTATCGTAGAAGACGCATTCGGGCACGTTATGCGAGGCTGTCTCCCAGGCCGATGTGTCCGGGGCAAAGCAAACCTATTGCCAAACATTCCAATAGTGCACGGGTACGCGAATCCTCGACACAAAGGCATTGGAAGGTGCAGCGTCCGCGTAGCTTTCGCCAATCCCTGGCGAAGTGGGAAGCCATGAACGAAGACCGACCAGCCATATGATCACGTAATCGTCGATTTACGCCGTCTTTGCCGCGCAGGCTTCTGCCAACGTGAGCAACTTGATCGCTCTCGTCACGGATGATGTAGACGCCGTGGGCACACGGCGCAATGAGCTGCGCGGGAAGCAGTGGGAATGCGGTTCGTGGTTGCCTGCACAAATCCGTGTATAGCCGCATAATCCGGCGCGATTCAGTGGCTCGACCTCGAATTCGCGCGTTGTCCATCTGCTCCAAGTTAGATGCAGCGATAGGGAATACCAATGCGGATCGCCCGCCCCTCTTCATGTTTCACGTCTTCATGTTTCATTTCCACGCCTTCTTCGTGCCCTTCGTGCCTTGTATGTTCAATTCACCCAAACAATGTTCTATTAACCCTCGCCGTGTCCGCATGGCGAGGAGCGCAGCGACGAGTCATGCGGACACGGCGGACGGCCCGCGACCGATCGTGACCCGGCCCCAGACGGCCGCCACGAAGCGGGGTCCGGGCCGTCCCCGTGTCAATTCGTCCGAACAGTCGACTGAGCCGCTGCTGCCACGCCCAAAGCGCGCAGCACGACGCTCGCATTCGCAAGACCGGAAACAACGCATGGACGCATCCCACATTCCACCACCGTCTCCTGTTGCCGCCGCACTCTTCGTCGGCATCGACGTCGCCAAGGACAAGCTCGACCTGGCACGATCCGATTCCGCCGACGACCGCGCGCAGACGTTCGCCAACGACCGCCAGGGCATCACGCAGATCGTCGAGGCGCTCTCGGCCGCCGCCGACGAACCGGTCACCATCGTCGTCGAGGCCACCGGCGGGCTCGAACGCCTCCTCATGGACGCGCTGCTCGAGGCCGGCCTGCCCGTCGCCCTGGTCCATCCCGGACGCGTGCGCTACTTCGCCAAGGGCCTGGGCATCCTCTCCAAGACCGACCGCATCGACGCCCGCGTGCTGCGCCGCTTTGGCCAGCTCGCCGCCCCGCGCCTGGCCGAAAAACGCTCGGCCAATCACGCCGAACTGCAGGCCCTGGTCGTCTGCCGCCGCCAGCTCAACGTCACGCGCGTCCAGCAATCCAACCGCCTGGACGCCACCGCCGCCAGCAAGGCCGCAAAACGGTCGATCGAGGCGGTCATCAAGACGCTCGACCGGCAGATCGACAAGCTCGACAAACAGATCCGCGCGCTGATCGACGCCGACGACGACTTCAAGCATCTCGACGGCCTGCTGCAGAGCGTGCCCGGCGTCGGCCCCACGCTCTCGGCCACCCTCGCCGCCGAGCTGCGCGAGTTGGGCGACACCGACCGCAAGGAGATCGGCGCCCTGGCGGGCGTCGCCCCGTTCAATCGCGACTCGGGCCAGTTCAACGGCAAACGCTCGATCCGCGGCGGACGCACCGCCGTCCGCTGCGTGCTGTACATGGCCACCCAGGCGGCCATCCGCTTCAACCCGGTGATCCGAGCCTTCTCGGACCGCCTCAGGGCCGCCGGCAAGGCCAACAAGGTGCGCATCGTCGCGTGCATGCGCAAGCTGCTGACGCTGCTCAACGCGATGGTCCGCGACGGCCTCACCTGGGATCAACTCGACGTCGTTAAAAAACTCGCTGTTCACTCTTGACCTTTAACACAGTCGCTTCGTGGTTCATCCCGCCTTTTCCCCGCCTTCTCACATCCGATTCGCATAAAACAACAGCGCCAGGATGCAGCCGATCACGCCGCAGACGATGCCGGCGATGGCCATGCCTTTGCCGCCGCCCTCGGCGCCGGTCTTGCCCACCTGGTTGAAGCCGATGATGCCGAAGATGATCGCCAGCACGGGGGTGACGAAGGTGCAGAAGGCGGGGAGGCCGATGATTCCGAGCACGAGGCTGGCGACGCAGAAGCCGTTGCTGCTGCCGGCGGCTTCTAACGTCGTGCCTTCCATCGTGAAGGGCATGCCGCAGGATTTGCAGTTGTTGGCGGTGATCGGGCTGGCGGCGCTGCATCTTGGGCAGACGATGATCTGCTTGGTGTCCTTCTGGCGGATGATCTTGGGGGCGCGGTCGCCGGCGGCGGCGTAGGCGTGAACGGGGTGCGGGTCCTGCTTGATGATCTGCCGGGTCTTGGGATCAATCAACCGCCCGTAGCGGTCGAGGATGGGGATGGTGATGTTGTTGCCGCAGGTGGGGCACTGGCCGTCCTGGGCGGCCATGGCTTCGGTGGCTTCGAGGCGGCTGGAGCAGTAGCCGCAGTTGAAGCCGTAACGGCGGCCACCGGAGCGGAAGCCGGACATCTGGCCGAGACCGCTCTGTTGCCGCGGGGGTGACGGTGGGTTGAACGCACCCGAGCCGCCGCTGCCGCCTGCGCCCACTGTTTGCAGTTGCGACGCGCCTGCGGGGACGCGGAGCGTGGTCGAGCAGGTGGGGCAGCGCACCAACTGTCCGGCTTGCGCTTCCTCGGCGGAGAGCGGGGTCTGGCAAACGTGACACGGGAAGATGATCATCCGAACTGCCCATTATACGCGAAGTGGCCGTCAACCTGATAACCGCGGCCGCATCGGAATTTTGTTGTATTGTAGAGCCAGCCAATTTACCATCCAAGCTCGGTAAGTCATTTCGCTGGTAGATGGGAAGGCACTTCGAGAGGGCGAGACATGAGCAAGTTGAATGGCTGGTCGATGGGGGCGATGTCGTTGGCGCTGACCTTGAATGGCGTCGCGGCGAGCGCGGCGGTGATCGCCTCGGATGTCTCGGCGCCCAGCGATCCGATTGTCGGAATCGCATCAACGCCCGGGAGTTCGACCAGCACCGCGTCAACAGTGGGGACAGTGGCCGACGCCAATAATTATCCCGGAGCCGAATCGCCGGCCAACGCGATCGATAACACCAACAACAAGTACCTCAACTTTCAGAAGGTCAACGCCGGGTTCATCACAACGCTGGTTGCCAATGGCCCGGCGACCCTGACCGGCGTTCGGTTCAAGGCGGGCAACGACAGCCCCGAACGCGATCCGTTGACGATCACTATCGAAGGGACGAACAGCCCTAATCCGACGACGACGCTGAACTCTGCGTGGTCGCCGATCTACTCCGGCGTCACGGGGCTTGCGACAGATCCGGGGCGCGATACCGCGGGTCCAACGACGGGTTTCACACCGACCACCGCCGGGGGGTTCACCAGCTACCGCGTTTTGGTGACGGGCGTTCGCGATGCCGCGGCTGCAAACAGCTTCCAGTTTGACGAGCTGGACATGATCGGGAGCACAGTTCCTGAGCCAACCATGCTGGCGGGGGCGGGCTTGGTGATGCTGCTGAGCCTGCGGCGTCGCCGCTAATCGACGATCGCGATCCCAGAGACATTTCAAGTGATTGGACCACGGGCGGCGCGCATTGCGCGGCCCGGTCTGCGTTGGCGGGTCTCTCGTGCTTTCACGGGCGCGGGCAGTTTTCATCCGGCCTGTTTGCGGTGATAATCGGGGAAGTCAGAAACGAGAATCGAGAAGCGAGAATCAGATAATGCTTGAAACGTTGACGGATAAACTTGGCGGTGTGTTCCGGGGTCTGGCGGGGCGGGGCCGGATCTCGGAGGAGAACGTCCGCGAGGCGATGCGCGAGGTGCGGACGGCATTGCTCGAAGCGGATGTGAACTTCAAGGTGGTGCGCGAGTTCACCGATGCCGTGGTCGAGAAGGCGATCGGGGAGCACGTCATCCAGAGCCTCAAGCCCGGCGAGGTGATGATCAAGATCGTCTATGACGAATTGGTCAAGCTGATGGGGCCGGTCGATACGCGGATCTATTTCGTCACGCCCGGGCCGACGGTGATCATGATGGCGGGGTTGCAGGGGTCGGGCAAAACCACGACCTGCGGCAAGCTGGCGAAGCTGCTGGTGAGCAAGGGGCATCATCCGCTGCTGGCGGCGGCGGACTTGCAACGCCCGGCGGCGGTCGAGCAGCTCAAGACGATCGGCGAGCAGGTGGGCGTGCCGGTCTACACCGATCCGAGCAAAGTCGCGCCGCACGGGCAGGTGCAGAAGGGGGCGGCGGTGGCGGTCTGCCGGGCGGCGATCGCCGAGGCGAAGAAGACGGGGCGGGATGTGGTGATCCTGGATACCGCGGGCCGGCTGCATATCGACGATGCGCTGATGGGGGAACTGAAGGAAGTGAACGCGCAGCTCAAGCCGCACCAGGTGTTTTTGGTGCTCGATGCGATGAGCGGGCAGGATGCGGTTAATTCCGCCAAGGCGTTCAACGAGCAGCTCGAGCTGGATGGGTTGATCCTGACCAAGTTCGATTCCGACACGCGCGGCGGAGCGTTGCTGTCAGCGAAGATGATCACTGGCAAGCCGGTCAAGTTCCTGGGCGTGGGCGAAAAGCTTGATGCACTGGAGGAGTTTCGGCCCGAAGGGATGGCGCAGCGCATCCTCGGCATGGGGGACATCGTCGGCCTGGTGCAGTCGGCGATGGAAAACTTCGACCAGGAGGAGACGGCCAAGCTCCAGGCGAAGATGGAGAAGGGGACGTTCACGCTCGAAGACTTCATGGCCCAGATGGCGCAGGTGAAGAAGATGGGGCCGATGGGGAAGGTAATGGGCATGATCCCCGGCATGGGGGACATGATGAAGCAGGTGAACATGAAGGAGGGGGATATCGAGAAAAGCCTGAAGCGGATGCAGGCGATGTACCAGTCGATGACGGTGGCCGAGCGGAAGAAGCCGGACCTGATCGAACATGGCCGGCGGCGGCGGATTGCGCGCGGGGCGGGCGTGGAAGGCGGCGAGGTGAGCAAGTTCATCAAGGACTTCGAGCAGAGCCGCGATATGATGCGCGCGGTGGGGAGCATGGGCGTGATGGGCAAGTTCAAGATGATGCGGGCGCTGGCGAAGGGGGATTTGGCGGGGCTGGGGATGCCGGGTGGGCCGATGCTGAAGACGAAGAAGAGCGGGTATATGGAGAAGAAGGATCGGAATAAGAAGAAGCGGAGGTGATCCGCGAATTCACGCGAATGGGAGAATTCATTGGCGTGAATTCGCGTGGATTGGCGGATGAATTCTTATGCCGGTTGTTACCAAGATCGTTGAGCAAAAGAAGCGCCCGAATCGGCGGAACGTTTATTTGGATGGAGCCTTTGCGTTTGGATTGAATGACAACGTGGTCGCGCGGTTCCGGTTGCGGGAGGGAATGTCGATTTCGCCAGAAATGGTGGCGGAAATCGCGGCGGGCGAAGTTCGGCAGGAATGTTTGGATTACGCGATGAAGTACCTGGAGGCTCGGCTGCACAGCACTGCGGAGTTGCGGCGGAAATTGATGCGGCGGGAGTATGGGGAGACGGTGATCGACGGGGTGCTCGCGGATCTGGTGCGCATGGGATATCTCGATGATGCGCGGTACGCCAAGTCCAAGGCGCTATCCGCGGCGGAGCATAAGCACCACGGGCGGCGGCGCGCATTCGTCGAATTGCTCAAGGCGGGCGTGAAGAAAGACGTGGCGGACGCAGCGCTGAACGACGTTTACGAGCAGACCAATTCGACCGCGGCGGCGCGGCTACTTGCGGAGAAAAAGGCGGCTAGCTTGAAAAAACTCGAACCAGCGGTAGCGCGGCGGCGGCTCGCGGGGATGCTGATGCGGCGCGGGTTCGATTACGAGACGATCAAGCCGGTGATCGACCAGGTGCTGGGCGACCGCGGTGGCGACGGGAATGACGTTTAATCGGCGTCTGATAACCCGCCGGTTTGCCCGGTCTGCCAATCCGGCGACATATCCAACCCTGCAAATCTCGGGTGCCGATCATCCCTGTAGGGGCGCGGCCCTTTGCATGGAGTCGGCACATGACGGTTACGGTCGGCATCATCATCGGCGTGACGCTCTTCTTCACGATCTGCTCGATCGTGCTTAACCGGCGGTCGCAGGACGAGGATGAGTTCTCGCTGTCGGTCACCAAGGCGTCGTGGGAGAACGGTGGCCGCGACCTGACATCGCCAATGATGGGTGGCGGCGGCGAGATCGAAGTCGTTTCTTCGCCTGGATTCCAACCGCTGACACCGCCGCTTGGAAGTCGAATGCGCCCGGTCGAAGCATCATCCGAGGCCCATCCCGCGACGCCGCCCCCATTGCCTGCGATGGCGCCTGCACTGATTTCGATCGAGTCCGCGCCGGCGCTTCCCGCCATTGAGGATGGGCCGGTCGAGGAGGGGCCAGCGTTGTCGGAAGAGATCATCCGCGGTCTGGAGCAGATCCCGCCTCTGCCCAAGGGTGTGCAGGCGGTGCTGCGCGAGCTGGACTCAGCCGGGTCGAGCGCCCAAAGCGTCGGCGACATCGTCGCGTCGGACCCGGTGATCGGCGCGGTGGTGCTGCGGGTAGTGAACTCGGCCGCCGTCGGGCTGCGGCGGCGGGTGTTGACGGTCAAGGAAGCGGTCACGTATCTCGGATTCGTCCAGGTGCGCACGCTGATCATGAAACTCCAGGTATCGCAGCTCTTTCGCGCGCCGGCGGCGAACACGCAGTGCTACGACCTTGATGCGCTCTGGCAGCACTCGATGGCCGTCGCGCAGGTGGCCGATCAGCTCGCGCGGCGCACCGGCAAGGCCGATCCCGACCTTGCCTCGACGCTGGGCCTGCTGCACGACATCGGCAAGCTCGCGATCAATTGCCAGTTTCCGCAGAAGGTGGCGCAGTTGTGGCGGCCGATGGGATTAGTCGGCGTGCTCAACAACGCGAGCGGCGAAAGCTGGCTGGCGCGCGAGCGGCGGCTGTTTGGGGCGGACCACGCATTCATGGGTGGGTTTCTGGCGGCGCGGTGGATGCTGCCTGAAGAGATCACCGATGGCATCCGGCTGCATCACCCCTCATCGGAAACGTCGCTGGACACGGTGGCCGAACCGCTGCGCCGGGCGATCCAGATCGTGCACGTGGCGAACCAGCTCGTGAAGTATCGCCATTGCTATTGCGCCGACATGGAGATCGACACGCTGGACCCGGCGCTGCTGAGCGACCTTGGCCTGCCGGTGGAGATGGAGCAGATCTTCGACGAGAAGATCGAGCGCGCGATCGCGGCGGCGGCGGCGATGGCCAAGCCGCCGGCGGAGGGGACGGGGATGCGGATATCGGCGTGATCGTCGCGGCGCGGGCGGATTAATCGGGGTTCGATGTCAGGAAGATCTCTTTGTAGAAGGTGAAGGCCCTTGCGCCCAAATGTTGGTAAAGGTCGCCGTCGTTGTGGTCTACGCCGGGGACGATGGTCAACTCGTGGGGGATGTTCCACTGGGTCAGGCGTTTGTCGAAGTTTCTCGCGAAGTCGAGGCCTCGGTAGTGGATGTCGTTGGCGCCGGCGAGGAGGCGGATTTTGAGGACGCCGGCGAATTTGGTGGCATCGCGGTGGGCTCGGGTGACGGGGTCTTCGGCGTAGTAGGCGGGTGCGGAGTCGTTGAAGATCCGTTGCCGCTGGGGGAAGTGGTCGTGGGTGTAGAGCAGGGCGCTGATCATCGTGACGGCGCAGAAGCGGTCGGGGTATTTGAAGGCAAGGTGGGCTGCGCCCCAGCCGCCCATGGAGAAGCCTTCAATGGCGCGGCCGGTGCGGTCGGGGATGGTGCGATAGGTGTTGTCGATGTGGGGGATCAGGTCGTTGATGATGACGTTTTCGACTGGCTGCGTGCCGTCGGCGGAATTGACAAACCAACTGTCGTGCAGGCCGTTGGGGAGGACGGCGATGATGGGCGGGCATTGGCCGGCGCGGATGGCGGCATCGAGGGTTTCGACGAAGGGGAGGCCGTCCTCGGGGTACGAGCCGTAGCCGTGGAGCCAGTAGATCACTGGGTAGCGGCGGGCGGCGTTGGCGGGGTCGGCGAAATCGGGCGGGAGATAGAGAAGGTAATCGGTCTGCTGGTTGTTGATGGACGAGGCGGCGTAGGCGTGATAGGTGGTGGGCGGCGGGGCGGAGCGCTTGGGGTCCAGCCATGGGCGCGAGGGCGGTTTGGAGGCGTTGTAGGGCGGGGCGGGGCGAGTGAGAGGGCCGGCGTAGTCGCCGGGGTTTTCGGGCGGAGGTGAGGTGGGCGGCAGCGGGTGATGGCGGCGGTAGACGCGCAGGGCAAGCGGGAGCGCGGCGGCGGTGCCGGCGGCGCAAAGGAGGATCAGCGTGAGGAGGCGCGTGCGGGTGGTCATATTAGGAGCACATTGTAGCAACACACTTTGCATTGCAAAGGACGCACGGTGGACTGCGTCAGGTACATGGGCGCAGCAACGTTGCTGGATTGACAAGGGTGCGGGTTGGAATGACAACGTGGACGGCAAATGAGTGAAGTCTCTCCCATCTCGACGACCAAGCCCCCCTGCTTGCGGGCGGATGCGCTCGCGGTGTTGCTGCGGCTGCGCTGGGCGGGGCATGTGGCTTATTTTGCGGGGGGATGCGTGCGGGATTTGCTGCTCGGCGGGGAGCCTAAGGACTGGGACGTGGCCACGGATGCGCCGCCGGCGCGGGTGCGGGCATTGTTTGCCAGCACGCAGGCGGTGGGGGCGGCATTTGGGGTGATCCTGGTGAAGCAGGGGCGATCGACGGTGGAGGTGGCGACGTTTCGGACGGAGGGGGTTTACTCGGATGGGCGGCGGCCTGACGCGGTGGCGTTTACCGATGCGGCGCATGATGCGCAGCGGCGGGATTTTACGATGAATGGGCTTTTCCTAAATCCGAAACCAGAAACCCAAAACCAGAAGTTGGCAGAGGGGGAAATTGAGACGGCGCATGGGGTGGTGATCGATTACGTGGGGGGCGTTGCCGATTTGAAAAACCGCGTGTTGCGGGCGATCGGGGAGCCTTCGCGGCGCTTTGCGGAGGATCATCTGCGGTTGCTGCGGGCGGTGCGGTTTGCGGCTCGATTTGGGCTGGCGGTGGACGAACAGACCGCTATTGCGATTGCAGAGAATGCGACGAAGCTGCGGGGGATCAGTCCGGAGCGTGTTGCGGATGAGCTGCGGTTGATGCTGACGCCTACAACGCGGGAGCGGGCGTGGCGGCTGCTTTGGGAGTATGGGCTGGTCGATGTGATCTTCCGGTTTTTGCCCGCGGAGCCGGAGCGGGCGGGGTTTGAGCGCGAGCGGTCTTTGTTTTTACGAGTTGCGCCGGGACGGGCGATTTCATTTGGGTTGGCGCTTGCGGCGGGGGTTCTGGAATATCGGATGGCCGGCGGGCATGACGTGCTGGGGCTGGTGACGCGGCAGGAGATCTTGAAGAGTGAGCGGGGGATTCGCGAGGGGTTGAAATTGTCGAACGACGAGCTGGGGGCGATGGTCGGCATCCTGGAGCCGCTGGCGATATTGCTGGCGGACCTTGAGCCGGGGGTTGCGGCATTGAAGCGGTTCCTCGCGCGCCCGACGGCGGAGGAGACGCGGGCGCTATTGCGTGGGCTGGAGGAGTTGGGAATGTTCCCGGCGCGAGTGACGTCGTTGGAGGGGCGGTTTGCGGAGTTGCTGAAGGGAGATGTGGCGCCGACGCCGCTGATTACGGGGGATGATCTGGTGGCGGCGGGTTTTTCGCCGGGGCCGAGATTCAAGAAGGTCCTGGACGGGGTTTATGATGCGCAGTTGGAGGGGCGAGCGGGGACGAAAGAAGAAGCGCTGCAGATGGCGAAGGAGTTGGGGGGGTAAAGACGTAAAGACATAAAACATAAGGCCAGCGTCGAACGCCTGTTTATGTTTTACGTCTTTATGTTTTACCCCGCTATCGTCCCAGTGACCGGATGACCTCTTTGACGTCGCCAATCTGGTTGATTTTCAGGCCGAAGTTTTCGCCGACTTTGACGGCGTCGCCCAGGCCGATCGGTTTGTTGTTGATCAGGAGTTCCAGGGGTTCGTCATTGGATTTGATGAACTCGATGATCGCGCCGGGGCCCAGGCGCATGACCTCGGCCAGCGTGAGCTTTCGCTCGGCGAGCTTGACGATGACCGGGACGTGCATGTGAAGGATGCGGCGCAGCTCGTTGGGCGTGGGCGTGGATTGGGGGGAGCGGAGGACGGGCATGTATTGGGATTATCGGTCGGAGGGGATGGGATACAATAGTAAGCTCGAAATCAGAAACCAGAAATCCGAATCAACAGAAGAACGCTCGAATGACGGATTTGGAGGTTCGTCATTGCCGTTTCATTCTGATTTCTGGTTTCGGGCTTCTGGTTTCGCTGCGGAACGACAGCTCGTTATACCTTCTTGAACAGCAGACTGGCGTTGTGGCCGCCGAAGCCGAAGCTGTTGCTCATGGCATAGGTGAGGTGCATGTCCCTTGCCTTGTGGGGGACGTAGTCCAGGTCGCACCCTTCGGCGGGTTCTTCGAGGTTGATCGTGGGGGGGATTAGGTTGCGGTTGACCGCGAGGGCGCTGATGATCGCCTCGACGCCGCCGGACGCGCCCAGCAGGTGGCCCATCTGGCTCTTGGTCGAGCTGATCGCGAGCTTTTTGGCGTGGGGGCCGTAGATGGTTTTGAGGGCGCTGGTCTCGGCCATGTCGCCCAGCGGGGTGCTGGTGCCGTGGGCGTTGATATACTCGATGTCTTCAGGGGCGAGCTTGGCGTCCTGGAGGGCAAGCTTCATGGCCATCGCTGCGCCGCGGCCGTCTTCCGGAGGGGCGGTGATGTGGTGGCCGTCGCCGGACATGCCGTAGCCGATCAGTTCGGCGTAGATCTTCGCGCCACGTTTTTTGGCATGCTCGTATTCTTCGAGGATGACTACGCCGCATCCTTCGGACATGACGAAGCCGTCGCGGTCCTTGTCCCATGGGCGGCTGGCGTGCGTGGGGTCATCATTGCGGGTGGAGAGGGCACGGGCGGCACAGAAGCTGGCCATGCCGAGCTCGCAAAGGGCGGCCTCGGAACCGCCCGCGATCATCACCTCGGCCTGGTCGTGCTGGATGAAGCGCATGGCGTCGCCGATCGCGTTGGAGCCGGTGGCGCAGGCGG
>JAQGHM010000138.1 GCA_028291615.1 Phycisphaerales bacterium | reverse complement strand
CCGAATCGCCAATTACCAAACAAACCCATCCAAACCCAAGCTTTGACCTTCCCCATCCCGATGCAACCAGATGCAACATCCACGCAAAACGCGAAATTTCACCCGCCCATCTTAACACGCTACACCCCCGCCGACCGCGGATTCACAAACACGTTGTCATGCCCCGGGATAATCAGATCAGCGATCTCGTAAACCTCCCGCAACGAATCCTGCCCACCCGCGATGTCATAAGAATCCGGCAGCACCTGTCCCGCCAGAAAATGATCCTGCGTCGCCACCGCATCACCCGCAACCAGCACGCTCGTCGTCGGCAGCTTGATCAGCAGTCCGCAAGTGCCCGGCGTATATCCCGGCAGTGGAAACAGATCCAACTGCTCCGCCACCCGATCCTCAGCCGCCGTCAACGAGTCGAGCAATTTGATCTCCTGCTTCAGATACCCGCGATCGATATCTTCCTCCGGCGCGTCCTTGAAAAGCCCCTCCAGATGTTGCCGCGTCGCCTGCTGCTCAACCTCGTGTATAAAAACCTTAGCCTTCGGAAACGCCCCAAGCCCCGCGCGATGGGCCGGTCGAAAATTGGTCAAAAAAACGGTGTCGATCTGCTCCGGCTTCAGCCCCGTCCGCTCGTAAAGCCGCGCCGCCATCGCTGGGCCCGGCAGGCCCGGGTCAACCAAAATCGACCGTTTGCCCGATCTAATCAGGGTGCAGGTGGCGTGCGCCGTCCGCACCGCCTCGGTTTCGCCCCAGAGCCTATTGCGGCTTAAAGTTCCGATGCTAATGATATCGAAGCGAATTTGCGGCATTTGTGACACATTATGACCAACACCATGGCTTCGCAATCGACTAAACCCACCCTCGTCCCGCTCGGTCTTCTGCTCCTGCTCCTGGGCGGTTGCCAGATCGCGCCCAAGCCGCAGCTTGGACACTGGGAAGGGCCGCAACTCCTCTCCAATTCATCGGTTGAGGCGTGGAGCTTTCGCGGCGACCCCGCCGCCCACCGGCTGAAGACCGCCCACTACCTGATCTACACCACGGCCAAGCGGGCCGAGATGGACGCGCTGCTCCCCCAGGTCATGGAAGGCGCGCTCGCCCAGTACCAGAAAGTCGCCCCCGGCACCGGCGCGTCCGAGACGCCCATGGAATGTTACGTCTTCGATCGCCGCGAAGAATGGGAGGCCTTCACCAAGGCCCACACCGGCAACGACGCATCGATTTATCTACAGATCCGCCGCGGCGGTTACACGATCCGTGACCGCTACGTCGCCTACGACATCGGCCGCTACGCCACAGCCTCCGTCGCCGCCCACGAAGGCTGGCACCAGTACGTCGCCCGCCATTTCATAGGCCGCCTCCCCCCGTTCCTCGAAGAAGGCCTCGCCTGCATGTTCGAAGGCATCGGCTGGAAGGATGAAAACCTCCCCCGCTGGAACCTCTCGATCAATCAGGTGCGCGTCCAGGCCTTGCGCCGTGCGGTCGAGAGCAACAAGCTCTGGCCACTCGAGAAAATCATCGCCATGCACGCCGGCGAAGTCGTCGAAGAAAACGGCGAAAAGGTCGACGCCTTCTACGCCCAGGCCTGGTGCTTCGCCAAGTTCCTCTACGAAGCCGACAACGCCCGATTCCGTCCCAACCTGCAAAAGTGGCTGACCGAAACCGCCTACGGCACCGTCTACGATCCAACCCACACCCACAACCGGGCAGGAGGCCCCTGGAACCGCACCGGTGTAAAACCCATGGTCGAGCACTACCTCAACCTCGACTTCGCGACGATCGACAAGCTGTACCAGGCCTACCTGCGCAAGGTCGCCTACGACGAATACGCGGCACAATGGAATTCCTGAGGCCGACCGAAGTCATCCGTGTAAATTTACGTTGCAAGTTCCGACCGTTTTGCGCTACACTGCGAATCGTGATGAGTGCACAAGCCAAGGCCACTTCGGTTTCGCCCCATCGTCGCACCTGTTATTTCTCCGGCCGCGTCCAAGGGGTCGGCTTCCGCTATACCGTTCATAACCTCGCCATGCCCCACGACGTGCGCGGTTACGTGCGCAACCTCCCCGACGGCCGGGTCGAGCTGGTCATGGAAGGGCCGGACCAGGAAATGAACCAACTCCTCGACTCCATCCGCCAGAAGATGACGCACTTCATCCGCCAGGTCGACACGCAAGAGGGGCCAGCCACCAATTCGTTCAACAGCTTTGCCATCAAGCATTAAAGGACGTTTCAAAGGGGCCGATTGTCGGGGGCATGGCTCTTGTATTGACAACGAACCACTGACAACGGACAACTGACCGCCCCATGTACCGAACCCTCGTCATCCTCCGCCACACGTTCCGCGAAGCCGTCGTCCAGCCCATTTACACCCTGCTGCTGGTGCTGGGCGCAGCCGTCCTGATCATCTTCGGCCTGCTCCCCTTCTTCACGCTCGGCGAAGACACGACGATGTTCAAATCGGTCGGCCTGGACGTGGTGCTCCTGTTCGTCCTGATCGCCACCCTCTTCGCCACCAGCAAGTCCGTCTTCGAAGAGATCGAAGACCGCACGATGCTCACGCTGATGAGCAAGCCGCTCTACAAGTGGGAAGTCCTGGTCGGCAAGTACCTCGGCATCATCCTCGCAGCCCTGCTGGCGGTAATGGTGCTCGGCATCATCCTGGCGCTGGGCACGTGGTACCGAATCCCCGGCGACTACCTGATCCGCAACTCACTCGACGACCGCGAAATCCGCCGCCTGCTCAACCTTCGTCTGATGCACATCACCAGCCTCGTGCCTAGCCTGCTGCAGATCTGGTTGCAGATCAGCGCCCTGGCCGCCGTCGGCGTGGCGATCTCGACGCGCGTATCGCTGGTCGTCAACCTGCCGGTCGTCATCCTGATTTACATCGCCGGCAACCTGACACGGTTCATCTACCCCATCAGCGGCAAGGCTGCTCCCCTGGGCGACCGCTCTTGGCTGGTAAAAGGCCCGGCGTACCTGGTGAGCATCGTCCTACCGTACCTCGAAGCCTTCGACATCCGCCCCCTGACGATCCACCGGCCCCTGGCCGCCTTCGGTTTCGAAACCGACCCGAACGCCGTGCCGCTATCGATGATCATGACATACTTGGGAATCTCAACAGCCTACGCGATCGCCTACGCGATTTTCGCGTTGTCGGTGGGAATGTGGCTGTTCCAAACCCGGGAATTGGGCGGGGCCGAGGGCTGATTGATTTCGGCCGGGGGAATTTGCCGCGATGGCGCGAAGGCAGACGCGAAGAATAGAAGTGAGTACTTGGTCATTGCGAGATTTGGGGTAGGTTTCCCGAAACGGAACTTTCTTCTTCGCGTTTCCCTTCGCGTCATCGTGCCTTCGCGGTCGCTTCGCTTTCGGATTTACGCATGATGAACAAGTAATTGAATCCCCGCAGAAAAAAGTTCTGTTCATCAGCAGCCTTGCGGTAGTTGCCCATCTCCAACGTCTTGTTCCGGCGGGTAACGGTGATGATGTCCACGGGTTCGAACTTGCGGGCGCGCAGGCGTTGGAAGAGCTCGAAGCCAATCGGATAAAATCCCTTGCCGTGGACGTAGCTGTCGCTGACGTAGAGTCCCATGTGTTTGCCGGGCTTGAGCACGCGGTGGATCTCGGCGAAGGCCTGGTCCATCGCGTTGTAGTATTGATCGCCGGCGGCGACGTCGAGCTTGCCGATGTCGCGGGGGTCGTCGCCGTAGTCGAGGTGGGTGGAGTAGGGGGGATCGATGAAGACGAAATCGACCTTGTTGGTCAGTTCCGGCGGGAGTTTGCGCGCGTCTACGCGGAAGATGTCCTTGCGCGAGGGGTGGACGTCGTAGCCGAGGGCCTTGCGGTTTAAGTCGCGGGCGACGTCGAGGGTGGTGCCGCTGCCGGCGCAGGGGTCGATTACCAGATCCTTCTCTTTCGTGTAGCGCTGCAGGAGGTTCCAGATGATGTACGAAGGCGTCGCGCCCTTGTAGCCGGCCTTGCCTTGCTGGCCCTCGCCGTAGTCTTGCGAGGGGTAATCCCAGAGCGTGGTGACCTGCGGGCGAAGCGGGGGCTTCTTGAACTTCATGGGTGGAGACTATCGGCGCGGCGGGCGTTTGCGCCAAGAGGCTGCGGTCATCCGAGGGTGGGAAGATACGTCGGCGGCTTGCGGGATTTGGTCTGCTGTTCGAAGGCGTAAGCGAGGCGAAGGAGGACGCCTTCGCTCCACGGCCGGCCGAAGAAGGAGAGGCCGACCGGCAGCCCGCGCACGTCGCCGGCGGGGACGGTGATGTTGGGATAACCCGCCACCGCGGCCGCTTGGGAAGAGCCGCCGACGCCGCGATCACCGTAGACAAGATCCGTGACAGCCGCCGGCCCGCCAGAGGGGGAGATGAGCGCGTCGAGTTTGTTGGCGTCCATGACGGCGTCGAGGCCTTTGATGCGGGCGAATTGGCGGCACTTTTCGAGGGCTTCGAGATAAGCGGGCTCGGTGAGCGGGCCCTTTTCCTGCGCGCGGATCAGGATCTCCTGGCCGAAGAAGCGGAGCTCGGTCTCCTTGTGGCGATCGTTGAAGGCGATGACGTCGACCAGCGTGCGGACCGTGACGTTGCCGTCGAGCGTGGCGAGGTAGGCGTTCAAGCCGGCTTTGAACTCGAAGAGCATGACCTGGTAGGAGGCGTCGCCGAGCTTGGCGAGCTCGCCGAGGAGGGGGATGTCGATGAGGTTTGCGCCGGCGTCGCGCAAGGCGTCGAGGGCGGCGCGGTAGATCGGTTCGGTGAGGCTGCCGGCGGAAGGGAAATATTGGCGTGCGACGCCGATGCGGGCGCCGCGGAGGCCGTCGGCGGTAAGGAACTGCGTGTAGTCAGCCGACACCTTGTCGCGCGAAGCTTCGGTCGCCAGATCGCGCGGATCGGGCCCGGCGATGGCGGAGAGGAGGGCGGCGGCATCGGCAACGCAGCGGGCGATCGGCCCGGCGGTATCGAAGGTGCTGGAGATCGGGATGATGCCGGCGCGACTCACCAAACCTACGGTTGGCTTGAGCCCGACTACGCCGCAAACGGCGCAGGGGGAGATGATCGAGCCATTGGTCTCGGTGCCGATGGCGGCCACGCAGAGTCCCGCGGCAACGGCGACGGCGGAACCGGAACTGGAGCCCGACGGGTTGCGGTCGAGCGCGTACGGGTTCTTCGTAAGTCCGCCGCGGCCGCTCCAGCCGCTGGTCGAACGCGCGCCGCGGAAGTTGGCCCATTCGCTCAAGTTGGTCTTGCCCAGCAGCACCGCGCCAGCGGCCCGCAGGCGCTCGACGACGAACGAATCGCGCGGCGCGATCGAGCCGGCAAGCGCCGTCGAGCCGGCGGTGGTCATCATTCGGTCGTGGGTGTCGAGGTTGTCCTTGGCGAGGATGGGAAGACCGTGAATGGGATTCCGCGGCGGTTTGGTCTTGCGCTCAGCGTCGATGGCGGCGGCGATGGCGGGGGCATCTGGATTCAGCTCGATTATCGCGTTGAGCGTAGGGCCGGCGCGGTCGATCGCTGCAACGTGGTCGAGGCAGGCGCGGGTGAGCGAAGCGGCGGAGGCGTGGCCGGCGTTGAGGGCATCGCTCAGTTGCCGGATCGTGACTTCTTCCCACCGCCAGGATGGCGCTTGATATTCTGCGGCGGCGCGTTCAACGGCAGGTGCATCATCGACAATCCCGGCAGCAGCGGCGAGCGCGGCGAGCGTGAGAAGATCCCGGCGAGTCATGGCGGCGCTCCGAATGCGAAAGCGGTGGCGCGCCGTTTATCCCGCAACGCGTAGATCGACGCAAGCCGCCGCGGCGCTCTCTTTACTCGGACGGCCCTTTCACCGATTATCCTTCCGCGCCTATGCCCTCCATCCTCATACAAAACGGCACCGTGCTTGACCCGTCGCAAGTCTTCGAGCGACGGGTGGATGTTCTCCTCCGCGACGGCAAAATCGCCGCCGTCGGTAAGAATCTCGGCAAGGCCGATCGCGTGGTCGATGCGGCGGGTTGCTACGTTACGCCGGGCCTGATTGACGTGCACGTCCACTTTCGCGAGCCCGGCGACGAGGAAGAGGAGACGATCGCCTCCGGTTCGGCGGCCGCAGTCGCGGGCGGGTTCACCTCCATCGTCTGCATGCCCAACACCAAGCCGCCGCTCGACAACGAGGGGCAGATCGAATTCGTCCTGCGCGAAGGTCAGCGGATCAATCTCGCCAACGTCTACCCCTGCGGCGCAATCACCCGCGCGAGAGAAGGCAAAGAACTGGCCGAGATGGGCCTGATGCACCAGCGCGGTGCAGTCGCCTTCAGCGACGACGGCGTGGGCGTCGGCGACGCTTCGGTGATGCGCAAGGCCCTGCAATACGCCAAGATGTTCGACGTCGTGCTGATGCAGCACTGCGAAGAACCGACGCTGGCGAACGGCGCGATGCACTCGGGACTGGTATCAACCACGCTGGGCCTGCCGGGCGTGCCCGCCGAAGCCGAGCAACTGATGATCGCGCGCGACCTGCTGCTCAATCGCACGATCGCCTGCCCGTACCACGTGCAGCACATCAGCACCGCGTGGAGCGTCGAGTTGATCCGCAGCGCGAAGAAGGATGGCCTGCGGGTGACGTGCGAAGTCTCGCCGCACCACCTCTTGCTGACTGACGAGGCGTGCCGCGGCTACGACACGAACTTCAAGATGAACCCGCCGCTGCGCACCGCCGCGGACGTTCGCGCCTGCGTCGAAGGCGTCATCGACGGCACGATCGACTGCCTGGCCACCGATCACGCGCCGCACCTAGCGGAGGAGAAGGAACTCGAATTCCAGTACGCGCCCAATGGCATCATCGGCCTCGAATGTGCGTTGTCGCTTTACATAAAGGCGCTGGTCGAGCCGGGGCACATCCCATGGATGAAGCTGATCGAGTTGATGACCGCCAAGCCCGCTGAGATCGTGAAGTTGAACAAGGGGACGTTGAAGGAGGGCGCCGACGCGGACGTGACGATCATCGACCCGCAGCGATCATGGAAGATCGACAAAGAAGCCTTCGTCAGCAAAAGCCGCAACTGCCCGTTTGATGGATGGGAAGTGAAAGGCCGGGCGGTGATGACGATCGTGGGCGGCGAGGTAAAATGGGAATTGGCGTGAAGTTCGGCCATCGCCGCGAACGTCTCGCTGATGTCGGGAGCGTAGCTCAACGGTTAGAGCAGGGGACTCATAATCCCTTGGTTCTGGGTTCGAATCCCAGCGCTCCCAGTTCAATGTTTTAGTTGCGGGGCTGCGTACTCGCGGGCATCGAGCTTGCGGCGCGCCGCGTTTTGGCCGTCGTTTTCGCGTATTGCCGGAACTCCGGATTCGCCGCCACGTGCTGGGCGCGGTGCAATTCGTCTTCGCATTGCCGCGCGTACCCCAGCGCCCATAGCGTCGCCAGCATGAGCGCGAGCGTGAGATAAATCAGGCTTTGTCTGAGGTAAAACATGGTGTCTTCGCCCTGAAGCTCCAATGACCGAAGGAGATTCTCCACAGGGTAGACGTTGTGGGATGTTATATTTCTCACAGAAAATTCCACTGAGCTTCAGATGGAGGACGGTGTGGCGGATTCGGCGGATGTCGTCATCGTCGGTGCGGGGGCGTGCGGCAGCCTGGTGGCGCGGGAACTCGCCGAGCGCGGGCACCGCGTGATCGTGCTGGAGGCGGGCCGCCGTTTCGATCCCGCGCGCGACTTATCCAACAGCGAAGCCAATGGCGCGAAGATCATCTGGACCGAGCCGCGCACGTACGGCGGCGGGCACGCCGTCGCGCCCAAGACCGGTGTCGGCGTGGGCGGTGGCACGCTGGCGTGGCTCGGCGTGATGCCGCGCTTCCATACAGCCGATTTCCGCACCCGCTCGACCGAGGGCGTCGGGGCGGACTGGCCGATCGCCTACGCCGACCTGCGGCCGCATTACGCCAAGGTCGAGCTCGAGTTTGGCGTCGCAGGCGAGTGCGGGCCGTTCGCGCCGGAGGAATATCAACTACCAATGCCGCCGCACCGCATGAACTGGCACGCGCAGGTGCTCGCGCGCGGCGCTCGCCGGCTCGGCGCGCACCCATTCGCCCCACCGACGGCGATCAACTCGGTCGAATATGACGGCCGGCCGGCGTGCATCTATTGCGGCTGGTGCGCGTCAGGTTGTCCGACTGGCGCAAAGGCGACCGCATCGCAAACCTACCTCGCGCGGGCCGAGCGCGCCGGCGCGCGCGTGATCGCGCAGGCCTTCGTCCACCGCGTGAATTACGACGCGGCCCAAGGGCGCGCGACGGGTGTGGATTACCTTGATGCAGAGGGGAATTATCATCGCATCGAAGCGCGGCTGGTCGTGCTCACGGCCCACGCGGTGGAAACACCGCGCCTCCTGTTAATGTCCGCCAACGCGACGTTCCCGCAGGGCCTGGCCAACTCAAGCGGCCAAGTCGGTCGCAACCTCATGAGCCATCCAACCTGGCAGGTCTTCGGCACGTTCGATGAACCCATCAACGCGCACAAGGGAATGCAAATGGGCCACGTCATGGTGCAGGATTATTACAAGCCCGACCGGCGAAACAATTACGCCCGCGGCTTCGTCCTGATCTCCTACATGATGACGCCAATTACCTACGCCAACCTGAGCGGCTCGTTCTACGGCCCCGAGTTCAAACAGTTCCTGATGGACTATCCCAGAACCGCGGCATGGTGGGCTCACGCCGAGGGTTTGCCGGACGAGCAAAACACCGTCACGCTCGACCCCGACCAGCGCGACGCGCGCGGCCTGCCCGTCGCGCGCCTGACCTACACCTGGGGCGAGAACGACATCAAGCTCGCCGCCGCGGCGCGCGACAAGGCCGCAGAGATGATGGAAGCATCGGGCGCCACAAAGGTGCGCATCGGCATGAACTACGGCGCCCACGCAATGGGCGCCTGCCGCATGGGCAGCGACCCCGCCACCTCGGTAGTCAATGACCATTGCCAGTCGCACGACATCCGCAACCTCTTCATCTGCGACACCAGCGTCTTCGTCACCGGCGCAGGCGTAAACCCAACCCTGACCGCCATGGCGATCGCCAGCCGCGCGGCCGCTTACATCGCCGACGCCGCGCGCAAGGGAGAACTATGAGCAGCGCCGAGTTGACCGCGCAGCAGACCGCCGACCTCGCCGCGTTAGCCGATGCCATCATTCCACCCGACGAGACCGATGCCGGCGCAGCAGCCGTCCACGCAGCACCGCGCCTGGCCGAGCGCATCCGCGCCGGCGTCAACACCTCGGTTTACCTGAAGGGCCTGGAGACGGCACAGGCCCTGGCCCAATCGAAATTCGGCCGCGACGTCCCAAGCCTCGCCGCGAACGAGCGGCACGAACTAATCGCCGCCCTCCGCGACGTCCTCCCCGCCTTCTTCAAGCAACTCCGCCTCGACGTCTCCGCCCTCTACCTTAGCGACGTGGCCGTCTGGCAGCGCATCGGCTTCCCCGGCCCCTCCGCCCAATCCGGCGGCCATCCCGATTTCGATCAGCCGCAATCGCTCGTTACGATTCGCACGACCAAGGAGACTCCAACCATGCCCGCTCCTGCGCTTTTGCCCGCCGTCCAGTCGTTCCTCGCCAAACCCGCCAGGATGCTCATCGGCGATCAATGGCGCGACGCCGCCAGTGGCCAGCGCATCGATTCGCTCGATCCCGCCACCGGCAAGGTCATCGGGTCATTTCCCGCCGGCGCGCAAGCCGACGTCGATGCCGCCGTGCTGGCCGCGCGCGCCGCATTCGAAGGCCCCTGGCGAAAGACCACGCCCTACGAGAAAGGCCGTACACTCCAGCGCGCCGCCGCGCTCATGGAAAAACACGCCGAAGAACTCGCACAACTGATCACCCTCGAGAACGGCAAGCCCCTCTGGGAAGCGCGAAAGGAAGCCGCCACCGCCGTCAGTTGGACCGAATATTACGCCGGTTGGACCACCAAGCTCACCGGCGACACCATCCCGCTCTCCTTTCCCGGCCAGTTCCTCAACTACACCGTTCGCGCCCCGCTCGGTGTCGTCGCCGGCATTACCCCGCCCAACTACCCGCTCACCATGCCCCTCTACAAGGCCGTCCCCGCGCTGGCGACCGGCAACACGATCATCGTCAAGCCATCAGAAGACACGTCGCTCGTCGCCATCCGCGCGGCCGAGTTGTTCCTCGAAGCCGGCCTCCCGCCCGGCGCATTCAACGTTGTCACCGGCTACGGCGAGACCGCCGGCGCAGCCCTCGCCGCGCATCACGGTGTAGACAAGATCACCTTCACCGGCTCAACCGACGTCGGCCGCCTGCTCGTAAAGGCCTCCGCCGGCAACCTGAAAAAAGTCTCGCTCGAATTAGGCGGAAAATCCCCCAACATCGTCTTCGCCGATGCAGATCTCGACGCCGCCCTCAAAGGCGTCTTCATGGGCATCTTCTTCTGCCAGGGGGAAATCTGTTCGGCCGGATCGCGCCTCTTCGTCGAATCTTCAATCTTCGACAGCTTCGTTGGCAAACTCGCCGAGATGGCCAAAGCCGTGCGCCTTGGCCACGGCCTCGACCCCGACACGAAAATGGGCCCCC
>JAQGHM010000105.1 GCA_028291615.1 Phycisphaerales bacterium | reverse complement strand
GTTGCCGATCACCATGGTGACGGCCATCGTCTCACCCAGTGCACGGCCCAGCGCCAGGATGCAGCCGCCGAAGATCCCCGAGCGCGCGGGTGGCAGCACGGCCATGCGGATCATCTCCCACCGCGTCGCGCCCAGGCCCAGCGCCGCCTCGCGGTAGGAATTGGGCACTGCCCGCATCGCCTCGAGCGAGATGGAGACGATCAGCGGCAGGATCATCACCGTCAGCACGAGGATGGCGGTACCCAGACCAAGCCCCGTCGGAAAGCCGCGGAACTGGAAGATCGGGAAGTTCCCTTTGCCGAACCACTGGTCGAAGTGCGCCTGCCAGACCTTCAAGGTCGGCTGGGCGTGCGTGGCAATGAACGGGGCGAGGACGAAGACGCCCCACATGCCGTAGACGACCGACGGGATCGTCGCCAGGATTTCCAGCAGGAAGGCGATGATCGCGCGGAGCTTGCCCCGCACCACTTCGCTGAGAAACGCCGCCACCGCGATGCCGATCGGCGCCGCCAGCAGCAGCGCGAAGAACGCGGTAACGAGCGTTCCCCAGATGAACGGCAAGGCCGAGTAGACCTCGCCCCCCTCGGCGTTGGCGTTCCACACCTTGCCGGTGAGGAAGCTCCATCCGAACGCCCGCATGGCAGGCCACGCGCCCGCCAGCAGCACGCCCAGGAAGATCACCACCAGCAGCGGCACCAGCCAGACCGCCGCGGTGACGATGCCGAAGAAGACGCGGTCACCGCGATTGCCGCGGTGGCGCGGCTTCTCCACGGCGATCGCGACTTCTTCATGAAAAGCAGTGGGGGAAAGCGTCGTCATAAGAACTTCGCCCTCGCGCGCTACTTCGCCACCACCGCGTCAAGCTTGGCCTGATCCAGCTTGACGATCGGCTCGGGCAGGGCGGCGTAGTGCAGCTCGGGGGCGAGGCGCTGGCCATCGGTGATCGCCCACTTGAGGAAGTCGACCAGCGTCTTGCCCTTGGTCGCATCGGCCTGGTTCTGATAGACCAGCACGTAGACGAACGCGCTGATCGGGTAGGCCGCGTCACCCTCGGCGTTGGTGATGCTCATCCGCAGGTCGGCGGGCGGGTTCTTCATCCCCGCGGCGGCGGCGCTCACGCCTTCCATGCTCGCCATCACCGGCTTGCCGGCGGCGTTGATCACGCTCCCGTAGGGGATCTTGTTCGACAGGGCGTAGATCAACTCGACGTAGCCGATCGTGCCCGGCGTCTTCTGCACCCGCGCCGCCACGCCGGCGTTCCCCTTCTCTCCGGTCTTGTTCTCCGCCGGCCAAGAGGGCGCCGTCCCCGTGCCCGGGGCTTTGGCAAACTCGGCGCTGACCTTGCTGAGATATTCGCTGAAGACGTAAGTCGTGCCCGAGCTGTCCGCGCGATGCACAACGGTGATATCAGCGTCGGGGAGCTTCACGCCCGGGTTGAGCTTGACGATGGCCGGATCGTTCCAGGCCGTGATCTTGCCGCGGAAGATGTCCGCCAGCACCGGCCCGGAGAAGGCCAGTGGCTGGTTAACGCCCGGCACGTTGTAGATCGGGACCACCGCGCCCATGACCAGCGGCACATGCATGATTGGCCCGCCCGCCGCGCCCTTGAGCTGCGCCTCGGTCATCGGGGCATCCGATGCGCCATAGTCGGTGGTCTTGTCCGAGAGCTCCTTGATCCCGGTTCCGCTTCCCTTGGCCGTGTAATTGATCTTGATCTCGGGATGCAGCTTGTGATATTCCGAGGCGAGTTTCTGCATGAACGGATCGACGAAGGACGACCCTGATCCGGTCAGCGAAACCTCCTGGGCATCAGCGACAACGGGGGTGGCGGACACGATCGACAGGGCGACGCACATCGCCAGCACGGCACGGAACAAGTGGTTCATTGAACCTCCCATGTATTAGTTGCGGCGAACGGTATCGGGAGGGGATTATTAAGGCGTGTTGAGGGCGTTAAGGTTTGGTTAAGACGCCTAGGTGACGGCGCTCACGGGTTTTGCGTTCTTAATATTTCTGAGTGACGCGGATGACGGGTGCGGTGGTTGAGGATGCGCGGCACTTGGCTACCATACCTTGCCCATGCGCAAAACAAGCATTCTCTGGTCGTGCGTCGCCGCTGCTTCGATTGGTCTTTCGTTGTCGCCCTTTGGGGCCCGCGTGGCGCGGGGGGCGCTGAAGAAAGAGCCGATCCTCGAGGTCGATTTCTCCAAGACGCCGGCATTCAAGGAGGCCGAAGAGGTGGCGAAGGGGTTCAAGGTGCCCAAGGGGCTCAAGATTTCGTGCTTCGCCGCTGAGCCGCAGCTTGTCTCGCCGGTGGCGATTACGACGGACAGCAAAGGAAGGCTTTACGTGATCGAGACCTTCCGCGCCTGGGGGAATGGTGGGCTGGACATGCGGAAGTTTCCCAATGAGTGGTACGACGATGACCTGGCGGCGCGGACGGTGGAGGATCGCATCGCGTGGGTGACCAAGCGCGCGGGGGAGGATGCCCAGAACCTCACGCTCGACAGCGATCGCGTGCGCATTCTCGAAGACGTGGACGGCGACGGCAAGGCGGACACGGCGGGGATTTTCAGCGATGGATACAACGCCGTGGCGGACGGCATCGCGGCGGGGATCCTGGCGCGCAAGGGCGAAGTTTATCTCGCGAACATTCCCAATCTGTATCTGCTCAAGGACACCAAGGGGGACGGCCGCGCGGATCAGAAGACCGTGCTGGCGAGCGGATTCGGCGTGCACTATCAGCTCATCGGGCATGACTTGCACGGCCTGCGGATGGGGCCGGACGGGCGGCTCTATTTTTCGATCGGCGATCGCGGGTGTCATGTCGTGACCAAGGAAGGGAAGGTTCTGGACAACCCCGACAGCGGCGCGGTCTTCCGCTGCGATCCGGACGGGAGCAACCTGGAGTTCGTCGCGACTGGGCTGCGCAATCCGCAGGAGTTGGCGTTCGATCAGTACGGCAACCTCTTCACGGCGGATAACAACTGCGACTACGGCGACGCGGCGCGGTGGGTCTACGTGGTGGAGGGGGGCGAGACCGGCTGGCGCGTGGGGTATCAGTTCATCACCACGCCCAACGGCGCGGGGACGTGGATGGCGGAGAATTTGTGGCACATCGAGGCGGAGCACCCGGCGGCCTATTGTCTGCCGCCGGTGGCGTACGCGGGGCCGGGGCCGAGCGGGATCGCCTATTACCCGGGGACAGGTTTGGGCGATGCGTACAAGGATCACTTCTTCATGTGCGACTTCCGCGGCGGGGCGTCGAACAGCGGGGTCTGGTCGGTGCAGTTCAAGCCGCGCGGGGCAACCTTTGAGGCGGCGGAGAAAAAGCAGTTCGTCTGGAACCTGCTCCCGACGGATCTGGAATTTGCCGTCGATGGCGGGATGTACATCAGCGACTGGGTGAACGGGTGGTTCCGGCCGATGAAGGGGCGGATCTGGAAAGTATCAAGCCCCGAAGTCAGCCAAAGCGCGCTCGTGCTGGAGACGAAGAAACTCATTCAGGAGGGGATGGAGAAGCGCGGGACGGAGGAGTTGATCAAGCTGCTGGCGCACGCGGACCAGCGGGTGCGGCTGGAGGCGCAGTATGAGCTCGCCGGCCGCGGCGACACTACGCCGGCGCTGCAAAAGCGGTTGGGCGAAGAGAACGAGCAACTGGCGCGGATTCACGCGCTCTGGGCGCTGGGGCAAAAGGCGCGGAAGGATTCAAAGGTTTTGGAGCCGGTGGTCAAGCTGCTGGACGATGCCGATTCAGAAATTCGGGCGCAGGCGGCCAAGGCGCTGGGGGATGCGCACTACGCCGGCGCATACGACGCTTTGGTGCGGCGCCTGAAGGACGAGACCAATCGCGTGCGCTTCTTCGCGGCGATGGGAATCGGCAAGCTCGGCAAGGCGGACGGGGCGTTCAAGATCCTCGACATGCTCCGGCAGAACGGCGACCGCGACGTCTACCTTCGCCACGCCGGCGCGATGGCGCTGCTCTGGCTGAACAACACCGGCGCGATCGAGGCGGCGGCCAACGATGAATCACCCTCGCTGCGCCTGGCGGCGCTGCTGGTGATGCGACGCAATCGCGATGTGCAGATCAGCCGCTTCCTGAATGATGCCGAGCGGCTGCTGGTGGAAGAGGCCGCCCGCGCGATCAACGATGTGCCGCTCGAGCCGGCGATGCCGCAACTGGCGGGGATCCTGTCGCGCAAGAACCTCACGCGCCCGCTCTGGTTGCGCTCGATCAACGCCAACCTGCGCGGCGGCACAGCCGAGCAAGCCGGTGCCGTGTCCCGCTTCGCAGCCGACGAAACGAACCCCGAAGACGCGCGGGCCGAGGCGCTCTGGGCGCTTGCCAATTGGTCGCAGCCCATCCCCCGCGACCGCGTCATGGGTCTCTGGCGGCCGCTCCCCAAGCGCGATCCCGAGATCGTCACCAGCGCCGTAAAATGGATGACCGGCAAGCTCGCAAGCGCCGGCCCCGCAAAGGTACGCGCCGGCGCGATCGAACTGATCGAAAAGCTGGGCGTCGACCAGGGCGTGCTGCCGACGATCGTGTCCGACAAGGAATCCCCCAGTGACGTGCGCGTCGCCGCGCTCAAGGCCATGGAGACGCTCAAGCACAAGCAGTTGTCAGACTCGGTGAAGGTCGCCTTCGAATCCGGCGCTGGCACGCCGCTCCGCCGCGAGGCGATCGGCGTCTACATGCGGATGCCCGATGCGGCCGACCGCGTCGCGGCGCTCTTCCGCGGCGCTTCGGTGGCGGACCGCAAGGCGATCCTGGAATCGCTGGCGACGGCGCAGAAAGGAATCGGCGATTCGATCCTGGAAGGCGTGATGGATTCGCTGCTGGACGGAAGCCTGCCGCCGTCTCTGCAACTCGATCTGCTTGAGGCCGCAGAGAAATCGAAGTCAAAGTCGGTGGCGACAAAGCTAAAGCAATTCGAGTCGAAGCGCGACGCAAAAGACGCGCTCGCAAGCTATACCGAGTGCCTCGAAGGTGGCGACAACGAGAAGGGCAAAAAGGTCTTCTTTGAAAAGGGAAGCGTCGCCTGCATCCGCTGTCATAAGGTCGGCACGGAGAACGTGGTCGTCGGCCCCGACCTCAGCGGCATCGGCCAGAAGAAGGATCGGAAGTACCTGCTGGAATCGATCCTCAAGCCCAACGCGCAGATCGCGCCGGGATTCGAGAGCGTGCTCCTCAAGCTCAAGGGGAACGTGACCGTGGGCGGCATCGTCAAGAAGGAGACCGACAAGGAAGTAATCCTTGTCGATCCCAACGAAGGCGAACAGGAGATCGACAAGGACGACATCATCTCCCGCAGCAAAGGCCTCTCAGCCATGCCCGAAGGCTTCGACAAGATGCTCACCAAGCGCGAGGTGCGCGACCTGGTGGAGTTTCTCGCGGACTTGAAAGAGGGCGCGAAGATCGAGCCGCAGGGCGGGCATCAGTAAGTAGATCCGGTAATTAAGGAGAAGCGGGGCGGTCGCATTTCACGACCGCCCCGCGGATTCGAATCTGTTCACATTGCTGTGCGAGGCTTACCGGCGATAGCCGCGGAAGCCAACGTCGCACTGCGCGGCTTCTTCAACACTCAGCAGCCGGCCGTTCTCGCCGATCCGCACGCTGGCATCCGCGCCGCGGCGGCCGTCGCTGTCGACTTGGAAGCGGTAGAAGAACTTCCCATCGCGGTGCACATACTGCACCTCGCCGACCCGGCCGTGCACTTCGCAATTGAGCGTGTCGAGCACGTTGCGCGGGACATCGCGCAGGCTGATGTCGCGGTCGAAATCGCGGAAGCGCTCGTCGTTGCGGAAGCGATCATCGTACCGGCCGTTGTCGCGATAGTGATCGACGCGATCGCGCTCGATTCGCACCTGAACCCGACCGTTGTCGCGGTTGTCGCGACGCCACGAATCAGCACTGGCGAATGACGGAACCATCGCGGAAACCCCCAAAGCCAAGGCCGCTGAACCAATCCATGCAAGTTTCATAAAGCACCTTTCGAGTTTGATTTCCTGTTTCAAAAACTTCATTTCCCGAACGAGTAATTAGACAGGCGGGGGGCGAGAACGTTAGGGGCCTTATGAGTAGTGAGAGGCCCGCTCAACTGTATAAAACTTGGGTAAAATGCAGGCTCTATGTCAGATGGCATATCCACCTCGCGTATCACTCGGCGAACGACTTACAAAGACGGAGGTGTGATCATGGCAATGAAGGAAATGAACAAGGCGAACGACGCGGTGATCCACGTCCGTTTTGCGGGCCGCAGCTTTGACGTCCCGCTGACCACGCTGGACGTCGGCCGCGGCGCGGACGACGGCGACGTGAAGCTCGCGCTGGCGAGCCACCTCGAAGTCCACCCGACGCGCCTGCGCGATTACGTGGTCGACCGGCACGGCAACGGCAACCTGACCGTCCGGCCCGAGGCGATTTTCGGTTGAATCAGGAACGGCAACCGGGGCGGGCGGTTGGCACGATCGTACCCAACGGCAAGAGCATACAAACTGGCAAGATCGCCGCGCATACAGCGCGGAGGTATTGGTTCAAATCCAATCGCCCGCTTTCACCAAAACCGCGGGCGGAGATCAATCGCTCCTGTGACTTGTACGATCAGGCCAATCGCCCGCCCCGGTGGGGCACGTCGATGAAGAGGAAAACGAAACAGCTCGATTCGCTCGGCCTGCACCCAACGGCATGAGCATACAAACCTTCAAGAGGCGGAAGTCGCGGGTTCGAATCCCGTCGGAGGCATTTTGGCGACGCATCGCGCGCCTCCGTAGCTCAGTGGCAGAGCGCCGTAAAAAGTCCGCTCGTGTGACTTGTGCGGGCCGTGCGAATCGAGCTCTTCGAGTGAGTCATCATTGAAGAAGCAGGGAACCTCCTCCGCCGCATCTGCACCCTACAGCAGAAGCATACAAACGACCGAAAATCGTTTTGCCGAAATTGGCGACAATGTCGCTTCCGGAACTTGTGCGGGTTCGGTTGGGAGGTTTCCCATTATCATGTGGACGCAAACGTGGCCACCTCGCGTGGCCACGTTTCATTTGAGGCATTGAAAGGAGGCTGTCATGGTGGCGACGACGACGAACAACGAACAAGACGTGCGACTGCGGCTGCTCAACACGTTGCTGACCACGCCCCACCGGAAGCTCGAGGAGATCTGGCCGATCCACCGCGACATGGCCGCGTCGGACCCGCGTTTCTACGTCCGCCTGGCGGCGTGGTACGCGGATCACGGCGACGTGCGCGACCACAAGGAGATGTTCGTCATCGCCCTGGTGATGAGCGACTTCACCGGCCACCGCGACACCGGCCTGGCGATGCTGCGCGAGCTGCCGCCGTACCAGGTGACGCGCGTGGTGGACTTCATCCACGGCCGCAAGACGACGCGCACCGTGCGCGAAAAGGTCGCCAATGCGCCCAAGAACGCGCGAGCGAAGAAGGCCAAAGGTGCCAAGCTGAAAGCTACCGACGCGCCGGCGCCGACCAGGAAGGTGACCGAGTCGTTCGGTCTCTTCCAGAATCCGCCGCGGTCCCTCAAGACCGAGGTCGAGCGTTACCTCCGCGAGCGCGAGGCGGACGCCGACTGGTTTGACGGCAGCGTGCTGCAGGCGCGCAAGGCGATGAAGCGCCTCTACGCGGTGCTGCACGTCAAGCCCGGCCCGCGGGCGCAGCAGATCCTGTTCGACGAAACGCCGCCGGCGGACAGCCGGGTCTACGCGCTCAAGCTGCTCGCCAAGGTCGAAAGCCCGGCCGAGCAGGCGCGCGCGATCGTCGAGCACGAGATCCCGTACCGCGTCGCCGCAACCGTCGTCAAGCAGATGACGCCGGCAGTGCTGATGGCGCTGATCGACCGGATGAGCCCGCAGGAGCTGATCAACAACGTCGCCTCGCTGAAGAAGCGGGGCGCGCTGGAGAACGCAGAGCTCAAGGCGATGATCGACCAGAAGCTCGAGGCCGCGCAGACCGGCGCACGCGTGAGCGCCTTCAAAGCCGGCAAGGCGATGGAGGCCGCCGGCGTGAGCGGCGAGACGCGCGCCAAGCTCGAAAAAGTCGCCGACACGCAGATCAAGGCCAGGGGCCGGATCAAGCGGCCGACCGCGCTCCTGATCGATAAGTCTGGCTCGATGGAGCTGGCGATCGAGCTGGGCAAGCGCATCGGCGCGATGATCTCGACGGTCTGCGAAGAGGCGCTCTACGTCTACGCGTTCGACACGATCGCCTACCCGATCGAGCGCGGCGGCAACGACCTGGCGTCGTGGGAACGCGCCTTGGCGGGCATCAAGGCCGGCGGCGGCACGTCATGCGGCGTGGCGCTGGAGTCGATGCGCGTGAAGCGGCAGTACGTCGAGCAGATCATCCTCGTCACCGACGAGGGTGAGAACACCGTGCCGCTCTTCGCGCCCACGCTGGCGAAGTACCGCGAGGCCATCAAGGCCGACCCGACCGTCTGCATCGTCCGCACGCCCGGCGCGGTGGCGACGGTAACGACGGCCTGCCAGCGGGCGGGCGTGGCGTTGGACGTCTTCGAGTTCGGCGGCGACTACTACGCGCTGCCCAACCTGATCCCGCTCCTCGCCAAGCCCAGCCGCCTGGAACTCCTGACGGAGATCATGGAGTACCCGCTGCCGGTGCGCAAGAGCGCCTGACAGGTTTGAAGAATCGGCACGGCCCGGTCGAGGACGACTGCGCCGTGCCTTTGTCTTGCGCGGTAGAAGGGTAGACTGAGATCCGGAGCGACAATGTCCAAGCGGCGAAAGGCAGACATCCTGGGCGCGATTGACCGGCTGGCCAAGGCCGAGGAGGCGTTCGTCGGCAGCGAGTTCCTTGCGCCCGTCCTGCGCGGAGCGGGCGTGGGCGTGAAAATCGGTGACGTGCGGTGCCGGCTCAAGGTGTCACCGAAGGCGTTCGAAGGGTGGGGTGTCTTCAAAGCAGTTTCATTCGACCGGGCGAAGTACGTGCGCGATGCGTCGATGGGCGAACGTCGGAAGTATCGGGCGCTCTTCCCTGCTGTTCGGCTGATCCTGGCGATGAGCGAAAACGATCAATGGCTCGCGATCGCCGCCAATTCGGGGGACGCGCGCTTCGCCATCGATGGCCTCGTGCCGCCTCGCTTTGTGGAAGACGCGGAACTCTTCGAGACGATCGTGACACACTTCGACGGGACGCAGTTCTGGTTCGACGCCGGCGATACGCGCGCCGATCCGGGTGCGGCGGCGTACCTGCGGGAATCATTGCAGAAAATGCTCGATCCCAAGCTCCTCGTGCGGAGCAGCCTGACGGCCGAGCAGCGGATGGCTTATGTGCTCAATTACACGATGCGGCAAGAAGCGATCGAGGCCGAAGAACGCGCCAAGCCCGAGGCACGCCTCAAGCGCGCGCTCTCCCACGCCGGCGCCGAGCTACGCGATTTCAGCGAGCGCCCCGACGTCTACCGCGTCAGCTACGACGTGGACGGCCAGCGCCACACCAGCGTGGTGCGCAAAAACAACCTCGCCGTCGTCACCGCCGGCATCTGCCTCTCCGGCCGCGACGACGACTTCGACCTCGGCAGCTTGATCGGCGTGCTCCGCGAAGGGGAGGACGCGGGTCGAATCGTGCGATTGCATTGACCAGAGATGTTGGAGACGAGCATGGCCGGCAAATTCCATCACGAGCAGATCTATCGCGGGTCCGAACTCCTCGAACGGCTCGCCAAGCTGCGCATCACGATCTGCGGCGTCGGCGCGGTCGGATCGAACCTCGCCGACAACCTGTTGCGGCAGGGCGTCGCCCACCTTCGCGCCATCGACAAAGACCGCGTGGAAGAGCACAACGTCTCGACCCAAACCTACGCCGAGGCGGACGTGGGTGTCTGGAAAGTCGAGGCCCTGCGGAACCGACTGTTCAAGGTGGCGGGCGTCGAGATCGACGCGGTGCGGAAAGAGTTGACGGCGCAAAACGCGCGGCCGCTGCTGGGCGACTGCGATCTCGTCATCGACGCCTTCGACAATTCCACCGCCCGACAACTCCTGCAGGAAGCCGCCCGCGCGTCTGGTGTCCCATGCCTGCACGTCGGACTCTACGAGGATTACTGCGAAGCCATCTGGGACGAGCAGTACCGGGTCCCCCGCGATGTCGCCGGCGACGTCTGCGATTACCCGCTGGCGCGAAACCTGGTGGTGTTGTCGGTGGTGATCGCCAGCGAGAGCATCATGAAGTTCGTGGCGAGCGGCGAGCGCGCGGGTTGGTCTGGAACGCTTGGCGATCTCGCGGTCCGTAAGCTCGAGCCCTAAACCAACGGCACCAGCCACGCCCCCAGCATCGTCGCCAGGAGCCCCACGCTCGCCTCCACCACCATCATCGTGCTGGCGGTCTTGAGCGTCTCGGTCTCGGTGAAGCCGGACATCTTCCCGATGATCCAGAAGCCGCTGTCGTTCATCCACATGAACGGCTTGCTGCCGCAGCCGACGGCCACCGCGAGATAGACCGGGTGGAACGGGAGCGCGAAGCTCGCCGCGATCGGCGCGATGATGCCGGCCGCCGTGATCATCGCCACCGTGGCCGAGCCCTGGGCCGTGCGGATGATCGCGGCGGTGAGGAAGGCGAGCGGGATGAGCGCGTGATGCGAATCCGGGAGTCGCTTGCCGATCTCACCCGCGACGCCGCTTGCCGCGAGGGCCTGCCCGAACGCGCCCCCGGCGCAGATGATCAGGATGATCACGCCCGCCCCCGCCAGCGCCTCCCCCACCGCCGCCGAGACCTGTTTGCGATCCAGCCGGCGTTGCGCCGCGACGATGAGCAGCCCCACCCCCGCCGCGATGCTCAGCGCCACGTTCTTGTCGCCGATGGCGCGGACGAACCAGGCCGCCCGGCTCTGCGTGCGGATCGCATCGCAATACGCGCCCGACGCGATCAGCACCACCGGGAGAAGGATGGGGAGCAGCGCCACCCAAAGCGGCGGCAGCGGACGATCGGCCTGCGGCTCCTGCAGCACCTCCGCCTCCGAGAGCGCCGTGCGCAGCGGGATATCCCAGTACCGATTGGCGAAGCGCGCATAGAAATAACCCGCGCACGCCGCGATCGCGCCGATGGCCATCCCCACCGGGATCATCATCGCGAAGCTCACGTGAAACGCCTCGGCCGCGAAGCTCGGCCCGGGCGTCGGCGGCACCAGCGAATGCGTCATCGTCGCCCCCGCCACGATGCAGAGCACGTAGAGCGCATAATCCCGCCCGCTCCGCGCCCGCATCACCTTGGCGATCGGGATCAGCAGGTAGAAGACCGTCTCGGCGAAGACGAGATTGCCCAGCACGAAGCCGGAGATCAGGAACGCGAGCGGCGCCCGCTTGTCTCCCAGCAGCCGTCGCGTGGAGTAGACGATCCGCTCCGCCGCCCCCGACTCCATCAGCGTCCGCCCCAGTACCGACGCCATCGCCACCAGGATCCCAACGCCCCCCGCCGTCTTGCCGAACCCCTCCCCCAGCCGCACGCC
>JAQGHM010000074.1 GCA_028291615.1 Phycisphaerales bacterium | reverse complement strand
CCGCCGGGCGACCTCGAACCCGTCGAAGTCGGGGAGCATGATGTCCAGGACGATCAGCGCGGGGTTGCTCTGGCGGGCCTTGTCGACGGCCTCCTGGCCGCTCAGGGCGCGGTGGTAGTCGAAGCCGGCAATCTGGACGTACGCGCCGACGAGCTCGTTGATCTCCGGGTCGTCCTCGACGACCAGCACGGCGCGGCCATTTTGCGACATCTGCGATTCCTCGTTTCGCCAGAGTTCGATTATAGTCATGGCGTCGAACGTGCAAGGACAAAATCGGTCGCGCACGCGCCGAGTTGTCCGGCACAAGGTCGTGAAACATGAAGTGGCCCGATCCCCAGGTGGTTTGGAAGGCGATCGAGGTTTATGTCGAGGTGGCTTATGGCGGGCCGCCGCCGCCGTCGGCGGTGCGGTCGCGGCTCGAGACGCTGCGGGCGCTGAGCGACGAGTCGTTTTACGACAGCGCGGTCTTCGAGCACCGGGGGGAGGGGATGACGGCGCGGGTGCTGCTGCGGCTGGGCAATCGTTTTTACCCGCACATGAAGCTGGCGATCGAGCGCCGGCCGGACCGGCAGGGGTGCCTGTTCCGCGCCGACACGCACGATGCGCACTGCTGCCCGTCGAGCGAGTCGCGCGAGTACGAGGCGTTCCGGCAGTTGATGGAGATGAACCAGACCGTCGCGCAGTCGATCGACGCGGCGTGGGAGCGGGCCAAGCTGCCGACGTTTAAGACCTACCTGCGGGAGGACCTGGCCCGGCGGCAGGCGATGCTGAAGTGAACCACGCGGCGGAGGAAAAGGTGGAACCCAGGTGGACGCAGATGAACGCCGATAAGAAAATCAATCAGCTTTCTTATCTGCGTCTATCCGCGTTCATCTGCGGTTTCAACTGTTTTCGTGTCCTGCGCGGTTATCCCGCCTTCTTGACCGTCTTGATGCCGGCGGCCTTGGCGAGGGCTTCGGCGCGGTCGACGCGTTCCCAGGAGAAGCCGCCGTCCTTGCCGGGGATTCGGCCGAAGTGGCCGTGGCGGGCGGTCTGCTTGTAGATCGGGCGGAGCAGGTCGAGGTGCTTGATGATGCCGCGCGGGGTGAGAGGGAACATCTGCTTGACTAGCTCGGCGATCTGATCTTCGGGCATGAGGGCGGTGCCCTCGGTGCTGACGGTGACGCTGACCGGGTTGGCGACGCCGATCGCGTAGGCGAGCTGGACTTCGGCGCTGCTGGCGAGTCCGGCGGCGACGATGTTCTTGGCGATGTAGCGGCCCATGTAGCAGGCGCTGCGATCGACCTTGGAGGGATCCTTACCGGAGAAGGCGCCACCGCCGTGCGCACCGCGGCCGCCGTAGCTATCGACGATGATCTTGCGTCCGGTCAGGCCGGTGTCACCGTGCGGGCCGCCAACGACGAATTTACCCGTCGGGTTGATGTGGAAGATGATGTTGTCGTTCCAGAGCTTCTTCGGGATGACGGGCTTGATCACGTGCTCGATGATGTCGCGCTTGGCCTTTTCGGTCATGACGTCGCGCTTCTTGTCGAGGACGGTTTCGTCATGCTGGGTTGAGATGACGACGGTGTGGACGGCGACGGGGCGCTCGTTGATGTATTCGATGGTGACCTGGCTTTTGCCGTCGGGGCGGAGCCACGGGAGTTTGCCCTTGAAGCGGACCTCGGCGAGGCGCTCGACAAGGCGATGGGCGAGGTGGATGGGCAGCGGCATGAGCTCGGGGGTTTCGTCGCAGGCGTAGCCGAACATCAGGCCCTGGTCGCCGGCACCCATTTCCTTGGCGTCATCTTCGGCATGGTCAACGCCGCGGGCGATGTCGGGGGATTGCGAGTGGATGGCGGAGAGGACGCCGCAGGAGTGGTAGTCGAAGCCAATGTCGGGATGGGTGTAGCCGATCTCCTTGATCGTGTCGCGGGCGATCTGGGCGGCATCGACGTAGGCTTCGGTGGTCACTTCGCCGGCGAGTACGACTTGGCCGGTGGTGACGAGGGTTTCGCAGGCGACGCGGCTCTTGGGGTCCTGGGTGAGGATGGCGTCGAGAATCGCGTCGGAGATTTGATCGGCTACCTTGTCGGGGTGGCCCATGGTGACGGATTCGCTGGTGAACAGGTGGGTGCTGCGGCGAAATTGCGGGGACACGAGAGCCTCCATTCGAGTGGACGTTTTGTTGTATTTTGCGACGAATAACGCTGCGCCGCTAGCCGGGGTCGCCAGAGGACAGGGTGCGGAAATGTACACCCAGTGTCGAACAGTTGCAAACGACGGCGTTCGTTGTCGGATTGGGCGCTTGCGCGCCGTTATCGGGTTAAAGCGGCGGAAATTATTCGGATTATTTCAGCGTCTTAGCATTGCGATAGTGGACAGCCCCAATAATATGCGTGAACTCCGGGCCTATGTATAAAGCCCATCACTCCTAAGCAAAGGCGGATCATCATGAAAAAGGGTCTTTTGGCGGTCGGGTTGGCGTGCGCGCTCGTGACGGAATCGGCCCGTGCGGGTTTTCAGTTCAATTATACGGTTACCTCGGGGACGGGGGCGCTGTCCGGCACAAACGTGTTCAAGTTTTACGCGAAGAACGATCAGACCGGGGAGCAACTGAATACGCACTTGCTGTTGGGGGTGAGCGCGACGATGCAGTCGCTGGGTGGCGGGGCGTTTACGTTCGATCGCCGCGATTTGGACGGCGACGGCGTGAACGATGCCAACGTCAGGGGGTCGGGGATCAGCCTGAGCAACATTACCGGAACGTTCATGCGGATCGGCCTTTCAGCGAACTGGGACGGGGGCGTGCCGGATAATTCCATCCTTCCTGCCAAGCCGTATTCGAAGACGGGAAACCCGGCGGCGTTCGATTCGACGACGTCATGGGGACTCGATGGCGTCAACCTTGCGGCGAATACGAACCCGTCTGCGCTGGAGGCGGCGCAGGGACTTGGCGCGTTTTTCGGGGCGGCAGTGGTGCCGGAGGGGTCGGACGTGAAGGTATTCGGGCGGCTGGTGGCGGAAAAAGGTGGCGTGGTCGTCGGCGGCTCAGCGCCGGTGGCATCGGACCCGGTCGGGCTAGGGAATAGTGACGTGTCACCCGAGTTGAGCGCGATCATCGCCGCATCCAACGTCGAGTTGGGGACCTATATTCCATTCAGCTTCACGGCGACCGCGCCGGAACCGGGAACGCTGAGTGTGATGGGCATTTGCGCGATCGGCGCGCTGGCGCAGCGGCGGCGGCGGGCACGACGGCGCTGACCAGGCGCGGTCTCGATGGCGCGCGGGTATACTCCGCGCCAATAAGGAGACCCGTCCAATGAATCGCGCTCTTGCCGCTGTCGTGGGAATCGTCGCCGTGTGTCTTGGCGTGTGGGTGTGGGCTGCTGATCCGAAAGCGAGCGAGGGCGTTCTGCCGCTCGGGGCGGACGGTCGGCCGCTGAACCTGGACTTTGAGACCGGGACGCTCAAGGATTGGACCGCGACGGGCGATGCGTTTGCCGGTCAGCCGATCAAGGGCGACGCCGTTGCCGCGCGGCGGAAGGACATGCGCTCGCAGCACCAGGGGAATTACTGGATCGGGAGCTTCGAGACCGCGGGCGACAAGCCGACCGGGTCGCTGACCAGCGCGACGTTTAAAGTGACGCATCCGTGGGCGGCATTCCTGGTGGCGGGGGGTTCATCGGATCAGGTGCGGGTGGAGATCGTCTCGGCGGCGGACAAGGCGGTTATTTTCAAGACCAGCGGCGGCGATACGGAAAACCTCGGACGCGCGGTGGTGGATCTGCAGAAGTTTCAAGGGAAGGACGTCTTCATCCGCCTGATCGACGATCACACGGGGCCGTGGGGGCATCTGAACTTTGATGATTTTCGATTTTATGGCGAGCGGCCGAAGTTCGCTGCGGCGGCGGTAGCGAAGGCGAAAGCGCCGGCGGGCCCGCCCTTGCCGGCGGACGTGGTGAAATTCAACGGCTTGACGCCGCAGGAGGCGGTGAAGGCGATCACGCTGACGGATGGGTTCAGCGCGACGCTGTTCGCGGGCGAACCGGAGATCGTGCAGCCGGTCGCGTTTACGATCGATGACCGGGGGCGGCTTTGGGTGGCCGAGGCGATGACGTATCCGAAGCGCGCACCCGAAGGTGAGGGGAAGGATCGGATCGTAATCTTTGAAGATATCGACGGCGATGGGAAAGCGGACAAACGGACGGTGTTCGCGGAGGGGCTGAACCTGGTGTCGGGGTTGGAAGTTGGATTTGGCGGGGTGTGGGTGGGGGCAGCGCCTTACCTGATGTTCATTCCGGACAAGGATGGGGATGACAAGCCGGACGGGCCGCCGCAGATTCTGCTTGATGGGTTTGGATACACCGACACGCATGAGACGCTTAACGCGTTTACATGGGGGCCGGATGGGTGGTTGTATGGGTGTCATGGCGTGTTCGTTAAGTCGGCGGCGGGGAAGCCGGGGACGCCGGCGGCGGAGCGTACGCCGATTACTGCGGGCGTGTGGCGGTATCATCCGACGAAGCATGTGTTTGAGTTGTTCGCTGAGGGGACGAGCAACCCCTGGGGCGTGGACTTCAACGACATGGGGCAGGCGTTTTGCACGGCCTGCGTGATCCCGCATCTTTATCACATGATCCAGGGCGGGCGCTTTCAACGGCAGGCGGGGAGCCACTTTGACCCGTACACGTACAAGGACATCACGACGATCGCCGATCATGTGCACTGGGCGGGGACGGGCGGGCCGCACGCGGGGAACAATCGATCCGACGCGGCGGGCGGTGGGCATGCGCACGCGGGGGCGATGATCTACCTCGGCGGGGCGTGGCCGGCGGAGTATCGCAACACCATCTTCATGTCGAACATTCACGGCAACCGCGTGAACAACGACCTACTCGAGCCGCAGGGGAGCGGGTATGTCGGAAAGCACGGGAAAGATTTGCTGCTGATGAACGACAAGTGGTCGCGGTTGATCAACCTGAAGTATGGGCCGGATGGCTCGGTTTACATGATCGACTGGTATGACCAGCAGGCGTGTCATCTGCCGCAGCCGGAGAAGTTCGACCGGAGCAACGGGCGGATTTACAAGGTCTCATACAAAGCTTCGGAGGGGCGGGGCGCCGGGGCGGCGAAGGGGGATTTGTCGAAGCTGAGCAACGCGGAGCTTGTAGCGCTGCAGGGAGATGCCAATGAATATTTCGTGCGGCATGCACGGCGGATCCTGCAGGAGCGGCAGTCGAAGGATGTGACGGGGGCGCTGGGGACGATGTTGAACGTCTCGAGCGATCCCGCCAAGCGATTGCGGGCGCTTTGGGCGCTGCATGCGCTGGGGGCGGATGACGAGAAGGTGTTGATGGGGCAGTTGCGGCACGCGAACGAGTACGTGCGCGGGTGGGCGATTCAGCTTGCGTGCGAAGATCGTAATCCGTCGGATGAGATGTTGGCGGAGTTTGCGCGGCTTGCGGAGAGCGATCCGTCGCCGGTGGTGCGGCTTTATCTCGCCAGCGCGTTGCAGCGGATTGATGCGGGGAAGCGCTGGGATATTTTGAAGGGGCTGGTCGCGCACGAGGCGGACGCGGACGACCATAACCTGCCTTGCATGTATTGGTACGCGCTCGAGCCGCTGGTCGGCGTGGACAAGATCAAGGCGCTGAAGATCGCCGGCGAGGGGAAGGTGCCGATGCTGCGGGAGTTTGTGGCGCGGAAGATGGCCGGTGGATTGAAGTAGATCCGCAACTACGAAACCTTTAGAACGACCTTGCCCATGGGCCCGCGCGCGAGTTGGGCGAATGCCTGCTTGAGTTGATCAAACGGATGAACCGAATCGACGATCGGCGCGGCGTCGGTTTCGTCGAGGAGGGCGAGGATGCGATCCCACGCGGCGCGGGATTCGGCGGGCGCGTAAGCGCCGACCATGATGCCGCCGATTCGGAGGCGGCGGAAGAAGAGGGCAGCGGTGTTGAACTCCGGCACCGGGCCAGCAAGCCGGCCGACGCAACTGACGCGGCCGTGCTCGCCTAATGTCTCGATAACTTGATTGAACAGCGCGCCGCCGACGTTGTCGATCGCGAGATCGACCCGCTGCGGCTTGAGATGTTCCTTCACCTTCCGCACCCACTGGCCGTCGTTGGGATCGACGACTAGGGACGCGCCCAGGTCAGAAAGTTTCTGGGATTTAATGGGATCGCGCGAGAGGCCGACGACCTTATGCAGCATCGCCCGCGCCAGTTGCAGCGACGCCACGCCCACGCCGCCGGATGCGCCCGTGATCAGCACCACGCCCGGCGGAAGGTCACCCCAGTTTGTCAGAGCCTGATGTGCGGTCAGGTAAACCAACGGCGCGCCGGCGGCTTGCTGGGCGGGCCAGCGGGCGGGCGGCGCGACCAGTGATTCAACCGGAACTGCCACGCGCTGCGCGAACGTGCCGGGACGGTTGACACCGACATCGCTGCGGAGGATGAGGCGGCGGTCACCGGGCTTGACGGTGATCACGCCTTGCCCGACGGCAGACACGGCGCCGATTCCGTCGCGGCCGAGGATGTGGGGGAAGGTGGGCTTGGCGGGGTATTGTCCTTCGGCGAGATAACGGTCGGCGGGGTTGAGGGCGGCATATTCGACGTCGAGTACCGCTTCGCCGGGGGCGGGCGTTGGGTCGGGGACTTCGCCGAGGCGGAGGTTTTCGATGGAACCCAGGGAGTCGAGAAGCCACGCTTTCATTTGTTGTCCCGCGCATCGCGCGTGCGGCCGGAGACATTTCGCTGCGTTGTTGGCGCTGTCGTCGAAGGCGTCGTGGCGGGACGGGCGGTGCGCGGGTCGGCGGAGATGGGTTCATCGCCGGAAATTCTTCGTGGCGGATCGTTGGAGATGCGCTCGTTGCCGGGGTCGGCGGGCCGGGCCGGCGGGTTATCCCGCGAGTCGCGCATGTCGCGCTCGTCGGTCTTCTTGTCCTTTTTGTTCTTGTTGAGCAGGCCACCGGCGATGTCGATCAGGTCGCCGACGGGGTTGTCTTTGGGTTTAGCTGTGTTGTCCGGCGTATCTCGAGTGTCGGCCTTGGGGTCGCGATTGATCGGCTCGTCGCCGGGCTGGCTGTTTTTGTCCTTCTTATCCTTCTTGCCCCTGGCGGCGTTGATCAGATCGGGGAGGTTCTTGATCAGGTCTTCGGGTTTGCCCGAGCCGATGCCTGGGACGAGGGATTTGGTGACGGCGGCGACGAGGTCGATCTTGGGCGCGTCGAACGAACCGGACATCGGCACGTTGACCACATTTGGGATCAGTTTCTCGTTGTTACGCAGGAACGGCAGGTCGGCCAGCAATTGCTTGGGGATCGCGGTGTTGAAATCGAGGATGCGGCGGTCCTGGAGGCTAACCGAGCCGCTCCAGGCGAGGACGGCCTTGCCGCCCATGTCGAGCTCGATCGGGATGTCGGATTTGACGATGGCATTTTCAACGATGATCTTTCCGTTGCGCACTTCGCCGGCGAGTTGGTCGGTCTTCAATAGGTACGGCAGGAGCGGCGCCTTGAGCTGCATCTGCGTGATGGCGAGTTGGAACTCGGCGCGGCCATTGGATTGGCTTGTGGCGCGGCGGTCACGCTTGGCCGTCGTGCCTTCCTTCTTGGATGCGGTGAACCAGTCGAGCGGCAGGTCGCGGCATTCGACGCTGGTCAGCGTGACCCGCCCGCGCGCGTCCTGGGCGCCGCTGAAGCCGGGGTTGACGTAGTTGCCGATCGTCGAGCCCGCGAGCAGCGGGTTGAACGCGACGTTCTTCATGACCAGCTTGTTGGCGTCGGGGATGGTGAACCACGGCACGATCGATCCGTCTGGGCCGAAATGTCGCAGGTCGACCTGTAGACCGCCGAGATCGATCGATCCGCCGTTGCAGGCGAAAGCTTTGGGATAGCGGTCGGCGCTGGCCTTGCCGGAGTCGCGGATATAGAGGATGCCGTCTTTGAGCGTGATGGGAAGTTCGAGGTCGCGCACGTCGAGTCCGCTGACGCTGACGCGGTCGATCTTGAGCCCGCCAACCGCGTTGACAAAACGAAGCGACTGCGCCGTGTTGAGCGTAATCTCCTCGCCGCGGCGGTTCGCGCCCTTGGCGGGGTAACTGCCGCTGACGGTGAAATCGCGCTCCATCACGCCCGCCAGTTCAAGGTCTTCGAACGATTTCTGCGTGTCGGGATCGAGCATCGGACGCACCAGCGTCCAGAGCTTGGGCCAGTCGATCCGCACGTGCGCCTGCAGCTTGTCGGCGATCTTGCGCTTGTTGACCCAATCGATGAGTTGGCCGTTCGACAGCGCGACCGCCAGCGCGCCGGTGCTCTGCATGTTGACGCCGAGGGTGTGAATCGTGGCGGTGTCGGTCTTCACGTCGGCGGCGACGTCATTGGTTACCGTGAGCAGGTCTTCGGCAAACGTCACCTTCTGCGGATCGGCCGGATCGTACACCTTGAACTTCGTCGCCTTGAGCGACCCCGCAAGCCGCGTTGTGTCGCCCTGGGTGCTGATGTTCTGGGCGAGGATGTAGTCGCCGGCATAGGGATATTTCGTGCCGGCTTTAGCGCCCTGGTATGCCTCGAGCAGCCGAAGCGCGTCGGCGAGTTGGCCCTGCAATTCAACTCCGCCGTCCATCGTGGGGGACGGCGCGGCGAGGTTGGTGAGGACGATCGGCTTGGTCATCTTGAGCTGGCCGGCGTTGACGTCGCCGGACAGTTCGCGGAGTTCGATCTTTTTTACCGACGCTTCCACCGCATCGATGGCGGCGGCGAGCTTGAGGTTGATCGGTCGCGCGCTCGCGTAGTACCCGTCGCCGCGCTGGAACTTGAGGCCGGTAACGTCGAGCGACGTATCCTTCAACAATGTCGTCTGGTTGTCATGGGTAACGCTGGCGTTAAAGGCGAGCTTGCCGCCGAGAATTCGCAGCGGCGGCAGCGGCTTGACGACCGCGCCCTCATCACCGGCGACGTCTTCCGGCGAAGAAGATCGCTCGCGATTCGCAACCGCCTTGGCTGAGCGCGATCCGAGCGCCGGCTCCGGCGCAGTCGCCACGGTGACTGGCGCGGGCGGCGGCATCACGCTGTTCATGATTGTCTGAAGCGCCTCCATCCGGTCCGCAGTCACGCTGAGCTTCGCATTCTGCAGCATCGCCAGCGGGCTGTTGTATGCCGTCGTTTGCTCGGCCACGCGATGGGCAAAAACCAGCACTGCGTCGCTGACCGACGCATTGAGGATATTGCTCTTGATGCCGATGTTTCCCGTGAGCTTCTGCGTCAGGTCATCGGGCGCCTGCGCGGCAATGGTGATCGCGATCTTGTCGTCGATCGGGTCCTTGTTCGTCGTCACGCTCACATCAGCGATGAAGTTTCCGGCGATGGTGGTGACCGGCTGATCGGCGCGGGTGAACGTGAGCGATCCTTTGAGCAAGCCTCGCGTAAGCTCACCGATGCTGGCATCCGCCGAACTCGGCGCGGCCGCCGGTGGCGAGAATGATTTGTAGATATCCATCAGCCGTTTGGCGTCCGCGGAGAGGGTCAAGCCGCCGGTGCCGGTGAGTTGATGTTGGGGTTTCTTCGCGAGTTTGAGCTTCAGGTCACCGTCATTTTTCCGCACGTCGACGAGGTTTGGCGCGGTGATCGAAAGGGTCTTTGCGTCGGCGCTGACTTCATCATCCGACACGTTCACCGTTCCGGCGAAGTTCGCGTCGAGGGACTGATCCTTCAGCACGATCGCCGACTTCGCCCCCGGCGTCGCGGATCGCCGCAGCGCCAGATTGGTCAGCTTCACCAGCAGCGGTTTCTCGCTCGACAGCGTGAGCTTGCGCCCGTCGTACGATCCGGCGCCCGAGGCATTCAGTTCGCCCGACTCGATGTAATTGAGCTCCGGCTTGAACGCTGCAAACTCGTCGCGTGCCTTCGCCAATAGCGCCTTCACCGAGAGGTCGAACCGCCCCGACGTAAGCGTCTTGAGATCGAAGTCGCCGGTCGCGTGCAGGTCGACCGTGGGCTTGTCGGGGTTGTTGCTCTTGAGCGTCACGTCGCCGCCGGTGATCGACCGCGGGGCGTTGTCCTGGAGGTGGACGTCTCCCGTCGCAATCAGGTTCAGCCACGGCTGGACGATCGGCGGGTACTTGCCGAAATTCTTGATCGTCAGGTTGTTGGCGGTGAATTGGACATTGGTTTTGATGGCGGCGTCCGGCTTGCTCGGATCGCCATCGGTGTTGGCTTTGAGGTTCCAGGTCCCCGCCAGGTTCAGCCCCCCGAGGTCCGCAAACTGCGCCAGTTCTTTCTGCAGTTTGGCAAAATCGCCGTCGGCGGCGAGTTTGAACTGCGCCAGCGTCCCCCCTTTGCCGGTGCCGCCATCGATACGGGCAAAGGCGCTTTGCAGCGCCACGCCCACGTCGCGCACCTCGGTGATCGTAAACGGCTTGCCGTTGGACGGCAGATAGGTGACGTCGAGCGTGCTGACGATCGGGCTGATCGCGATCTTGCCCGACTTGTTCGTGCCCGAGACGTCGGCCAAGTGAAACTGCGTCTTGCTCACCACGCGATCGGCGTAAATCCAGCCATCCACCTGCGCGAAGACGCGCGCGGAATCGATGTTCACGCCGTCGACCAGCTTCAACGTTTTAGGCATGGCGTTGAGCAGCTTGGCCGCCTGATCGAAGTTGGCCATGATCGTCACGTGCCCTTCGCGGCCAGGCGCGTTGCCGTCATATAAGCGTTGGAGCGATTCCTGCGACGCATTCGCGGTGATGCCGACGTAGCCGTAGTCGGTCTTAACCTGCAGATCGTCCACCTTCAGGACGACCAGATCCTTGTTTTCCAGCACGCGCGTGATCTTGATCGGGATATCGAGGTTCGACTTGAACTGATCGCCGTTAAGCACTTCGCCACCCGCGACGAAGTTCTTCACAGTGAGCTGGCCAGTCGCCGCGGCATTGGCCATGCCCTGCAGGTTCACGTCCACCGCCCCGTTGGCCAGGCCCGCCAGGGTCAGCTTCAGTTGCGCGATCGCCAGGAACGGATTCGCCGCCGCCACGTCCACGTCCGCCAGCTTCAGTTGCTCTTTCACGCTGGCGGTATCCAAGCGCAGCTTGTCCTGGTCGAACAGGTCCGCCACCCCGCTCAGCACGATCGACCCCGGGCGCGCGGGCGCGTTCGGATGCGCCGGATCTTCGACCGTAAACGCCAGTTGAATGTCGTTCTTGATCGGGTCGTTCAAGCCGGTCAGAACGATGGCGAGATTGCTCGGATTGATGCGCACGCGCTGCGCCATGCCCGCGGCCGTCACGTTTCCGGTCATGTTGTTGACGTGGATGTCGCCCGAGATTTCCATCGGCGCAGACGACGCTTTAGGCGCACGCTTTTTCTTACCCTTCGCCACCTTCGCGATGTTTGGCATTCCCTCCGGATCGACGTGGATGTTCGTCAGCTCTAAGTTGTCCACGTCCGTCCGACCCAGCGCGAGTTTGCTAAAGCCCGACGTCAGCGCCTTCCAGATCGATAGCTCCGTCCGCACCCGCGACGCCTGCAGGATCAAGCCACCCTTATCGTCGTAAAGCTTCAAGCCATTGGCGGTGATCCCGCTGTTCCACCCCAGCGACCAATCCGCGATTTCGACCTTGCCATCGAGGTTCTCATTGACGATCCCCAACGCCATCGATTTGAACGGCCCGGCGCTCAGGATCGTCGGCGCTAACAAGACCAACAGCAAGAGCACGACGAAGATTCCGCCGATCACGAACGGCCAGCGCCGGCGTTTACGCTTACCGGCATTTTCTGTAGCCGGCGGCTCATTGGGGTTTTGCGGCGGCTCGGGTAACGGTTCGGATTGCGGGCTGTTCTCAGGCATGTCCGTAGATCATAGGCGGAAGTGACGCTGCCCCGAACGGTCCAATCTTCGACCACAGGGGTTCAATTTTCGATCACCAGCGGTGTAATTCCCCGCCGCAGCAAGATCGCCCCACCATTCCCCGCCCCCAATCGCATCGGCGCGTTAAGCCGTAGCGGAATCACGTCCACTGCGCCCACAATCACCGGGTTTACCCCGCCGACCGTCCCACTGGGCAAAGTGCCTCCCCCAACGCCCCCGAAGCCCTGAAACTGAAACGTCCGCAATGCGAGCAGTTGCGAGACGGAGGGCCGCATCGTCATCGTCACATACTTCCGATCGGCTGATACCGTCGCCTGCGCGTCGAGCACCGCGCCGGAGTTCACCACGCTGATTTCCGGCTCGAAGATCGCCCCCCCTCCGAACTGAGCGCGCGCAGTTACCGGACCCAGGCAAAGCATCGTAAGCACCGGGAGATATAAGCGCAACCGCATGGAAAGGCCTCCAAAGCTGCAAGGATTGTACGCCGCCTCGCAAAAACGAACAACGACCGCATTGTACAGTCGTGCTCGTTTGCCTGCCGCTGAATTGAGGGTTAATCTGAAGCTCGCCACCGTACGACTTTGCCGGACGATGGGCTAGCAGAATTGCTCTATGCCAGATAACACGCGAAAAATTGCATTGATCACCGGCATCACCGGCCAGGACGGCTCCTATCTGGCCGAGCTGCTCCTCTCCAAGGGTTACCTCGTTCACGGCATCGTCCGCCGCAGCAGCTCGTTCAATACCGAGCGCATCGAGCACCTCTACCGCGACCCGCACAACCCCGATGCCCGCCTCTTTCTCCACTACGGCGACCTGGTCGACGGCACCGGCCTGCGCGAGATCCTCACGCGCGTCGGGCCCGATGAAGTTTACAACCTCGGCGCGCAATCCCACGTCCGCGTCAGCTTCGACCAGCCTGTCTACACCGTGCAGACCGACGCCCTGGGCACCATGAACCTGCTCGAGGCGATCCGCGACACCGGCCGCCCGATCCGCTTTTACCAGGCGTCGTCCAGTGAGATGTACGGCAAGGTCGTCCAGACGCCACAGACCGAGGAGACCCCCTTCTACCCGCGCAGCCCCTACGCTTGCGCCAAAGTTTACAGCTTCTGGCAGACCGTCAACTACCGCGAGGCGTACGGCATCTACGCCTGCAACGGCATCCTCTTCAACCACGAAAGCCCACGCCGCGGCGAGACGTTTGTCACCCGCAAGATCACCCGCGCCGCCACCCGCATCAAGGAAGGTCTTCAGGACAAGCTCTACCTGGGCAACCTCGACGCCAAGCGCGACTGGGGCTTCGCCGGCGATTACGTCGACGCGATGTGGCGCATGCTCCAGCAGGAACGCGCCGAGGATTTCGTGATCGCCACCGGCGAGACGCACAGCGTCCGCGCGTTCCTCGACGAGGTCTTCGGCATCCTCAACTTGGACTGGAAGCGATACGTCGAGATCGACCCGCGTTACTTCCGCCCCGCCGAGGTGGATCTGCTTTTAGGCGATGCCGCCAAGGCCCGCAAACAACTGAACTGGACCCCCGCCGTTACGTTCAAGGCGCTGGCGAAGATGATGACCGAATCGGACTGGGAACTCGCCAAGCGCGAACGCGTCATCGCCGACCACGCGCAGAAAAAATAACCCCCACCGGCTGGCTCACTTCAGTAAGCCTGATTCCAACGATTAAAATTCCCCAATTCATGACCAGCACCGTAACCCAATCCGATCGCATCGCAGTTACCGGCGCCGGCGGCTTCCTCGGCAGCTTCGTCCTCGAGCAGCTCGCCGCCCGCGGCTATATCGACGTCGTCAGCGTTCGCCAGAAGGACTATGACCTCACCCACGAGGTCGACGCCGATCGCATGTACGCCGACATCAAACCCGACGTCGTCGTGCATCTCGCCGCCGAAGTGGGCGGCATCGGCGCCAACCGCGAGAACCCCGGCCGCTACTTCTTCGCCAACATGGCCATGGGCCTGCACCTGATCGAAGGCGCCCGCAAGCACGGCCTCAAAAAATTCGTCCAGACCGGCACCATCTGCGCCTATCCGAACCTGACGCCCGTCCCGTTCAAGGAATCCGACCTCTGGAACGGCTACCCCGAGGTCACCAACGCCCCTTACGGCATCGCCAAGAAATCCCTGCTCGTCATGTGCCAGAGTTACCGCCAGCAGTACGGCCTCAACGCAATCTACCTGCTGCCGGTCAACCTCTACGGCCCGCGCGACAACTTCGACCTCAAGACAAGTCACATCATCCCCGCGATCGTCCGCAAGTGCGTCGAAGCGAAAGAGCGCGGCGACGCCGAGATCGTCGCCTGGGGCAGCGGCAATGTTAGCCGCGAGTTCCTCTACGTCGAAGACTGCGCCCGCGGACTGGTCGATGCGATGGAGAAATACGATTCCCCCGAGCCGATGAACCTTGGCAACGGCCGCGAGGTGACCATCCGCCAGGCGATCGAGACGATCGCGAAGCTGGTCGGCTTCGAAGGCAAGATCACCTGGGACGCCAGCAAGCCCGACGGCCAGCCCCGCCGCTGCCTCGATGTTTCCCGGGCCCGTGAAACCATCGGTTTCGTCGCCAACACGCCCTTTGAAGAAGGGTTACGAAAAACGATCCAGTGGTTCACCACCCACAAAAATCAGGCGCGATTATAGGACCGAACGGCGGATCATCGGCTGGCGTATAGCAGATGCGGATTATCGCGCAGGCTACGCTTGACGCCTCCAGTTCATGCAGCATACTTGCTCAGTTCGGTAGCGCCGGTCGCGCGGCATAGCGCCGGCAACAACCATTCGTCAGTTTCTTCGGATGATTCACATGTTGAAAGACCAGAAAGTAGTCGTCTGCGGCGGGGGTGGTTTCATCGGCGGGCACCTGATCGGTGACCTGCTGCGAAGCGGTCATACCGGTGTCCGCTCGGTGGACATCAAGCCGGTTGATGAGTGGTACCAGCGCTTCCCCGAAGCCGAAAACCTGCAACTCGACCTCGGCCGCCTCGAAGACTGTCAAGCCGCGCTTAAGGGCGCAGCCGTCGTCTACAATCTTGCCGCCGACATGGGCGGCATGGGCTTCATCGAGAATAACAAAGCGCTCTGCATGCTGAGCGTGCTGATCAACACCCATCTCTTGATGGCCGCAAAAGATCACGGCGTCCAGCGCTTCTTTTACGCCTCCTCCGCCTGCGTTTACAACGCCGACAAGCAGCGCGATCCCAACGTGACCGCGCTCAAGGAATCCGACGCCTACCCCGCGATGCCCGAGGACGGCTACGGCTGGGAGAAACTCTTCAGCGAGCGCATGTGCCGCCACTTCCGGGAAGACTTTGGCATGCAGACCCGCGTCGCGCGTTACCACAACGTCTACGGCCCCCACGGCACCTGGGAGGGCGGCCGCGAAAAGGCGCCCGCCGCCATCTGCCGAAAGGTGATTGCCGCCAAGCGCTCGGGCAAGCACGAGATCGAGATCTGGGGCGACGGAAAGCAGACCCGCAGCTTCATGTACATCACAGACTGCCTGAAAGGCACCCAGGACCTCACTTGGTCCGACATCACCGAGCCGCTCAACATCGGCTCGAGCGAGTTGGTCTCCATCAACCAGCTCGTGGACATCGTCGAAGGAATCGCCGGGGTGAAGTTGAACCGCAATTACAACCTCTCGGCGCCCAAGGGTGTGAATGGCCGCAACAGCGACAACACGCGCATCAAGGAACTGATGGGGTGGGAGCCTGATACCCGCCTCGCCGTCGGGTTGGAGAAGACGTACCGCTGGATTTACGATCAGATTGCCAGCCAAGTTTGAAAGCCTTAGACTCCGGCGAGTGAGCACGCGAAATCGCTTCTTCCTATCCCACCGCTCAGCCCTCAAGGCGGTCGAGTTTGATCCCGATGAATTATCTAAGACCGGCTACCCCTCCGAAAACTACTATAACCACCGCATCCTAAGCGAAATAAACCGGCTCGCGCCGGACCTCGGGCTCACGTTTTTCCTGACCTTAAGCCTGGATTACTTCGAAGAGCATCTGCGGGATTCCGTCGTCTTCCTCATGGGCGATGAGATGTACCAGACGCCCGTATACGCACCGTGCGTCCGCGCGATTTTCAAGAGCGGGGGAGTGCGGCCCAATCCGGCGCGCGACCTACTCAAACTGCCCCTGAGCATTGCGTCGAGGGTGGCGCTACGCGAGGCGCGGAACCGCTTGGTCGCGATCCGGCGCGACCGTCGGCGCCGCAAGGCTTATTCGGGTCCGCTGGCCCCGATCTACGAGGTCCCGCTCGGATACTGGCGGCAGCGCGAGGTGCCGTGGGTGCCCTTCGAGCAGCGCACCATCGACGTCTTCTTCGCCGGCACCACCCGCCCCGGCTGGAAGCCAAGCGCCCGCCCCGCCGTCGTCGCCCGCCGGCAACTGTCCGCTGCGCTTGTCGCCGCCGCCGCCGCCCTGCCGTCGCTGCGCGTGGAATACATCCGTCCCGGACAGCCGCTGATGGACGCCGAGACGTATTCGAATGCCCTGATGAACTCCCGCATCGCCCTGTGTCCTCGCGGCAACTTCGACGAGACGTTTCGCCTCTTCGAGGCCGCGCGCGCGGGCTGCGCCATCGTGAGCGAGCTTTTGCCACCGCGTTGGTATTACCAGGACGCGCCCATCACGCAGATCGCACGGTGGCCAGACCTCAACGACACCCTCCGCCGTTTGACCGCCGACCCCGTCTCGCTCGCCGCCACCGCCGGGCAAACCCGCCAGTGGTGGCTCGACGCCTGTTCCGAGGCCGCCATCGCCAGGTACGTGTTGGAACGTCTCGCCCCGCTGGCTTAACTGCCACGCCTAAGACGCGCGCGCCGGATATATCGCCAGCAATTCGCCCAACGCCATGCCGGACGTCGAACGCGTCGAGGGCTCGTCAAGCACTTGGATCTCATACCCCAACGATTCCAGCAACACCCTTGTCGCGTCGAAGAGCGGCACGCTATGAGTCGCCACCATGATCGTCGGATGCTGCGCCTCGATCAGGCGTCGGGCGCCGTTCAGCACGTCCACCTCGGCCCCCTCCACGTCTACCTTCATGACCGCCGGCGGGGGAACGCCCTCGGCGAGGAGCGAATCCAGCTTGAACGTCCGCACTTCGATACCCCCGCTCTCCGAGAGGTGCGCCATTTCCGGGATCGCGCCACTGTCGAACATCGCGGTGCCGTCCCGGTCGCAAACCGCACCCTCGAACACCGTCACGTTCGACAGCTTGTTCATCTCGACGTGCCGCCGGACGATCGACGCGTTTCTCGGCAGCGGCTCAAATGCAAACACTTTTCCCTCCGGCCCCGCGAGCACCGCCCCGAGCAGCGTGTAGTACCCCGCGTTGGCCCCCACGTCGAACACCACATCCCCGGGCTTCACTAACGTGTTGAAGATGCGCTGCTTGTCCAATTCGTAGAGCCCCAGCCAGCAACTGCGAAAGCTCGACCAGACGATCCACCATTTCCCTCGAAGACGCCCCAGGACGATCGGCAGTGCGGTCCCCCTGGGAAGCAGCCTCAATGGCCACCAAATTATCGGGCCGATAACTCGATTGTTCGAGATGTTGCGCAACCAGGACGAGATCGACATCAATAACCTCCGCGAAACCGGCAGGCGTCAACGCCCAGCCCACGCCTGAAAGATCCGGATTATCATCCGTTGCGTAGTTGGTCGTCAAATCAACCACCATCGGACAGGTCCAGTGGCAGCGCGGCTTGGCGCAGATGAGGTCTTGAACGTCTGCCCGCTCGGCGGCATGATCCACATCGGCCGCAACGCCCACCCTTTAGGCGCCCCAGGATAACGTCCATCGCGATGAGCAAACCTACGCTACCCCCAACCCTTCTCGTCGTCTCCCAGGTCTTCCTCCCGGACCCCACCAGCGTCGGTCAGCACATGGCCGACGTCGCCATCGAAATGGCCCGCCGCGGCTATCGCGTGCGCGTCTACGCCGCAAACCGGGGTTACGAAAACCCAGCGATCCAGTACCTCCCGCGCGAGAACATCGACGGCGTCGAAATCCGCCGGCTCCCGTTTTCATCATTCGGGAAGAAGCGCATCGTCCTGCGCGCCTTCGGCACCTTAACGTTCATGATCCAGTCGTTTTTCGTCGCGCTGTTCACGCCCCGCTTGGATGCGATCTTCTTCAGCACCTCACCGCCCTTAATCGGATTTGTCCTGTCGCTAGCCGCAATGATCCGCCGCGTGCCCGTCGCCTATTGGGCAATGGATTTAAACCCCGATCAGTTGATCGCGTTGGGGAGAATCAAGCCCACGAGCCTCGTCGCGCGTGGCCTGGAGTGGGTCAACCGTTTTATCCTCCGCCGCGCGACGCTGGTCGTCGCGCTCGACCGCTTCATGGCCGATCGTCTCCACCCGCGCGCGCCACTCGCCGGCAAGCTGCTCGTCATGCCGCCGTGGCCGCACGAGAACTTCATCGAGTCGGTCGACCCCACGACAAATCCGTTCTGCAACCGTCATGATCTACTCGGCAAGTTCGTCATCATGTATAGCGGAAATCATAGTCCCGCAAATCCCCTGACGACCCTGCTCAACGCCGCACTGTATTTCAAGGACGATCCCGATATCCGCTTCCTGTTCGTCGGCGGCGGGTCAGGAAAAGGGGAGGTTGAAGCCCTTATCCGGGAACACGGGCTGAGCAACGTCTTATCACTCCCTTACCAGCCAATTGCAGAGCTGCGTTTCTCGCTTTCCGCTGCCGACATCCACGTCGTCTCGCTCGGCGACGCAATGGTTGGCATCGTCCACCCATGCAAGATCTACGGTGCAATGACGGTGGCAAAGCCGATCCTGTTCTTTGGGCCCAGCCCGTCCCACATCATGGATCTGCTCGACCAGCACTCCTTCGGATGGCACGTCCCTCACGGTGACGTCCCCAAAGCCGTCGAGACCATCCGCGAAATACGGGGCTTGCCGCGTCAAAGGCTCCAAGCCATGGGCCAACTCGCACAGCAGGTGCTGCGCGACAACCTGAGCCAGGAGAGGCTCTGCGCCCGTTTCTGCGACGCCCTTGAAGACAAGTGCAAGCTTGCAAGGCACGACGAATCCGGCGATGCTCAGCGGCGATCCGCAAACTCCGAACTCAACCCCACGGAAAGGTAAACCCATGCGCGGCCTAGCGCTTTTGATCCTGATCGCCCTCCTCGTCGGCGGCTGTGAAAAGAACATCAAAGATGTTCGGGCTAACGATGTAGAACACGTCCTCGCCTCCTCGCGTTGATCGCGCGCGAAGGTCATGCCACAGCCGCCACCTTTTCCACCATTCCCAACAGGGGTTTCAGATACTCCGGCCCAAACGCGTTGAGATGGTTGATCAACTCGTACAGTTGATAAATGTGCTTGCGCACCCGGTGATATTCCGGATGTAATCGCCGGACCTGCTGATACGCCCGCAGGAACGCTGGTGTGATCGTGTGAAACAGATCCATGTACGCGATCTCCGCCTCCGCGTGCGCGTACTTGCAGTTCGGGTCCACCAGACCGCTCACCCACCACCGCCCGTGCGCATCGGGTTTGCACAGGATGTTCGTCGACCAGACGTCCCAGTGCACCAGCCGCGGACAATCATCGTGCGCCAGCACCTTTTCCAACCGCTCGTGCACGCGCCCGATCACTTTCCGCATTTTGATCGGAATATGAGCGTTCTTCTCACATGCCTGAAGGTGGGTGTCATAAACGTTGCGATAAAAATCCGCCCAGGAAGTAAACTCCTGCCGCTCCCCCTCAGTCAGCCGGGTGTACGTTTCGTGCGTGTTGTTGTGTAGCGCAAGCACCTGTTCAGCCAGGTGCATTTGAAGGTGATCAAACGCTTCCGCCGAGCACTCCCGCCGCGCGTGGGCCAGATCCACGCCCTCGACAAATTCCATCAGCAGGTAACTGATCGGGTCATCCAGATCACCGACGCGGCTCACGTACACCTGCGGCGCCGGAAGGCCGATGGTTCGCAGGATGTTGAGCTGAAACGCTTCGGTGAGGTACTGCCGATTGACGCGATGGGGGGAGATTTTGCAGACCGCCCGCTCGCCAGTCTTGGTGGTCAGCGCGACCGTGGTGTTGATGCACCCCCCGTCGAGGTATTTGACCTCAATCAGCTCCGCCGACGTGCCGGCCCAGTCGTGCACAATCCGGCGGAGCATCTGCCAGGAGATGTCTGAATCCTGCAGTGGCATAGTTGCCAGGTGCGCATGTTCGCATAGCGGGCGTTTATGGACAATGGGAAACTGTGTTTGGACCGGTAAAAACGGCATAGCGTGAAATTTTTTGGAGAAAGTTGGAAATTCCGGGTTGACGCGACTATGCGATGGCACTATTTAGTGTGCTCAACCAATCGGGCAGTCACTTCGATTGGCGTTCGTTCTCAGTTCCAGTTATTCGGATTCGAGTCAGTCGCCTACCTTCCCGAGAGAGGCGTTGACCAAGAAGCGGCGGACCCCTGTCAAGGGTCTTTGGCTTCGGGCGTCCTTGCGACACCCGCCCCGTTGTCGGTCAGTACCGACAGCATGGGCTGATCCGAAGAGGCACTCCCACCTTCCTCTGAGCCTCACTTACTGGACTCTGCTTTTTTTATCAATGTTTTGTTGTTCCCCGCCCAGGGTCTTAGCACCCCCTGCGCACCGCACGATAGGAAGGTCATGGCCGTCAAGCAGAATAATTCAACTGTCGAGGTACTAGAGGGACGCCAGCTTTTATCGGGCACTCCCTGGGGAGCCCAAGCCAAGCTGATCGGGCAGGATCTGGTCGCGCAGCAGTTTCCGCAATTGACCGGCAAGGGCGAATCGATCGCCATCATCGACTCGGGCGTGGACTATAACCACCCGTCGCTGGGTGGCGGCTGGGGCAAAAAGGTGGTCGGCGGGTGGGATTTCCAGTCGAACGATGCGGACCCGATGTCGAGCAGCTATGCCCACGGCACGGGGACGGCCGCGATGGCCGCGGCGGACGGATATGACTTTAAGGGGTATCACTACCAAGGGATCGCGCCGGGCGTGAAGATCATTGCGCTACGGGAAAACAGCTCGAGCGGGGTGGCGGCGGCTTTGAAGTGGGTGATCGCAAACAAGAAGAAGTACAACATCGTCTCCCTGAACTTCACGGATTTTTCCGGTTGGAGCAAGGCGACGGGGATCTCGATCAAGGCGAGTTTGAACACGCTGGCTTCGATGGGCGTGTACGCCAGTGCGCCGTCGGGGAACAGCGGGCAGACAGGCGGCGTGTCGTCGTATGCGGGTGAGGCGGTCGTCGGTTCGGTGGTGACCAAGAGCGACAGCGTGTCGGGCTTCACCAATCGTGGGGCGGGCCTCGACTTCCTGACGCCGGCCGACAAGATCACATTGCCGTACTACGACGTGGGCAAAAAAAAGGCCATCTACACGGACGCGGGGTTCGGCACGAGCTTCGCGGCGCCGCAGATCGCGGGCGCAGCGGCATTGCTGCGGCAGATTAACCCGGGGTTCTCAAACGCGCAGATCACGTCGATCCTCACGACCAGCGCTGTGCAGAAGTATGATTCGAAGACGCATCGGTCGTATCCGCGGCTGAACCTGTACGCCGCCGTGCGGCTGGCGTATCAGCAATCGGGCAAGGCGATTCCGCCCGTGGTAAATCCGACGCCGACGCCCAAGCCAACACCAACGCCCACTCCGAAACCGACTCCCAAACCGACCCCGAAGCCCACTCCAAAGCCCACGCCCAAGCCGAGTGACGGCGTGTCGACCAGCACCGCGATCACGATCGGCAGCAACACGGTGGTGCAGGTCGAGGATTTCAAGAGCGGCGGCGAAGGCGTCGCATATCACGACACCGACTCGAAGAATTCGGGCGGCAATAACTATCGTCCCGGTACGGGCGTGGATGTCGTCGGCGCGAGCGATCAGTCGTCCACCCGGTCGGTGGGCGTCACTAAGGCCGGCGAGTGGCTGAAGTATGACGTGAAGGTAACCACCGCGGGGACGTACAACGTCGAGTTCCGAGTCGCCAGCAAGGGCGCGGGCGGCCAGTTCCACCTCGAGGTGGATGGCAAGAACGTGACCGGCACGATGAACGTGAAGGACACGAAGAACTGGAAGACGTACGCCAGCCTGGTCAAGACGGGCGTGAACCTTTCGGCCGGCAATCACACGCTGCGCCTGGTGTTCGACAAGATCGGCGCCGGCGGCGGCACGGGCGACTTCAACCTGATGCGGTTCGTGAAGACGGGCGTGCCGGTGAAGACGCCGACGACCACGACGCCCAAGCCGGTGGTTTCCTCGCGGTACAAGGTTGTCAATCTCGCCGCTGGCGCCGCGACGACGATCCAGGCGGAGAACTTCGACCTGGGCGCGAACGGCGTGGCTTACAAGGACATGTCGGGCGCCAACGAGGGCGCTCAGTACCGCAAGACGTCGGTGGACATTCAAAAGACGCTGGACGCTGGCGGCGGGTATGACCTGTCGTCGGTGAAGGCAGGCGAGTGGCTGAACTACTCGGTCAACGTCACCAAGGCCGGCACGTTCAACATCGACACCCGCGTGGCGACGTCGTTCAGCGGCGGTTCGTTCCACCTCGAGATCGACGGCAAGAACGTCACGGGTTCACTGAAGTTCACCAACACCGGCGGCTTTGAGAAATGGGCGACGGTGCGGAAGGCCGGCGTGAAGATCGCGGCGGGCAAGCACACGATCAAGCTGGTGATCGATTCGTCGGGCGGCCATAAGGTTGCGGCGAACATCAACTGGATCAAGTTCAGTTAGTCCGAGTTTTCAGTTTAATTTAGTCCCCACTTTTCCCCCCTGAACGGGCGGCAGACACCCACCTGCCGTCCGTTCTTCTTTTTGTTGAGGTGAGGCTCCGCCACGGAGGACGCAGAGGACACCGAGGGAAGGGGACGATCGCTTGACCGATTCGGGCAGGTGGGCGGGAACGGATTTGTCCTTTTTTGTAGGAGGGGGAACTGGCGCGAGAGCAGACGGAGGTTTCCGTAGGCGAGTAGGCGGTTTTGTGTGAAGGGGTTTTGGATTTGAGGGCACAGCGTTCGGCAGGGTTTGCCGGGCGGGAATGCCATTCGCCGTTGGAGCGGGGATTTTCCCCCCAACCCCAAAAAGGCTTTTGACCTTTTGACCCTTTTCCCCTTTTGCAACTCAAGGTTCCAGGAAATTCCGGTAAGCACGCAGGTCGAGATTGCGTGTGTCCTCGTCCATCGAGGCCCAGTCGCGACCCTCCAGCAGACGGCAACGTCGCCGCGCGGCGGTGTCGAGGCCATAGAGACTGATCGTCACCTCGGCTCGTTGCGCTGCCGCCTCGTCGAGACCATGCGCTGGCCGGATGGCGCCCGTGGTGAAGTCAAATTCGAAGTAATGGGAGAATGCATATCCCGCCTCATCGGGAGCGAGCAGCCCATCGTCCCATTGTTCGCCCTTGGCGGTCTGACATGCGTTGCAGCAGTAGTATAGGTTTCTCCAGGTGTATGCATGCTGAGGGAACCGGCCGACGCATTTCGGGCGGAAGTGTTCGATGGTCTCGTTCGACACCCCGTCAACCGGAAAGCCATCACAGAAGCTGCAGTGAGCTGCAGTCTGCGACCGCAGTTCATCGAGCGCGATCATCCTCGCGGACCGACCCTCATAGACGTACCAAGCGAATCGGGCTTTGGGATTTCGAGCCGCTAACTCAACCCACTGCTGATTCCACCCGTTCTGATTCTCGGCCCAAGCCCGCGGCGCTGGCCGTCTTTCGAAATAGCGCACGCGGTGCCCCTTTCTCAATGACCGTTCACTTTAACGCGCGACGAGAACTGCGCGAGTTCCCGTCCCATCATGGCCTCAAGCGTCTGACTGCGGCCGGCGATGGTTGCCGCGAGCGAGCGCATGGCATCGGCGTCATTCGGGGCTCCGGTTTTGATCGCCGTCTCGCGCAATCGTCGGAACTGTTCGAGCATCCCCTCCGTTTCCGGGTCGTACCATTCTTTCAGGCCCAACGTGTCTTCGACTGCATCAATATAGGAGTCGCCCTTGCTGCAAGGTGTTGGCGGCGCGATCTTGACGCTCCCATCAGCGTCGGCCTTGAAGACGTAGATCCAGCCGCAGTTTACCGATGAGACAACGAAGGGGGAGTGAGTCGCGACGAAGATCTGCGCATTGGGCAGGAGCGCCATAAGGGCCGGTAAGACTTGTCGCTGCCATGCCGGATGAAGATGGGTCTCCGGCTCGTCCAGCACGAGGATGAGCGCCACGTCCAACGGGTCTTCGGCTTTCGGAAGGGCCAAGTCCACCTTCGCCACACAACTAGCGAGCCAGCCGATGATCGATCTCAGCCCGTCCGGCAATTGCCGCAGGTGCATCCGGACGCCGCCCCACACCACTTTCAGTCGGACCTCACTACCTTCCTGCTCTACGACGAAGCCGAACGGACGCCCGGTGATACGAGTGATGGCGGCTTCGAGACCTAAAGCCATCCGTGTGACGCGATCCGGCTTGCTATTTGGACCATTGGCCAAGTGCATTCCGGTGCGGATCTTCATATTCGCAATGCTCTGGCAGAGTGAGGCGTTGGCCTTCGCATTGGGTGAAAACGATAGGAATTCTGTCACAACCCCCCAGTCAACGGGTGCCATCGGGATGATCTTTTCGTCGCGAACGGCTGCCGCAGCTTGGAAAGCCATGCCAATCCCGCCATCGTTTGCGGCTCCAATCAGATCTTGGCCAACATGATCACGGTTGCCATCAAGCTGCCCCTTTTCAAAGTACAAGGCCATTACAGCTTCTAGGCTGACCACGCCTCGGAACTTGAACGCGTTGGCCCATTGCCAGCAGAGCTGTAGCCCTGGCGCCTCATTCTCCGCCTTGCTCGCAAACACTAAGGTGTCTGGGGTGCTGCTCATTCGATCTTCCAGATCCTTCCTGTTCCCCAAGGCAGCCAGAAGCAACGTGAGCAATCGCGTCTTGCCGGTGCCGTTCTGACCCACGAAGATGTGAACGTCGGCCCGGCACTCTGCCTGCCGCGCGCCAAAGCGGACGGCGTGCCTCGCGAACGGCGGAAAGTCCCGGATTGCGATTCCTTCTAATCTCATTTGAGCAGCGCTCCGTGAAGCGAATCAATGGCCTATGCGATTAAACACGCGATACCGGACAAGTTCAAGCTCATAGGGGCCGGCCCCCCTTGAGTCGAAGTCGCCCCCCTGATCGTGCCGATATCCATAGCATTCGCGCCCTCTCCATCCGCCAGCCCTATGCCAAGTTGATCCTGCGGGGGATCAAGACGGTCGAGCTGCGGTCGCGCTCGACGCGCATCGTGGGGGAACGCTTCTACATCTACGCGTGCAAAGCCAAAGCGACCCCGGCCGTGCCGATCCCCTTCGACAAGCTCAGGACGATGTGGTCGGATGACCTGCGGGTCGCCGCGCCGCCGCCGCCCCGTTGGATGATCGAGTTGGCGGAGCAGGTGAAGATGATCGAGCCGGGGGTGGCCTGCCCAGGTCTGCCAGGCGCTGGCGGTCAGCGAGGTGATCTATCACCGGTGGAAGCGCGAGTACGGCGGCCTGAAGGGCGACGCGATGAAGCGCCTGAAAGCGTTGGAAGAGGAGAACCGACGGCTCAGGCGCGCGGTGGCGATGGAGGTTTAGTGAACGTTTCGCGGAGCGGGCACTTTTGATCGAAGCGGAGCGCGAGCTTATCGTTGGGGGATGGTTGCATCCTGGGCGCGGGCGGCGGTGATTTTCGTCTGTCTGTTTTCGGCGATGCTGGGGCGGGCGGCGACGCCGGCAGTGACGCCGGCGGATGGATCGGTCAGCGTGATGCGGGGGGTCATTGACCGGTATGTCGCAGATCAGTGGGCGCTTTTGCGGTGCTATTCGCTGACGATGTCGGATGCGCGGCGGGAGCGGCTGGGGCGCTTCTATGCAGAGCAGGCGCGGGCGTTGGACGCCGTGGATTTTGCGGCGCTAGATCGGGCGGGGCGGGTCGATTACCTGCTGCTGAAGAAGACGATCGAATTCGAAGTGAAGCAACTGGAGCACGCGCGGAAGCAGTTTGCGGAGGTGACGCCGCTGCTGCCGTTCGCGCAGGGGATTGCGGGATTGGAGGAGGGGCGGGCGCGAATGGAGCCGATGGACGCTGAGCGAAGCGCGAAGGCGCTGGCGGCGATCGGCGTGCAGGTGGAGGGGGCGCGGAAGGGGCTTGAGGGGTTGCTGAAGGCTCGGTCGGAATCGGGATCGGCGGAGAAAGTCATCGTCGATCGCGCGGCGCGCTCGATCGATTCGCTGCGGCGGGCGCTGCGCGTCTGGCATGATTTCTACGATGGATACGATCCGCAATTCACGTGGTGGATGCGGCAGACGTATCCGAAGGTGGATAAGGAATTGGACGATTATGTGGGTGCGCTGCGCAAACGGTCAGGAGACGGAGAAGACGATCCGGTGGTGGGCGATCCGATCGGGCGCGAGGCGCTGCTGGACGCGCTGGCGGCGGAGATGATCCCCTATACGCCTGAGGAGCTGATCACGCTGGCGGAGCGCGAGTTCGCGTGGTGCGAGAAGGAGATGCGGCGGGCATCCAACGACCTGGGCGTCGGCGATGACTGGCACAAGGCGCTGGAGCGCGTGAGCGAAACGCACGTGAAGCCGGGCGAGCAACCGGCGCTGATCAAGCGGCTGGCGGAGGAGGCGACGAAATTTGTCGAAGACCGGAACCTGGTGACGGTGCCGCCGCTTTGCAAGGAAATCTGGCGGATGGAGATGATGACGCCGTCGCGGCAGCGGGTGAACCCGTACTTTACGGGGGGCGAAATCATATCGGTCTCATACCCGACCGACACGATGAGCTTCGAAGATAAAGAGATGAGCATGCGCGGGAACAACCCGGCGTTCTGCCGGGCGACGGTGTTTCACGAGCTGATCCCGGGGCATCACCTGCAGATCTTCATGTCGGAGCGGTTCAACGAGCATCGCAAGCTTTTCCGGACGCCGTTTTTGGTGGAGGGGTGGGCGCTGTATTGGGAAATGCGGATGTGGGATCTGGATTTTCCGCGGTCTGCGGAGGACCGGGTGGGGATGCTGTTCTGGCGGGCGCACCGGTGCGCGCGAATCATCTTTTCGCTGAAGTTTCACCTGGGGCAGATGACGGCGCCGGAGGCGATCGAGTTTTTGGTGAAGCACGTGGGGCACGAGCGGCGCAACGCGACGGCGGAGGTGCGGCGATCGGTGAATGGGAGTTACGGGCCGCTATACCAGGCGGCGTATATGCTGGGCGGGTTGCAGTTGCGGGGGTTGCAGAAGGAATTGGTGGCGAGTGGGCGGATGAGCGAGCGGGGGTTTCATGATGCGGTGTTGCGCGAGAATGCGATACCGATTGAGATGATTCGGGCGAGCTTGAGCGGAGCGGAGTTGGGGAAGGATACTAAGACGGGGTGGCGGTTTTATGGGGAGTTGAAGTAACAGCGGGTTGTGACGCGCTACGCTTCGGGCACGGGCGGGACGCCCGTGATACGGGTTAGTGGACTGGTTCGCGCTGGCGCTTGGGGACGCGCAGGGTGACGAGGAGTTTGGGCGTGGGGGGTGTGGGGCCGCAGGCGGCGTGGCTGGCGGGGTGGCCTTCGACGCTGCGCATGGGGAGTGCGCTGCCGGGGGCTTCATTAAGGCGCTCGACTTGGCCGAACATGAGGCGGATCGCCCAGGAGAAGGTTCTGCGAATCGTCTGCGTTACGCCGAGCATGCCGACGATCTGCATGGCGGCGGCCTTTTGCGAGACCCTGGTTTTCTTGCGGAGCAGGATGGCTGCGAGCCAGACTGGATTGTAGAAATAGAGATAGCCCATGAGCAGGTTGAGCTGTTTTTTCCACGGGCGCTTGTGCATGGAGGCGACGACGTAGTTGCCGTCGTGCATGTGCGGCTTGACCGTGCGCCCGCCGACGCGGTCGAAGACCTGGCCGGTGGTGAAGGTCTGCTCGTACAGCTTCGTGCCCGCCGACGGGGTGATCATC
>JAQGHM010000061.1 GCA_028291615.1 Phycisphaerales bacterium | reverse complement strand
CGAAGAGATCCTCGAAGAAGAGATCAAGAACTGCCGCGGCCTCGACGACCGCATGACCAGCGCCACCCGCGTCGGCCCCGTGCACGTGCTGGCCGACTTCTCCTACCGCGCCAGCCGCTGCGCCGGCGATGGCTGGGTCCTCGTAGGCGACGCCTTTGGCTTTCTGGACCCCATGTACTCCTCGGGCGTCTACCTCGCCTTGAAGAGCGGCGAAATGGCCGCCGACGCGATCGACGATGCCCTGAAACACAATGATCCCTCCGCCGCCAGGCTCTCCAAGTGGGGGAGCGAACTCTCCGAAGGGATGACCAGCATCCGCAAACTCGTCTACGCCTTCTACACCAAGGGCTTCAGCTTCGGAAAGTTCATCCGCGAGAACCCGACCTTCAAGAAGAACCTGGTGGACCTCCTGATCGGCAACGTCTTCTACGAAGGCGTCAACGATATCTTCACCCCGATGGCCCAGACGGTGCCGCTGCCGCAAGCCGTCCCGCTCGACCGCCCGCGCACGGCCGAAGTTGCTTGACACCGCGGGACTGGCGTAGGATCGACTCCATGCCCGCCCACCACAGCATCAAACGACGCATCCAGTTCCACGACACCGACATGGCCGGCGTGGTGCACTTCTCGAACTACTTCCGCATGATGGAAGAAGTCGAACACGCCTTCTTTCGCTCATTGGACCTGAGCATCGTCATGACGCACGAGGCCTTGGAGATCGGCTGGCCGCGCGTCGCCGCCTCCTGCGAGTATTTCGGCCCGCTGAAGTTCGAAGATGAGGTCGAGCTGATCATGCAGGTGACCAAGGTGGGCGAAAAGTCCTTCAACTACGAGGTCGAGTTCCAATGGGAGGGCCGGCGGGTGGCGCTGGGCAAGATGACCAGCGTCTGCTGCGAGATGCTCGACACCGGCATGCGCTCGATCCCAATCCCGCCGGGGATTCGCAAGAAGCTCGAGGCGGAGTAACGCCCTCACCGCACCGGCGTAATCTCCGGGTAGAGATGCCACCGAATCTCCACCGCCGACGAGCTAGACTGCATCGCCATGATGTCCCCCAGTTGCTGCTTGATCAGCCTGAGCTGCTCGACCAGTCCCTGCTCTTCCCGCTTGAGCTGTTCGTATTGCACCAGCGAGTTGCTCAGTTCACCCAAATCCTGCTTCAGGTTGTCCACCCGCATCGCCAGCGCATGCTGCTTGGCCTCGGCAGCCTTCGCCTCCTGCTGAGCTTGTTCCAGAATCGCAATGCGAGCCTTGGTGCGGGTTTCTTCAAACCGCTTTTCGTAAATCGCGCGCATCTTCTCAGCGCGTTGCGTCACCGCCTTGAGCTTGGCACTGTCGGCGCCGTTCTGTTCGGCGAGCAAGTCACGTTCGATCTCGACCTGCTGAATCTGGGATCTCTCTTGCAGCAAGAACGGGTCGATACGGTTCATCGTTTCGTCAACCTGCGGCGGAAACTGTCCTTGCTGGATTGACTCGGCAAGCACCTTGTAAGCGCCCTGCGCCTTTCCCAATTGAAGCTGTGCGTCGACATGCTCCTGGACGATCCGGGAGAGTTCCATGTCCTTCACGCCCAATCGGTTGCCGACGCCGCCGACGGCGCCACCGTCAATGTTGAGGCGCACGGTCTTCTCGCGCATGTCAGCGCGCAGGATCTTGAGTGACGCCTCGGCCTTGATCCGAACGTTATTCAGCGTCATCGTCCGATCGAGCAGCTCGTTGTTTCGCTGTGATCGCTGGCTTTCGAGGTACGCCTGGCAGATGGCCTGCACGATCGCCTTGCGCTCCGCCGGGTCGCGAAGGTCGGGGAGCGACACCTGGATCAGCGACGTGCCGGAGAGCACGCTGACGTGCAGGTGATCGCGGAGCCACTCGGCGCGTTCGAGCGGGTTGTCGGATTCCTTGAACCATTGCGTCTTGCGCGTCTCGCCCTCGGCCTGGGCGATGACCTTACGCAGGTGCTGCTCGCTGGCGATCGTCGCGGCGTGGGTGTTGATGCGGCGCTGGAGGAGGGCGTCGGAATCCATCGCGTTCGCGCCGGACGGCGGATCGACGATCAACACGGCGACGCCGGCGCTGATGGGTGATACGGGAGGAACGGGCTCGGCAAGCCGCGGCGGCCGCGACGCCGCGGACTGGGCCTGGGACGAAGCGGTGATCAACCCGGTAAGACAGATCGAGAGGATAGACGCCAAAGCGCGGCGACGGCGCAGCATGAGTGATCGCATGAGCAGGACTCCCTTGAGGTGAAATGAAAGATTACCCGCCCGGACGGATGCGTAGTGTCGTGCGCGTATTGAATGGGGTCAAGGGAAATCGAAAGAAAAGGGCGCGTGAACATAAAACGTGAAACATGAAGACGGGAGGAACGTCCGCCTCTTCATGTTTCACGTCTTCATGTTTCACGCCTCCACTCCTACGCCGCGATCGCCGAGACGCTGCCGCCGGGGAGGTGGGCGTTGACCGGGTCGCTGCCGGGCCCGGCCTGCTTGCGCGGGTTGAACCAGTAGGCGGCGATCCAGACCATCGCGCCCGACGCGACGGTGTCGGGGAAGAGGATGTTGACGCTGGTGCGCCCGGTGTTCCCCTCGAACTTCCAATCCGAGAGGCTTGCCGGCGGCGTGACACCGACGAAGCTGAAGACGGCCGCGCCGTTGGTGAAGGGAGGGCGGCCGCGGCGGGTGGGGTTGGCGGCGTCGATCAGGCGGATGCGCGCCGTGCGTCCGGCGACGCTCTTGACCTCGATCAGCGGCGCGGTCGCCGGGGCTGGGATCGGGGTCGGGTGCATGCGCAGCGGCAGGCCCAGCTCCGAGCGGGTGAAATTCGTCGTTCCGGGAAAGCGCTGCACGATCCCCGCGAGCTGACGATAGGCCGCCAGGAGCGAAGCCTTGGCGATGTCCTTCGCGATAATATTCGCGGGGGACCGGGTGAGCGGGTCCAGGGCGACCGTGCGCGCCGTGGTGAACGCCACCAGGGTCGCGTGGAATGACGTGGCCTGCGCACTGGTGAGCCCGAAGGTCGGGGCCGAGGCCGTGATCTTCACGTCGAAGTTCGACGCGGACGAGACGAGGTTCGCCTCGCGCTCGGGCGGAAATTTAGCAGCCATGATGAAGGCTCCTTCTTGGCAATCTCCCCGATCGCAGCGGACCCGGCCAGCCGTGACATTCACGACGTTGGCGTCGCCGCTTCAGAGGTAATATTCGGAACGCGCGGGGCGGCGCTTAAGAAGATTTTTCCAGACTCCTGTCGATCGGGCGGCGGCGGCAGGGCGCGGGGAGACGATCCGCGAGGGCGGATGGCGCGAACCGCCGATTGCGGCCGCCCGCTCCGCAACTGCGGGAGCGTTTCCCGCACGTGCGGACGCCCGGTTCTCGCGCGGGGACCGCCGGTTGGCACGTGTGAACGAGCGCTCTCCGCGCCGGGATCACGGGTCCCCGCGCGGCGACCGCCGGTCCCCGCGCGTGAACGCCTGCTCCCCGCGCGGGACAGACGCGTCCCCGCGCGTTCCAGCGAAAGAAGAGCCCCGGCTCCGGAGGGGGGGAACGAGGAGAGGAGGTGGGAGGGTGCGGGAGGGCGGAGGGGAGGAACGTTGGGCCCTTATGGTTCCTTCCCTCCGCCCTCCTGCGCTTGCGGCTTCCTTAGTCCGAATTTGCATCAAAGGGGATGGGGCGTGAACCGGCCGCTAATTATCCAGATCGACCCACGGATATTCGTCCGGCAGCCCATCACCGAAGGTGACGCACTGAATGCAATACCCGACGCGCTCAACGCTTTCCGCGACCCAGTTCTCGCCGATGCCGTCGGACCACTGCGCCTTCGTGTATTCGACCAGAGCCTGAATCTCCAGCGGCGTTAAAGGTCGCCGCGTCTGGTACTCGGTCGACACGCGAAGGACGGTCGACTCACCATCGTAATCGAACCGCAGCTTCCCGCTTGGGACGATGGCGTCGATCAAGGCATCGTCCAGGTTCGCATCGGCGAGGTAGTCGCTAAACAGTTCGTCGGCGTACGAAAGAGGAACCAGCGAACTAAGCGTCGCCGGATCAGTGACCTGTCGGTCATCGCGGAACACGGCCGCGAACCCTCGTATCGCTACCTGCGGCAAAGTATCTCCTGCCGGACAACCGGTGCCTTGACGAGAGAATAACCGCGCTACGGGCGTGGCCGCAACGAGCACGCCGGTGATACAAATGCAGGAGGGAGGAAGGCGGCAACCATAAGGGCCCAACGTTTCCGCCTTCCTCCCTCCCGCACCCTCCCTCCATCCACCTTCGTTCCCCCCTCCGGAGCCCGGGGGCTCTTGCCGATGCCGCACCGGCTTGAAGTCCGAACGGGCCGGGGGTTGCGCGATTGCGCCGCCGCCGTCGCCTCACGCATTCTCTGCGTCTTTGCGTCTCTGTTTCTCCGCGATCCCTTTCGCCAGCGGCGGCGGCCCGTGGGAGTCGGAGGCCACAGCGCGACAATGCTCGCCAAGTCGATTCAGACGAACAATGAGCCACGCGTTCACCGCCGGGACGATCGGTAGCGCCGCGACTGCCGCGATGCTTAAGAGAAAAGGCGCCTCGCCGGCCTTAGGCAGCAGGATCAGCGCGAACAACAGCGAGAAGAAATTCTGTACCACATGCCCAAGGATCGGATAACCGCCGCCGTTAGCGTTGATTGCCATCGAATAAGCGAGGCGAAGCGAGTAGGCGAAGTTCCCTCCGACCAAAACGTACAGGACAATGACGGCAGCCAACCTCACGGGTGTCTGATTATCCTTCCGGCTTCTACTTCTTCGGTTCCAGACAAAAGACGTTCCCCGCGGTGTCGCCGAAGACGATTACGCCGCTGGCGACGGCCGGGCCGGCGGTGATGGGGCGGTTGGCGGTGAACTCGAACAGCTTCTCGCCGGTTTTCAGGTCGAGCACGTAGAGCTTCTTGTCCTTGCTGGGGATGTAGACGCGGCCGTTGGAGATGGCGGCGGTGGCATCGACTTCGCCTCTGGTCTTGAAGGCCCAGGCGCGCTTGCCGGTCTTGGCGTCGATCGCGTGCACCTGGCGGTCGCGGCAGCCGAGGATGATGATGCCATCGGCGACGGCGGGGGAGGAGTAGAACATCGCGGACGTCTGGTCGACGTCGTCGTACTTCCAGAGCTGGGTCTTGCCGTCGGGGCTGTAGGCGAGGACGGTGCCTTCGCCGGTGGCGGCGATGATGCGGTCGTCGAGGATCGTGGGGGAGCCGGGGGCGAGGCCGCCCAAATCGACGGCGAACTTCTCGGTGCCATCCGCGAGGTTGAGGGCGAGCAGTCGGGCGTCGCAGCCGGTGAAGAAGGCTGCCCCGAAGCCGACGGCGGGGCAGGCGTTGATGCGGTCGCCGCCCTTGCCCTCCCAGAGTTTCTTGCCGGATTCGGCATCGACCGCGAAGACGGCGGCGCTGTCGTTGCCGAAGAGGATGGTCTTGCCATCGGGCGCGGCGTTGGCGGAGGAGTGGATCGAGCCGCCGCTGTCGAAGGTCCAGAGCTTCTGGCCCTTATCGGCGGAGATGCAGTGGAGGAGGCCGTCGAGGTCGCCGAGGTAGACCTTGCCGCTCAGCACCAGCGGCGTGGTGGCGAAGCCGCCTTCGGACTTGTAGGTCCAGCGCTCCTTGCCATCGGCCAGGGCGAGCGCGTGGAGTGCGCCGTTGGAGTCGGCGACGTAGGCGGTGTCGCCGGCGATGGTGGGGTTGGCCTCGATCTCGGCACGGGCGTCTTCGGTGCCGGCCTTGAATTTCCAGCGGAGCTGGTAGGGCGGCCCGGGGATCGCCTCGGCGACGCCGCGCAAGGGGCCCCCGCCCTGGAAGGCGGGGAGGGTGGTCGGGCCGGCGGCCAGCGTTGCGGAGGCGCACATGACGAGTAGAGCGAGCATCAACTTCATAAAGCCTCCATTCACTGATGACTTGCAGGATCGTCATCCTGAGAGAGTATTGACGACGGAAGGATCGGCGCAAGAGTCGAGTGACTTTTACTGCCAGCCAGGTCCTTCGGAGTACCTCAGCATGACTTCAACCTACTTCGCCGCACTGATATCGTAGGCGATCAGTTCATCCTTGGACTTGATGTAAAGCTTCCCATCGTAAATGAGCGGTGTGGCCCAGACCTGGTCGCCTTCGACGAAGCTTTTGAGGACGCGCAGCTTCTCCATGCCTTGGGGCGTGGCTTTGACGAGGCTGAGAACACCGCGTTCGCTTAGGCAGATGAGCTTGTCACCACCGAAGCGGACGATCGATCCGCCGGTGCCGAGGAATTTCTTGTCGGCTGCCGTCGGCTTGGCGGGCCACATGACCTTGCCGTCGGCCCAGCTTACGCAGGTGAGCATGCCGGTCAGACTCTTCGACGAGCTGCTGCCGTAGAGGTAACCGTTGTCGAGGATGGGGGCCTGGAAGGCGCTGGTCAGTTGGGTGTCGCCCCAGACTTTGGTGATGGCGGCGGGGGCGAGCTCGTAGAGGCCGCAGCGGGCGTTCTTGTAGCCGCAGGTGACGAAGACCTTTTTGCCCTGCACGATCGGCATGGCGGCGTTGGCCCCCTGCTCGGTCTCCCATTCCTCATTGAGTTCCCAGAGGGTCTTGCCGGACTTGGCGTCGAGGCCGATCAGGTGTTTCTCGGCGAAGCAGATGAGTTGTTTGGCGCCACCGACATCGGCGAGGACGGGCGTGGCGTAGCCGCCGCCCTTGGCTTCGGATTTCCAGACGATCTTACCGGATTCTTTATCGACGCAGACCGCGGCGTTACCGCCGGCGCGGGCCTGAACGTAAATCATGTTGCCATCGATGAGCGGATTGGAAGAGTTGCCGAAATCCTTTGCCGAGCCGCCGGTTTGTTCGAGGACGGCGAGGGTCCAGATCGGCTTGCCGTCGGCGAGATCGTGCGCGATCAACTCGCAGCCCGAGCCGTAGGTGTAGATGCGTGGGCCTTGGATGACGGGCGTGCAGCGCGTGCCGGCGTATTGGCCGGAGTAGCCGGAGGGGGTTTCCTGCTTCCAGAGCGACTTGCCGGATTTGGCGTCCAAGGCTTCGAGCACTTCCTTGCCGTCGGCGAGGTAGAAGGCGTAGACCTTTCCGTCGGCGGCGACGGGGCTGCTCCAGCCGACGCCGGCCTTGGCGCGCCAGAGTTCCTTGGGCCCTTCTTCGGGCCAGGTTTCGGCGAGGCCTTTCTCGGTGACGATGCCGGTGCGCTCGGGGCCGCGATATTGCGGCCAGTTGTCGGCGCCGGATGAAGGAGCCACCACGGAGACACTGAGGCACAGAGAGGCGAGGCGGAGGCGGGTTGAGGTCACTGGGTCTCCTTATGACGTTTGTTAATAGCGGTATTGTGCTGCGGGCGTTGCGTTGGGGCAACGGCAGATGATGGCGTTATTCAGCGCGGAGGGCGGCGGGACTGACACGCCGGCCGGCCAGACGAACGGCGAGCAGGAGGGCGGTCAGGCCGACGAAGAGGACGGCGGCTAGCGCGATGGTGAGCGCCGTGACGTTGATGCGATGGGCGGAGGTGAGGACGTTGGGAATGACTCCGGCGAGGGCGCAGGCGGAGCCGATCAGCAGGCCCAGGAGCAGGAGGGAAACGTTCTCCCAGAGCACGAGGCGCGTGCGCGTGGCAGGGTCGAAGCCGAGGGCGGAGAGGAGCGCGAGTTCGGGGCGGCGCTCGATCAGGTTGCGCACCAGCACTACCGCCAGGCCGATCGTGCCGAGCATGAGGCCCAGGGAGCCGAGGACGCGGAACGTGG
>JAQGHM010000058.1 GCA_028291615.1 Phycisphaerales bacterium | reverse complement strand
GCTCGGGCACTGGTCAGGGCGGCATTGAACTCCGCCAATTCCGCTGGCGTGAAAAGGGACGCGTCGGCGTCGCGGGCAACTTCCGCGTTCGCCACCGCATTCCGAGCATCTTCGAACTTGCCGGCGGCGATCGCAGCCCGTGCTGCCTTGATCTGCTCATTGAACCGATACCGAATTTCGTCCTTGCGAATCTCGATGCTTGCCGGCAGGCGGCCGTTCCCGTTCGGGCGGGCGGCGCCGGTCTGCACCATCAGTTCATCGCGACCCGTTCGCGCCTGTTCATTATTGGGATCAAGCGTCGCGGCTTCGGAGTAAAGCCGAAGGGCCTCGACATATCGCTGCCCGCTCTGAGCGGCGCGGGCGTCATCCACCTTCTTGCGGGCAAGGAACTGCTTCTCCTGTTCCTGGATTTTCTGCTTGGACAAGACGGCATCCAAATCCGACTCCGCCGACGGCGTTACCGCCGGGGCCGGTGTCGGCGGTTGCGCTGGTGTCGTCTCAGGCGTCGGAGGCGGCGGTGTGGGCGCCACGACCACGGCGGTCGGCGTAGGTGTCACCGCGGTGGGAGTCGCATCGCCCGACTTGGCAGGCGTGGTATCGACCTGCGCCACCGCCGTTGTTTCCCGGCTTCGCGCGGCCGCGAGGTCCGCCTCATTCTTGGCCCGGTCGGCGGACTCCTTCTTGTCCATCCGATCCAGATACTTCTGCGGCGCATCTTCGAACAGCCCCGGGCGGTAACCGCCGTCGCGGGCCATCTCGAACTGTTTGCGGGCGTTGATCCAATCCCCATCGCGATAAAGCTTGCGGGCCTCTTGATAAGAGGCCTTGGGATCAGACGTCGAAGCGGCCGGTGCGGCACCTGTCCCCGCGTCGCTCGTCGAAACCGCTGCGGCGCCAGTGCCACCGGTGCCGCTCTCGGCCATCCGGCGCGCCTTCTCCGCGTCCGCCTGCTCTTTGCGATCCATCTTCGCGAGGATCGAGTCGGCAGACTCTTCGAACAGCCCAGGCCTGAACCCGGCGGAGCGGGCGGCTTCCAAGTTCTTTCGGGCGGCGATCCAGTCACCCTTGCGGTACTGATCACGACCGGTGTGATACAAGGTCTTGGTGTCGACAGCAGTGTCCGCACCTACTGCTTGTGATAGCGCGATCTGCTCGGCGGCCTTCCGCTTCGTCCCCTCATCGGCGAACTTGTTGTTCGCCGCCATCTGGAACTGCTTGAGCGCCTCGTTGGCGTCCTTCTTATCCAGCGCGGCCTGGCCTTGCTCGAACGCGGCGCGGGCGAACTTGCGCTCGTTGGCGGCAGACTCGGCATCCTTAATTGCAAATTCGTAGCTCTTCTTCTCGTCCGCCGACAATGCGGCAGGCTTGACCTGTTGCAGGGTCGCCAGCGATTCTTCGTACTGGCCCTTGCTGAATTGATCAACACCCTGCCGCAGCATGTCAGCATCCGACGCCTTGGGTTGCTCCGCGAGAAACGCGGGAAGCACCCCGACGAACGGGCGCGGGGCGGCAGCCGGACGATAGGTTTCGTCCGCCGCGCCTCCCGCGGGCGACGCGGCACGCGCCACCGTCGACCACATGCTCGCCGGTGAGCCGACCGCCACCGCAAGGGCGATCATGGCGCCCCGACGACGGGCCTGGGACGATTGGGACAGCGTTTTCGGCTTGGCCGACACGCGACGGACGCCGCTCTGTGCAAGGGGACGATCGAAAAACACAGCGTTCCTCCTGGAGGGAAGGACTAGTCTCCCGCGACGTGCCATCCGGCCGCACGCCACTGCGGCCGATTCATTTCGGACTTGCGATCCCCATAAACGCCCCTCGACAACAGTGCAATTGCACCGATCCGTGAGTCAACGGATTGCGTGGGCGGGTGGAGATCGGAAGACCGTGAGGACATGCGCGGGGAAGACGTTTTGAAGAAGGCTCCTGGTGTCGAACTCTTGGTTGCGTTCCAGCACCTCTGGTCGGAAACGACTCGGCGAGCGTTCACTGTAGCGGCGGGCGTTCTTATAGGCGAAAAGGTTATGCCTCTCGCGACAAGCCCCGCCGCCCCAACTCTCCTCCGCCGGCTCGTCGTCCGCCAAAGCGGGGCAGAGTCTAAACCAACGCTGAGGTCGATGCAAATAAAATCAGGCATATCAGTTATGCAGGCGTTGCCGCTCGCGACATTGCTTAACAGAACTGCTATCGACCATGCCGTTATCAGTACTGGAAATTCGGTCCCCGACCTCGCCACACCGCGCAAAACTCGCGCAATCTGCCTTTAGAGAACTCTACCTTCGTGCCTACCATACCGTTCAAAAGCAAGGAGCCCCGCCATGAAAGCCATCCGCGTCCACCAGTTCGGCGACCCCGATGTCCTCAAGCTTGAAGACGTTCCCGATCCCGTCCCCGCCGCCAACCAGGTCCTCGTCAATGCCCACGCGATCGGCGTCAACCCCGTCGAAACCTACGTCCGCGCCGGAAAGTACGGCCCCCGCCAGTTCCCCTACATCCCCGGCTCCGACATCGGCGGCACCATCCAGGCCGTCGGCCCGGGCGTCACCCAATTCAAACCCGGCGATCGCGTCTACACCGCCTCCACCCTCACCGGCGCCTACGCCCAGCTTGCCCTAGCCGATGCCAGCAAGGTCTTTCCCCTCCCGCCCAACGTCTCCTTCCAGCAAGGCGCGGCGATCGGCGTCCCCGCCGCCACCGCCTACAAGGCCCTCTTCTTCCGCGGTCAGATTAAACCCGCTGAAACGATCTTCATCCACGGCGCGTCCGGCGGCGTCGGAATCGCCTGCGTCCAACTCGCCCGCGCCCACGGCTGCACCGTCATCGGCACCGCCGGCTCCGACGCCGGCCGACAACTCGTCCGCAAGGAAGGCGCCCACCACATCCTCGACCACACCGCCCCCAACTACCTCGAAGAGCTCATGACACTGACCGACAGCCGCGGCGCAGACGCGATCTTCGAGATGCTCGCCAACGTTAACTTAGACAAAGACCTCACCGTTCTCGCCAAGTTCGGCCGCGTCGTCGTCGTCGGCAACCGGGGCCGCATCGAGATCGACCCGCGGCAGGCGATGGCCCGCGACGCCGACATCCGCGGCATGACCCTGATGCTCGCCACCGACGCAGACCTCCTCGTCATCCACCGCGCCCTGGGCGCAGCCCTCGAAGCCGGCATCCTCCGGCCGGTCATCGACGCGGAAATGCCTTTGGCCAACGCCGCTCAGGCCCACCGAGAGATTTTAGAAGGCAACTCGCATGGCAAGATCGTACTGATCCCGTGAGTCATGGTTGTCAACCCTACATTGTAGGGTACAATAGGCGATGTGAAACTGACGCTGGCGCAGACCACCACCTTCGCCTCGCTCTGGAAGCACTGGCGACTCAGCGACGACGACCTTCGCGAGTTGGAGCGCCAGTTGATGGAGAACCCGCTCGCTGGCAAGGTGATGCGGAAGACCGGCGGCGTCCGCAAGACCCGATTCGCGCCACCGTCCCGCGGCTCGGGAAAGAGTGGTGCGTACCGAGTGTGCTAATTGTATTTCCCGGCACATGAGATCGTCTTCTTCATGTTGATCTTCCCAAAGAACGAGCAACCCAATCTAACCCCAGGAGAAGGCCTGCCGAACGGTGGCCAGACTGATCAAGGATTCCTTGGAAAATTGACCCGTTTGTCGAAAGTATCAACTATGCGAAAACCGACCAAAGCAACGCTAGGCGATCTCCTCGTGCAAAGCCTCATCGAGGTCCACGACGGCCTGCGCGGCCGGCCCGGTAAGTTGACAATGAAGACCGTCGAGATCCCTGACCCGCCTCAGTTCGACGCCAGAGCCATACATAAGCTGCGAGACCGGCTCGGCCTCAGCCAGGGGCTCTTCGCCAAGCTGCTCGGCGTCTCCCGTAAACTCGTCGAGGCGTGGGAGGCCGGCACTCGAATTCCTTCGCCCATGGCCCGCCGCCTGCTCGAC
>JAQGHM010000359.1 GCA_028291615.1 Phycisphaerales bacterium | reverse complement strand
ATTTGCAAATTGCGGGGGGGTCAGACTGGGAGAGGAGTGGCGGCGCGTGTCAGGCGATCCCGGATAGCGGCCCATTCTGGGCGATCTGGGGGGATTTCGATGTAGAGGGCGCGGAGCTTCATGGTGTCTAGCTTGCGGAGGACGGCGTAGAGGTGTTGGGCGTATTCGATGGGGTCGTTGGGCATGGCGACGATTTTTTCCCAATCCTTGAAGACGCGCAGGGGGCTGAGGACGACGATGCCGTGCTCTTCGGGGTGGATGAGGCCGCGCTGGGCGGTGGTGAAGTAGAAGGCGGGGGTGCGGGGGGCGTAGTGGATCTCATGCTGGCCGGGGGACGCGGCGGCGGTGTTGGGGGCGAGGATCGTTTGGCGGAAGGAAACTGGGCCGATGATCGGTTCGAGGTCGGCGACGGTTACCTGGCCGGGGCGGAGGATCATTGGGGTTGGGCCGGTGAGATCGAGGACGGTGGATTCGATGCCCACGGAACATGCGCCGCCGTCGAGGATCATGGCGGGCTCGTTTCCTTCGATTCCCCATGCGGCGGGGGAATCGGGGAACTCGTCGCGGACGTGTTTGGCGGTGGTGGGAGAGACGCGGGTGGAGCGGTTGGCGCTGGGGGCGGCTAGCGGGCCGTCGAACGCGCGGAGCAGTTCGCGGGCGAGCGGGTGATTGGGGACGCGGAGGGCGATGGTGGGGAGGCCAGCGGTGGCGTTGTCGGGGATGACGTGGTTCTTCGGGAGGATCAGCGTGAGCGGGCCGGGCCAGAAGTGATCGGCGAGCTCGGTGGCGATGGCGGGCCAATGGGCGACGTAGCGCTTGGCGATCTCAACGTAGGCGACGTGGATGATGAGGGGGTTGGTGCTGGGGCGGCCTTTGGTTTGGTAGATGAGATCGATCGCGCGGGGGTTGGCTGCGTCGGCGCCGAGGCCGTAGACGGTCTCGGTGGGGAAGGCGACCAGGCGGCCTTGCTTGAGGAGGGTGATTGCGCGGGGGATTTCGGGCACGGAGTAGATTGTAAGAGAGAATGGAGGATGGAGGATAGAGGATGGAAAGAGATCAGGGGCGGAGGGGGCGGAAGGCGGTGGGGTGTTGTTTTGTGGCGCAGCATTCCGTGGCGGCGGCGATTCGGGCGGCGCGGGTTTCGGGGCGTTTGGCGTCGTGGATTCGGTAGAGGAGAATCTTGCGGGCGCTGGGGCTGAGGGAATCGAAGTGATTGCGCGCGCCGGGGGCGGCGCGGAGGGCTTTGGCGAAGTCGAGGGGAAGCGTGAGGGATTCGACGGCGTCGAGGTGGGACCATTGGCCGTTGGATTTGGCTAGGTCGATTTTGGCTTGGCCGGCGGAGGTCATTTGGCCGGCGGCGAGGAGTTTTTCGACGCGGGTTTTGTTGAGTTTACTCCAGACGCTTTTGGGTTTGCGCTGGCAGTACCATTGCATGTAGGTGTGGGCGTCGATGGGGCGGATCATGGCGTCGATCCAGCCAAAGCAGAGGGCTTCCTCGACGGCGTCGGCGTAGGGGAGGCGGTCTTTGTTGGCGGACTTCTTGTGGAAGATCAGCCAGACGCCTTTGGATTTGGCGTGGTTATTGGAAAGCCAGGTGCGCCAGGCTTTGCGCGTTTTCGGGTGGATCGTTTCTGGCGGGGTTTTTGTCACGGAGAGGAATTTACCGCGAAGACGCGATGAGGCGAAGGGGGGACGCGAAGAAGGAGAAACTTAGGTGGGGTCGACTAGTTCTTCGGTGATCAGCCACTGTTTTGCGGCGTCCTGGTCGCTGCAGATCAGGAAAACTTCCTGTACGGTGCCGGTGCCGGTGTAGAGGCATTTCAGGCCGGCGTCGGTGGGGTATTGGATTTTGAAGTTGGGGGCGGTGTGGCCTTTGCGGCGTTTGATTCGGCCGGGGATGATCCTGGTGACGTGGGGACAGTTTTTGACGATGTGGTCGAGGAGGGCGTCGAGTCCACCGACGCGGCCGTGCTGGCGTTTGATTCGGCCGAACTTCATGGGGGGAGAGTAAAACATAAAGACGTAAAACATAAGGGGTGCTATCATCGGCCTGTTATTAGCCAAGGAGATTTCCAATGCCTTTGAACGTCGGCGATGCGGCTCCGGATTTTGATTTGTTTACCGATGACGTCACGAACAAGACGAAGGTGAAGCTTTCGGCGTTGCGGGGAAAGAAGGTGGTGCTGCTTTTTTATCCGATGGATTTTTCGCCGACTTGTACGGCGGAGCATTGCGCGTTTGGGCCGGAGTTGGGGCGGATCGCGCCGGATGAGAATACGGTTGTTTATGGCGTATCCTGCGATTCGCCTTATTCGCATGCGGCGTTTCGCAAGCAGTACAATATTGCGTATCCGCTGCTAAGCGATCCGACGCGGAAGATGGCTAAGGCTTATGACATGTTTGCGGGGGAGGAGCCTTACAACTGCAGCAAGCGGGGGACGGTGGTGATCGGCAAGGATGGGCGGGTGACGTTTTATCAGGAACAGCCGATGCGGGAGGCGCGGAAGGTGGAGGATTTGCCGATGGCGGTGGCGGCTGATGTGGCGGAGGAGCAGCGAGCGAATGAGGGCGGGGGGGCGGTTCGTTAGAAGATCATGGCGCCTTTGGGACTGATTGCGGGTGAGGGGGTGTTTCCGCTTCTGGTCGCGCGGGGGGCGCGGGCGGCGGGGCGTAAGGTTGTTTGCGCTGCGCTGGCGGGGAATGCTTCGCCGGAGTTGGAGGGGGAAGTGGATGATTTTCGGTGGGTGGGGGTGCTGCGGCTTGGGCAGTGGATCCGGATGCTGCGGGCGGCGGGGTGCGAGCAGGCGATCATGGTGGGGCGGGTTCGCAAGAGTCAGATGTATTCTCGGTGGCGGTATTTTCAGTATGTTCCCGACCTGCGGACGCTTAAGATTTGGTTTACGCGGCTGCGGCGCGACAAACGCGATCATGCGGTGTTGTTGGCGGTGGCGGATGAACTGGCGAAGGAAGGGATCACGTTGATCGACTCGACGGCATATTGTGCGGATCAGCTTTCGACCCTGGGCGTGATGACGCGCACGCAGCCGACGGCGGCTCAGTGGGCGGATATTCGGTTCGGGTATGACATTTGCCGGACGGTGAGCAAGCTGGATATCGGGCAGGCGATCGGGGTGATGGACAAGGACGTGATCGCGGTGGAGGCGGTGGAGGGAACCAACGTGATGATCGAGCGGGCTGGGCGGTACTGCAAGGTGGGCGGGTGGACGCTGATCAAGGTGGCGAACACGCAGCAGGACATGCGGATGGACGTGCCTAGCATCGGGGTGACGACGATCGAAAAGTTGGCGGAGGCGCGGGCGGGGTGCCTGGTGCTGGAGCCTGGGAAGACGATCCTTTTGGAGAAGGAGAAGGTGCTGGAACTGGCGGACCGCCACAAGATCGCTGTGGTGGGGTATGAAGTTAAACCCACGGAGGCCGATCATGTTGGAAGCTGAGATTTTGCAGGCGATTGACGAGTTGGATCAGGCGCGCAAGACGCGCGATGATCACTGGCAGATCCCGCGGGTGGAGGGGGAATTGCTTTACCATATTGCGCTGTCGTCCAATGCGCGGGTGATTGTGGAGGTGGGGACTTCTTATGGGTTTTCGGGGCTTTTCTGGGGGGCGGCGCTGAAGCAGACGGGGGGGCGGCTGCACACGATTGACGTTAGCCAGAAGAAGTATGATTCGGCGAAGGAGACGTTTGCGCGGGCGGGGCTGGGGGGCGTGATCGTGAATCATCTGGGGGATGCGCGGGAGGTGTTGAAGCGGATCGACGGGCCTATTGATATTGCGTTTATCGATGCGGATAAGCCGGCCTGCCAGACTTATTTTGATACGCTTTGGCCGAAGGTGCGGCCGGGCGGGTCGATCCTGACGGATAACGCGACGACGCATCGGACGGAGCTGGCGGATTACATTAAGGGGGTGCGGGCGCGGACGGATGCGTCGAGCGTGGAGGTGGCAGTGGGGAATGGGATTGAGTGGACGATTAAGCGGCGGTGACGTATTGCGGGCGATCGAATGAATGTCACGGTGAAGCTGTTTGCGGTTCTTCGGGATAAGGCGGGCGTGGCCGAGATGCGACTGGAGATTTCGGAAGGCGCGACAGTTTTCGATGCTGTGGAATCAATTTTACAACGGCATCCTGAGCTTACGCCGTTTGCAAAGCGGGTGGCGTTTGCGGTCAATCTGAGTCGTGTCGATGGGCGGACCGTTTTGAACGAGGGGGATGAGTTGGCGCTGCTGCCGCCGGTGAGTGGAGGGTAAACGCGCGATGATGGACTGGTGTGAAATTCTCGCGACCCCCCTGCCGACGGCGGAGGTGGTGGCGTTCGTGCAGGATGCGGGGGCGGGCGGAATTGCCGTGTTTCTGGGGACGACGCGGGCGGAGAATTCGGCGGCGGGACAGGGGTTGCTGGCGCTGGATTATGAGGTTTACCGGGACATGGCGGGGCCGCAGCTTGTTGATTTGGCGCGGCGGGCTCGGGAGCGGTGGCCCATTCTCAAGCTTGTGCTGTTGCATCGCACGGGACGGGTGGACGTGGGGGAGCCTTCGGTGGTCATAGCGGTATCGACTCCGCATCGCGCGGCGGCGTTTGAGGCGTGTCATTGGCTTATCGATACGCTGAAAGCTGAAGCATCCATCTGGAAGAAGGAAACCTGGTCGGAGGGGCCTGGGACTTGGGTTGATCCCCAGTCTAAACCCTGAATCAGGGGATGCCCGCCAGCAGGCGGAAGCGATAGACGCGGCGCTTCAGCTTGTCGGTGAATGGCATGGGGACCTTGGAGGCCAGGCCGTTTTGCGCTTTTGCCGATGACGCGAACTCGCACAGCTCTGCGATCAACTTTCGTTCGTTGAACTCCATCACCTCCATCGCCTTGAGACTGTCGGTCCATCTCAACGTGCAGATGGCGTGCGTTTGGCTGATCCGTTCGTTGACGGCCAGGTTGGCGACGACCGCGTTGTTGATCGAATGGAGATTGTGGGGCTTGTGCCGGAATTCGAGGGTGTCGCCATTGAGTGAAATGAGCCAGCGGTGGTGGTGGTAGCCGCAGTAGCGGGGGTGTTCTACGCCGCGGGATTGCTCTTCGATGCGCGAGGGGACTTCGATGTAGCCGGCCCTGGCAATTCGGCTGATCTCGCTGCAGATCCAAATGGGGTCGCGGACGTCCTCCAGCAAGTGAGAGCAGACTGCGAAATCGAACCGCTTGTCGGCGATGGGCCAGGGTGTTCGATCGCAGAGGTCGGCTTGAATCCAGCGTTCGCGTGCGTATCTCGCCGGGATGTTCATCTGCTTGTGGATGTTGCCGCTTGATCCAGCGCCCGCCTGATCGAAGGGGAGCGTGTCGATTACCCAGTCGGCGCGGGGAAAGGCGCCCGCGCCGCCGCCGACGTCGATAACCAGGGCATCGCTGGGTAATTCGTTTGCGAGTTGCAGTGCGTTGGCAAGGTTCATGGTTTTCGGCCCTTGTGCGCCATCGGTCTAATCAACGCCGGTTCTGCACATATCTCCAAAAACCGCTGGTGGTCCGAGATATGTCTTTTGACATTTTCCCGGCCCGGCCTACGCTTGCCGGCCATGGCGTTTTCGCTCCTCCAGATCATTTACTGGATCTCGCTATCCACCTGGTTTGGGGGCGTTCTTTTCATTGCGATCGCGGCGCCGATCATCTTTCGGACGGTGAAGGAGAACAATCCGATCCTTCCGATGGTGCTTTCGGTCAATCTGGAGGGGCAGCATGGGTTGCTGCTGGCGGGGACGATCGTTTCCAATCTCATCGCCCAACTTCTGCGCATCGAGTTGATCTGCGCCGCGGGGGTGCTGGTCGGCTTGATCGGGCAGTGGTTTCTCTCGGACACCAGCGGGCAGAACTGGCTCTTGCCAATGCTGCGAAGCGGCATGTATTTCGCCGCGGTCGGCTTTGCGGTGTTCGACTGGCGAGTGATCTGGCCGCAGATCACGCGATACCGCGACCAGTACCTCGAGCACGCCGACGAACCGGAAATCGCCAACCCCGCCAACGACGAATTCAATCGCTACCAGCGCGAAAGCGAATTTCTCCTGCGCATCCGCCTGGCGCTTTTGCTCGGGTTGATCCTCTTCAGCTCCAGCATCACCGCCAAACGGATCGAGATCCCCCTGCCGGCGCGGACGCAGGCCACCCTTCACCTCTCCTGATTCAAGCCATGCCCACCAAAGCTCTTTCGAAGAAAATTCAGGCGCGAATCGATCGGGTGCGGGTGATCCTGCCGATCCTGAAGAAGACTTATCCGACGGCCAAGTGCTCGCTCGATTATGGCAAGCCGCTCGAATTGCTGGTGGCGACGATCCTGTCGGCCCAGTGCACGGATGATCGGGTGAATATCGTTACGAAGACGCTTTTCAAGAAATACAAAACCGCGAAGGATTATGCGGCGGCTCCGCAGGAAGAGCTGGAGAAGGACATTCAATCGACCGGCTTTTACCGTAATAAGACCAAGTCGATCCGGTCGATGGCGGCGTCGCTGATCGACAAGCATGGGGGGCGCGTGCCGGAGACGATGGAGGAGTTGACGCACCTTGCCGGCGTGGGGCGGAAGACGGCGAATGTCGTGCTGGGGAATGCGTTTGATCAAAACGTGGGGGTTGTAGTGGATACGCACGTGGGGCGGTTGTCGCAGCGGCTTGGGCTGACGAGCCATGACGATCCGGTGAAGATCGAGCAGGATCTGATGGCGATTGTTCCGAAAGAGGTGTGGACGCTTTGGTCGCACCTGATGATTGCGCATGGGCGGGCGATTTGTCAGGCTCGGCGGCCTCGGTGTGAGGTGTGTCCATTGCTGGCGAATTGTCCGTTTGGGCAGAAGTATGTTCGGGAGAATGACTTGACTGCAGAGTAGAACACGGCCCGCGAGCGGGCCGGCTAAACGGGGAGCTACTTCTGCGCTGCCATGATGAAATCTACGACGGGCGCGAGGTCAGTGGGTGCGAGGGGGTAATGGGCTTGGCCTTGCTTGATGATGACCGTGATATGGCCGCCTAGGTCTTTGTATTTTTGTTCGAGGGCGCGGGTGGTGGAGTCGAGGGCGGGGTCGAGGCTGCCGCAGACGTGGAGGAGGGGGACGCCGGCTTTTGCCAGGGGGGCGAGGTTTTCGAGGAGCGGCTTTTTGGACATCGTGCTGCGCAGGACGGGGTTTTCGGCGTAGATGCAGGAAACTTTTTCGGGGTTCTCGATGGCCCAGGCGTAGGCTTCACCGGCGGAACGGCCTGCGCCTTCCATGACCGGTTTTTTCGAGAAGCCGTGATCGGTGAGGTATTGGTAGACCGCGTTCCAGTGTTGCAGGGAGAGGTTGTCGTCATCGTAGGAGACGGGGCCGGTGACGATGTGGAATCCCTTGGCGAGCAGCGCCAGGTCTGTGACGGCGTCGCGGCTGACGAACTCGGCGCGATAGACCCATGGTTTTCCTGCGGCGGCTGTTTTGGGGATGATCACGCTGATCGCGCCTTTGACGCCTGGGAGTTGGAAGCCGATGCGGTCGTAGCATTCGGTGAATTGCGGGCCGCGGCAGGTGATGAAGGCGCCGTCTTTGGGGAAATCGCGGTAGGCGTTCTGGATGCTGTAGTACGCGGATCGGGTGAATTTTTCGCCGGCGAAATCGGGGACGGCGGGACTCGCGGCCTTAACGCTTTCTTCGATGAAATCGGCGATCGGGGTGGGATCGCGCAGGCTATGCGGGTGGTGGGCTGCGCCGTCCTTGGTCATGGTGGAGATGCGCCCGCCGAGTTGTTGATAGATTGCCTCGATGACCATGGAGTATCGGCCGAGGATCGGGTCCATGCTGCCGCAGACGTGGAGGAGGGGGACGTCGTTACGGGCGAGGTCGCCTAATTTGGAAAGTACTTCCGCGTTGCCGCCGGGGTTGTCGGCGTAGATGCAGGCGACTTGGTCGGGGTGGTTGGTGGCCCATGTGTAGGCGTATTCACCGCCGCGGCTCATGCCGATGAAGGCGGGCTTTTTGGAGAGGCCGTGCTTTTCGGTGAGGAATTGGTACCAGGCGTCCCATTCCTTGCCGGGTTTCAGCGTAGCGTTGGCGGAGATGTAGGCGATGTGGAAACCGCGCCGGAGCAATTCGACCTCGGCTTGCGGCTGATGATCCCAGTAGCAGCCTTGCCAGGACCAGGGGTTTCCGGGCGCGGCGGTCTTGGGGGCGATGACGATACAGCGGCGCTGGCCTTTGGCGGGGTCGCGGACGCCGAAGCGTTCGCCTTCGGGGGCTTTGAAGGGCGTGATCGCGAGGGTTTGCTCGTCCATTACGAAATCGTAGCGGTCGAAGTTGTCGTGCCAGATGGATTTTCCGCCATCGAAAGGCACCGCGGGGTCGGCGGCGCCCGCAATGGGTGAAAGGAAACTTACGAGGACGAAGAGAAAGGGCGCGAGGGCTCGATTCATTTGACGTTCCTTCACGTGAATTGTGAATGCTGGAATATCAAATAACCGCGCTCTTGGCGAATTCTGAATCCGGGACGGCGCTTTGGTCGCATAGCTCCCAAGGCTCTGTCCGGGCGTGCTTGGAGTTCCTTACTCCGGCAGGTCGTTCAGGTGATCGATCAGGATGCGCAGGCGGCCATGATCGCGCTTGTTGAACTGGAAGACAAGACGGTGCAGGTGGGCTAGGCTCGGTTCGTCGCGCTCGGCGTGGAGGGGGCCGGTGACGCGGAACTCACCCTTGACGCAGATGTCCTTGAACTTGCGGTTGATCTCGTCGAGCTGCTGCTCGGTGGGTTTGCGGTGCAGACGGAGGATCAGGTCGTCCTTGATGTAGCGGACGCTGTGGTAGTTGGAATAGAAGTGCGTGACCTCGCGGACGGCCTCGTCGATGTTGTCGGTGATCTTGTAAAGGCGGAGGTCGTCGTGACCGATCAGGCCGCGATTGAGGAGCTGTTTGTCGACGAACTTCTGCCAACTCGGCCAGAAGTCACCGCCGGGCGGGTCGATGTAGACGATCGGCATCGGCACGCTCTTGCCGGTCTGCACGAGGGTGAGGACCTCGAAGCCTTCATCCATGGTGCCGAAGCCGCCGGGGAAGAGGGCGATGGCGTGACTTGAGCGGACGAACATCAGCTTGCGAGTGAAGAAGTACTTGAAGTTGATCAGCTTGGGATCGTTGGCGATGTGCGGGTTGGTGGCCTGCTCGAAGGGGAGACGAATGGCGAGGCCGAAGGAAGGCTCGGCGCCCGCGCCACCGTGACCGGCGGCCATGATCCCGCCACCAGCGCCGGTGATGACCATCCAGCCGTCGTTGGCCATGGCCTTGCCGAATTTGGCGGCGGCCTTGTAGTCATCATGCGCTTCGGGCGTGCGGGCGGAGCCGAAGATGCTGACCTTGCGCACCTCGCGATAGGGCGCGAAGACCTTCATCGCGTAGCGCAATTCCTTGAGCGACTTATTGATGAGCTTGATGTCGGCGCGGTTGGTCTGGTCGCGCAGAAGCTTGAGGGCGGTTTCGACGATCTCGCCGACCATGTCGCCGTCGGAGACCTTTTCGAGCTCGGTCATCAGCTTCTGGGCGAGGTGATGGACGACGTTGAGGTCGGATCGGGGGACGACGGTCGGCTGCTGGGCCGATTCCTGGGTCTGTTCGAGGTTTTCCGCGAATGTATCTTGCGTCTTGATGCTCTTACTTGTCACGTCTTTGATCTTTCTGCCCGGAACTGCCGGCGCGCCAAAACCCCCACGCGGCCGCAGGGCGTTCGCCGATCTTATTCGGTTTGACTTTCCCAGTCGATCCATCTATTTACCGCATTTTCCGGCCCACGCGCCGCGAGGGAGCATTGTATGGATCAAGTGCGCATCGGCGTCATCGGGCTGGGAAATATGGGGAGCGTCCATGTGTCGTACATGGATTCGATCGACGGGGGGGCGCTTTCGGCGGTCTGCGATGCGAATCCGGCGGCGGCGGACCGTGTGGCGCAGCGGTTTCCGAACGTTGCAAAGTTCACGACTTACGAGGCGATGCTGGCGTCGGGGACGTGCGACGCGATCCTGATCGCGACCCCCCACTACCAGCATCCGCTGATCACCGATGCGGCGTTCGCGAAAAACCTGCACGTGCTGTGCGAAAAGCCGGTGGCGGTGCGCGTCAGCGACGCGCGCAAGACCAACGCGCTTCATGCGAAGCACCCGAACCTCAAGTATGCCCTGATGTTCCAGACGCGGACGAATCCGCTCTACCTGAAGATCAAGCAGATCATCGACGACGGCGAACTGGGTGAGATCTCGCGAATTACCTGGATCGCCACGAATTGGTTCCGAACCTGGACATATTTCGCACTGGGCGGCTGGCGCGGAACCTGGGCGGGCGAAGGGGGGGGCGTGCTGATTAACCAGAACCCGCATAACCTTGACCTGATGCAGTGGCTGCCGGGGATGATGCCGGAGCGGATCACAGCGATCGCCTCCTTGGGCAAGCATCATCCGATTGAGGTGGAAGATGAGCTGTCGGCGATCCTGGAATATCCGAATGGCGCGATCGGACATTTCGTCACGGGGACGGGGGAGTATCCGGGCACGGATCGGCTTGAAATTGCGGGCGACCGTGGCCGGCTGGTGTGCGAACGCAACACGCTGAAGTTCTACCAGACGCGCAAGGGTGTCCGGGAGGTGCGCGAGCGTAGCAAAGAAGCCTTCGCGCACATCGAGACCTGGGAAATCGACATCCCAATCCCAACGGCCAACCCGGAATCCCACAAGACGGTGACGCAGAACTTCGTGAATGCGATCCTGAAGAACGAGCCGCTGATCGCGCCGGGGGAGGACGGCGTGCGGGGGCTGGAGATTGGCAACGCGATGCTGATGGCGGGGGTGACGCGGCAAGCGGTAACGCTGCCGATGGACGCGGCGGCGTTCGATGAGCTGCTGAAGGATCTGGAGAAGAAGCACGGTGGGAAGAAGAAGGTGGCGGCGCCGCCGGTGGATGCGGTGGTGGATATGAATGCGAGTTTTAAGAAGGCGTAAGATATTCAAGACGCCGGACGCAGGTCTTCGAGCAAATCTCGCCCCGGTTCATCGGAAGCATTATCGATGAGGGCCTGTATCGCAGCAGGGCGTACCGTCGGCACGGATGCGAACTCTCCCGTTCGCGCTCGATACGCATCTTCGACTGCTTGAAGGCGCATTCCCAGTTCGTCCAATGTCGATGCCTGGGCATCGAGCCAGATTTTGGCGGTGCGAACGTCCGTGATCAAGTTTTGTTCGCTCATCGAGTTATTCCTCGTCCCATAGCACTTCGGGTGTCACAATTGAGGGAACGGCCCGTCCAACGTTCATCAACACGCGCGCCAGGTGAATCCGCTTATTTGGATTCGCCAGGTGTTTGACGTTCCAGCTTAAGACATACTCCATTCCATGATAGGCAGCGACGGCGACGTGAATCGCGTCTCCCTTCAACGGGCCCGGCATAACTCTCTGTTCAATTAGCAATTGTGCCAAAATCAACACCTGCTCATCGATCGTCAAGATCTGCGTACTAGCGGTAAATGCGAGGGCGGCCTCGCGATTCGGGTAGGTCGGGACAGTCAGTTCTGCGACGACTTCCGCCGAAATGAAGAGTTCGTGCTTGGACGCCTGCGTCTTCAGCCAACTGAGGCTTCGTCCCTTCCACGATTGGCTATGCACGTCCTGCCGCGTCGTTGCGCATGCGCTGAAGAAACTCGTTTCAAGATAGACCTTTGCCACGATTGTATTGTAACGGCAGTTAAGCAAATGTAATGAGCCATGATTCGGTCGTCGGAATCGAGGGTGCGGGAGACGGGACGCTCGATCAATTGGTACTTTCCGCGCTGACATCAAGCGGACACGGCGGCCATAGTGACGGGCGATGGCGGCCGGTTTACGAGTTCGTCGATTTCGCATTGGGCGGCTTATTGTGCCGCTGGCGCTCTCGCTGTTGCTTTGCGGGTGCGATCGTGATTCGTCTGAGACGCTGGATCGGGTTCGGCAGTCGATCGAATCTTGGTCAGCTACCTTGGACACGACGATCGAGCAATGGGGTGAGGGTCGGGTGCCGCGGCAGTACGTTCGGCAGATTATGGCGTCGGCCGACAAGGCGCTGGGGGAACAGGGCGAGGCGCTGGAGAAGGTTGCTGCGAGCGACGCGCGGCGCGAGGCGTTGCAGCGGGACTTGTCGGACCTGCGACGCCGGATTGTCGACTTATCGGGTGCCGTGGAGCGCGGCGATCCGGCAGCGGCGGCGCGGACCGTCGCGAAGGGGCGGGACCGATGAACGGCAAGAAATACTTTGAAGTGGCGCTGGGGGTGGTGACCAGCATCGGCGGGTTTCTGGAAGCGGGGTCGATCGCCACCTCGGCGCAGGCGGGGGCGGGGTTTGGGTATCAGCTTTTGTGGCCGGTGGCGCTGGGGACGCTTTGCGTTATCGCGCTGATCGAGATGTCGGGGCGGCTGGCGGCGATCAGTCATCATCCGCTGCCGGCGGCGGTGCGGGACCGGTTTGGGCTGGGGTTTTTCATCTTCCCACTGGCGGCAGAAACGGTGGTGGATTACCTGGTGCTGGCTTCGGAGATTGGCGGGGCGAGTTTGGGGTTGCAACTGCTGACGGGGGTGGCGTTTCATGTTTGGGCGCTGCCGGTGGCGGTGCTGGTTTGGCTGTTGCTTTGGAATGGGAAATTCAGCGTGATCGAGTATGGGGTTTCGTTCCTGGGGCTGATCACGGTGGTGTTCGTGGTGGCAGCGTGCAAGGCGCACCCGCATTGGTCGGGGGTGGCGAAGGGGTTGCTGCCGACTTTGCCGTCGAAGGACCGCGCGACTTACTGGTTTTTAGTAGTGAGCATTCTGGGGGCGACGATCAGCCCTTACCTTTTTAATTTCTATTCATCGGGCGTGGTTGAGGATGAGTGGGACGAAAGCTATTTGACGGTGAATCGGATCACCGCCGCGGCGGGGATGGGGTTTGGCGGTTTGATTTCGGCGGGGGTGCTGATCGCGGCGGGGGCGGTGCTTTATCCGCTCCACATCGACTTCGACCAGTATGAGCAGATCGCGCTGCTGGTGAGCGGGCCGCTGGGCATGTGGGGCTATTACCTGCTGGGAGCGGGGTTGTTCGTCGCGTGCCTGGGGGCGGCGCTGGAGCTGAGCCTAGATATGTCCTATGTGTACGCGCAAGGGTTTGGATGGAACTGGGGGGAGAATCTGCGGCCGCAGGATGCGACTCGGTTCAGTTGCGTTTATACGGTGCTGATCTTCACGGCGTGCATCCCGATCGCGCTGGGGCTGGACCCGCTGCGGCTGACGATGTACTCGATGGCGATCACGGCGCTGGTGTTGCCACTGGTGGTGCTGCCATTTTTGGTGTTGATGAACGACCCGCACTACGTCGGCGAGCACCGCAACGGGCGGCTTGGGAACGGGATGGTGTTTTTCGTGATCGTGACGGCGTCGGTGATTGCGCTGGTGTCGATCCCGCTGGTGATCGCGTGCGGGAAGTGAGAGGTTCACATGAGCATTGCGGGGATGGGTTACGAAACGCTTGACGTGCGCGGCGGAGACACCATTTACCTGGTGCGCGACGTGCTGGACAAGCAACTGGTGGATCGGCGGCACGACCCGATGGGGCGTGTGGATGGAATCGTGCTGAGCATTGCGGAGGGTGAGGCACCGCGGGTGACATGCATCGAGAGCGGCATCGTGGTCGCGGCGAGTCGGGTGAGCCGGCGGGTGGGGCGCTGGGTGCGCGCGGCGGCGCGGCGATGGGGGTTGTCGCGCGGGCGGCCAGTACGGATCGGGTGGGAGCGCGTCGTGCGCGTGAATGTGGAAGCGACGTTGAATATTGAGGCGGAACAAACGCGTTCGCTGGTGTGGGAGCATTGGCTGCTGGAGCACGTGGTGCAGTACGTCCCGTCGCTCAAGTCATCTAAGAGGGAGAAGGAAGGGGCGAGCGCGGCGTCCATCGCTCCACCACAGGAGGGGCGGATCTTGCGCGGGCGGCGGGTTCGGTTGCAGCGGTTGCTCGGGCGCAAGGTTGTGGATGCGAATGGACGATCCGCGGGGAGGCTTGAGGAGGTGCGGGCGCACGTTCGTGAGGGGGCATGCGTCGTCGAGAGTTTTGAACTGGGGCGCGCGGGGTTGCTGGAGCGGTTGTCGATCAGCGATGTTTCGCTGGCGCTGGTGCGCGGACTGGGGGCGCGGCGAGGGGCGGCTGGCGGGGGGCATCGGGTGCCCTGGGCGCAGCTTGATCTAAGCGATCCGGATCATCCTCGGCTGCGCTGCACGCTGTCGGAGTTGCAGAGGCATTCGGGTGATGAAGAAAAGAGTTCTTAGATTTCGTAATCGGGTGTGAGGGGCGCGCCGAGTTTGGCGCGGTAGGTTTCGGAGAGGTTTAGTTTGGTTTCGAGTCGTCGCCCGAGCAACCGAGCGCCGGCGTAGGTTAAGGCGAAGATGAGCATGATCAGGATCGTCTTCATGGCGGCGCGGACGCGGTCTTCGCTTCGGAAGAGCATGTTGCCGGCGACGTAGAGCATGAAGAAGGCGAACATCACACGGAGAAAACGTTCGGAGATGAAGTGGCGGTTGGCGAACCAGCCGCCGAAATAACCGCCGACGGCAAATCCGGCGGCGAGGAGTATGGCGACCTTTATGTTGACGTTGCCGTCGCGCCAGTAAGGCATGATGGCGAAAACCCCGATCGGGGGCAGGAGCATGGCGAGGCTGGTGCCGACGGCGACCTTGTGCGGAAAGCCGAAGAGGAAGACGAGCGCGGGGATGACGAGCACGCCGCCACCGATGCCGAGCATGCCACCGATGACGCCGACTGCAACGCCGATGAGAACGAAGGGGAGCCAGGGGGGCATGAGGTCCTTTCGCAGTGAAGTTGATTGAATCTATAGCAAATCAAGGCGCGTTTGACTTCACCCCCCTGCCCCTTTATTTTTCGACGCGCGACTTCATTTGACCCACACAGGAACCTAGCCATGCCAAGTTTTAAAGACGTCACTGTTCCCGCCAATGGCCAGTCGATTACGATCAAGGCCGGCAAGCTCAATGTGCCGGATCATCCGATCCTGCCGTTCATCGAAGGGGACGGGACGGGGCCTGATATCTGGAAGGCCAGCGTGCGCGTGTTCGATGCGGCGGTGGAGAAGGCTTACAAGGGGAAGCGGAAGATCGCGTGGATGGAAGTGTTTGCGGGGGAGAAGGCGTTCAAGCGGTTCAACAACTGGCTGCCGGACGACACGGTGGCGGCGTTCCAGGAATTTCTGGTGGGGATCAAGGGGCCGCTGACCACGCCGGTGGGGGGCGGGATTCGATCGCTGAACGTGGCGCTGCGGCAGATGCTTGACCTGTATGTCTGCCTGCGGCCGGTGCGGTGGTTCACGGGCGTGCCGTCGCCGGTGAAGCATCCGGAGAAGGTGAACATGACGATCTTCCGCGAGAACACGGAAGACATTTACGCGGGGATCGAATATGCGGCGGGGAGCGCGGAGGCGCAGAAGATCCTGGACTTTATCGCGAAGGAATTTCCGAAGGATTTCAAGAAGATCCGGTTTGGGACGAAGGACGCGGCGCAGGGTTGGCAGGCACAGCTCGAGACGATCGGCGCGCCCAAGCGCGAGGTGGGCGTGGAGGTCGGCATCGGAATCAAGCCGGTCAGTTACCTGGGGACCGAGCGACTGGTGCACAGCGCGATCGGCCACGCGATCAAGCACAAGCAGAAGAGCGTGACGCTGGTGCATAAGGGGAACATCATGAAATTCACCGAGGGTGGGTTTCGCGACTGGGGATATCGGGTCGCCAAGGAGTTTTACGGCGCGGTGGAGATTGACGGCGGGCCCTGGTGCAGGATTCCCGAAGGGCGCGCTGGCGCGGGGCTGGTCATTAAGGACGCGATTGCCGATATCACGCTGCAGCAGGTGCTGACGCGGCCGGAAGATTTCGACGTGATCGCGACGCTTAATTTGAACGGCGATTATCTGAGCGACGCGCTGGCGGCGCAGGTGGGCGGCATCGGCATCGCGCCGGGTGGGAACATCAACTACATCAGCGGTCATGCGATCTTCGAAGCCACGCATGGCACGGCGCCTAAATATGCGAATCAGGACAAGGTGAATCCGGGGAGCGTGATCCTGTCGGGGCACATGATGTTCGAATACATGGGGTGGCAGGAGGCGGCGGACCTGATCATCAAGGGGTTGGACAAGGCGATCGGGGCGAAGACGGTGACGTACGACTTTGCGCGGCAGATGGAAGGGGCGAAGGAGATCAAGTGCTCGGAGTTCGCTAGTGAGATGATCCGGCACATGGCGTGAGGTGGTGACGGGCAGGTGCAATCATGGCCAAGGTTGACCTGAACCGCGTGGCGGACGGGGGCGTGCTGAGGGCCCTAGAGAATGGACTCCAGATCATTCGCCGCAAAAAGCACGAGTGGTCGGAGCCGTTGAGCAAACTCAATCCTAAGAAGCTTAAGGAACGGACAGGAAAGGTATGGGGAAGTAAATTCTTAGCCTTCTGGACGTTGGAATCGCTGGTTGATCGAATCGAATCCGAGGTCATCCTCGCGGGTTGGACATCGAAGGCGCAAAGTCCGAACCCGCTCGACGTCGTAGACACGCGAGAAATTGGATTGGCGAAGGGTCATAAGGTGCATACAATTCGCATCGTGTGCGATGGACGCCACATCCACGCCTATCCGATCGAGGACAGTGATGAATGATCCGATCGAATTGCCTCTTGACCCAGAGGATCGACTTTACGATCCGCCGTTGGTTGACTGCATTTTCTTCGATCAGGAGCGGAGGGGCTTTGCCATTACCTTTGTTCCGAGCGACGATGCCTCGTCGGCCTTGAAAGAGTTCATCTTTATCGCGGAGACGGCTCCCGACTACGTGCGCGTACAGACATTCTGGAGCCGAATTCAGGACCTGCTGGCATCTCACGATCGGATCGACCGGGTTGTGCATGCGGGCGGTGGAAACTACATGTTTCACTTCGCCGACGGATCGGACAAGGAGTTGGCGACGATCGTGGATGGCAGTCGATTGGCCGAGATAACCGATCGCCTGAAGCAATTGGCCGATGCGGCGCAAATCGCGTTTTTGGATCAGTCCTACACAAAGCTCACCCGCGCGTCGTGAGTTTCAAATGAATAGTCCTTTCGTCACTCTACCGGCGATCATTGCACTGCTGATCCTTGGCCTATTGGCATCCATCGCCTTTCCGGCGGACAAGCCGGTGACGCGGCCGGTGGCGAAGGAGCCTGATCCGGCGCTGTCGCCAGAGCAGGTGATGCGGGCGGTGCTGGATGCGTTGAAGGATAACAACGCGAACGACGATGGCATTCGCACCACGTTTAAGTTCGCTTCGCCGGCGAATCAGGCGGTGACGGGGCCGGTCGAGCGGTTTATCCCGATGGTGAAGAATCCAGCATACCGGGCGCTGATCAATCATCAGTCGGCCAAGGTGGGGAAGGTGGAGCGCAAGGACGACCGGGCGGCGGCTTACGTGCTGGTGGTGGATGCGAACGGGCGGGCGGCGTATTTCGTGTGGCAGTTGTCGCGGCAGAAGGAGGGGGCGCTGAAGGATTGCTGGATGACGGACGGGGTGGCGCCGGTGCAGCCGCCGGACGAGAACGACGACGCGCAAAAGGCGTGACCATCGCTTGCACGTACAGACCCATATCATGTCAGGCTGGTGCATCGGGAACCTGCTTCCGCTGACGGCGCGGGAGCGGTTGTTCTGCATGATCGCGGCGTCGGCGCCTGACGTGGATGGGTTGGGGATCATCGTATCGGAGCACTGGTACACGCAGTTTCACCATGTCCTGGGGCACAACCTGCTCTTCGCTCTGATCGCTTCGACGGTGCTGGCGATTTTCTCTACGCGGCGAGTGCTGGGGTTCGTTGCGTACTGCGGCTTGTTTCATCTGCACCTGTTGATGGATTATTGGGGTTCGGGGCGCGACTGGGGGCTCTGTTACTGGTGGCCGTTTCGGTCGGGGCCGGGGAGTTGGTGGATGAACCCGTACGGGTGGGATTTCTTCTCGTGGCAGAACATCACGGCGGCGTTTCTGCTGCTGCTGTGGACGGTGTGGATCGGGTATCGCCACAAGCGCACGCCGCTGGAGCTGTTGATGCCGAGTCTGGATCGCCGGCTGGTGGGATTGCCGGCGGAAACTGCGTCAAGCGAGCAGGTTGTTGTGAGCGGGGAATGAAAAGCGTTGCATGGGCGGGCGGTGTGGTCCTATGATGGGGGGACGTCGTACCGAGGTGTGGCATGGAGATGATCCGCTGCCCGCGTTGTGCCAGAGAGATTCCTGACTTCTCGCGGTTTTGCCGGCGATGCGGTTGCGCCATCGTGTGGCGGGCGCAGATCCTGCCGGGGATGATTCCGCCGTTGCCGCCGGTTCAAGCGAATCGTTCGACGACGCTGCACAACCCTCGTCAGACGAAGGCGGCGAAGCCGGCCAAGCCAGTGGTGCGGTCGTCGGGGGGTGGCGGGGCGGGGGTTTTCGCGATCTTCGCCGCGGCGGGGCTGGTCTGTTTTGTGAACTATCATGCAGTGATGCGGCCAGTACGGACGACACCGCGATCCGGGGCGGTGCGATATGAGTCGCCGACGATTCCGACCTTGCCGCCTGAGGTGAATACGCCGTTCATCGTGCCGCCCCCACCGCCGTCTAGTCCGCCGATACCGCTGCGGAGCAACGCTTCGCCGGGATCGTCAAAGCGATATTCCCCGCGGGCGCCGATGGTGCCGATGCCTACCACACCCGGTGCGCCGATTGCGCCGGCGCCGCCTTCGTGGGATTCAGAGTATCGATATGGGTCGCCGGGCGACTCGTCAGGGACGGGTTCAACCTCGCCAGAACGATCGGAGAGGCGATGACAGTTTTGACGGGCGAGGGTGTGGAACGGCATGCCGCATGAAATTCAGGAAGACGGGCGGGTGCACGGGGTGGTATTCGGGTGCCAGCGCGAAGATGGGCGGTTTCTAATGATCCGACGGAGCCGCCACGTGCCCCTGCCGCGGCGGGTCTGTTTCCCGGGCGGGGGTATAAACGTGGGGGAGACGCAGGCGGCGGCGTGCGTGCGGGAGGCGCGGGAAGAACTGGGGATTACGGTGAAGCCGGTCAAAGCGGTGTGGGAATGCGAGTTTGGGAAGGGGCCGATCCGTATCTTCGGCTGGGCGGCAGAGTTGGAACCGGGATCAATGCAGCCAGACCCGCTGGAAGTGGAAGAGGTCCTGTGGCTGAACCGCGCGGAGGCGCTTGCGCATCCAGATGGACTGGAGACGAATGAGGCATTTATCGATGCGCTGGAGCTCGCCCTGCGGTTTTCTTGAGAATGCGGGAATATGAGATTCCCGAATTGGGTTGCAGATGGCGGGGGGCGGTGCGTATAAGTGCCTTGGGAGAGTGGAGTTCACCGGATCGAGGAGGCTGCGTGGAGATGCGATGTTTGGGAATATGCGGGGTGCTGTTTTGCTGCCCGGCGGCGGCGGTTTGGGCGGCGCCGGTGACGGTTTCTCTGCCGGCGAGCAAAGACAATACACTTTATGAAGACGCGAACGGCACTCTAAGCGACGGGGTGGGGCCGCATCTGTTTGCGGGACGAACGGCGCAGTCGCCTGGTGCTTCAATCCGGCGCGGATTGATCGCGTTTAACCTGTCGTCCATTCCGGCGGGGGCGACGATCGTTCAGGTGACGCTGACGTTGAACGTCTCCAAGACCGCTTCCCCGACCGCGACAAACGTAGAGCTTCATCGCGTAAGCCGCAACTGGGGGGAGGGGACCTCCAACTCAGGCGATCCCGGCGGTTCGGGCGCGTTTTCCACCCCGAATGACGCGACGTGGAAGCATGCTATTTACAGCTCGGTGAACTGGACGAACCCGGGGGGCGACTTTGTTTCGGGCGCAAGCGCGGTTTCATCAAGGAGCGGAACCGGATCGGAGACGTGGTCCGGTGCGGGCATGGTGGCGGACGTGCAGGGGTGGGTGGGCAATTCGGCGACGAATTTCGGGTGGGAATTGATCGGGAACGAGTCGATTCCGGTGACGTCGTATCGCTTCGATACTCGCGAAAACTTCGACCCGGCCGTGCAGCCGGCCTTAAGCGTTACTTATAACGTCCCGGAGCCGGGAGGCCTGGCTCTGGCGACTCTGCTGCTGCCGATGATGGCGCGACGAAGAAGCCGGGGCGGGCGCTAGGGCTTCGGCGCGGTGCAACTTCGATCCAATCTCGGTAGCATGAGCCTCAACATTTCACGGAGGCTGCATGCGCTGGGTTCCAACCGCTTTGCTGGTCGTCACGGTCCTTTTTCTGACCTGTCCGGTCATGGCCCTCCCCAGTTTCAAAACTCAGGAGATCGATAAGACGCTGAAGATCGGCTACGCCGTCAGCGTGGTCGATATCAACGGCGACGGCAAGCCTGACATCGTGGTGGTAGACAAAGAGCGGGTGATCTGGTTCGAGAACCCGACGTGGAAACTGCACACGGTGATGGAGGGGCAGACCGCGCTGGATAACGTCTGCCTCGATGCGTACGACATCGACGGCGACGGCAAGGTGGACCTGGCGCTGGGGGCGGGATGGAAGCCGGGAAAGACGGGGCCGGGGGATGCATCGACGCTGCAATGGTATAGCCGCGGGAAGAGCCTGGATGAGCCGTGGACGATGCACGCGATCAAGTATGAGGAGCCGACGCTGCATCGGATGCGGTGGGCGGATCTGGATGGGAACGGGAAGAAAGTTTTGATCACGGTGCCGCTGACGGGGGCGGGGTCGAGCGCTGCGAAGAACTGGTCGGAGGCGGGGGTGAAGATGCAGATTCGGCGAATCCCGGCGGATCCGACGCAGGCGGAGTGGCCTACGGAATTAATTACCGATGCGTTGCACGTGCCGCATAATTTCCAGGTGATCAACGTTTCGGGCGGCGCGGGGCCGGAGATTCTGGTGGCGAGCTATGAGGGGGTGAGCCTGGCGACCAAGGCAGATGGAAAGTGGACTATCGCCCACCTGGGCGAGGGAGATCAGGCAGACCCGAAGAAGAATCGCGGATCGAGCGAGATCAAACTGGGAAAGCTGAAGAGCGGCACGCGCTACATCGCAACGATCGAGCCGTGGCACGGGAACCAGGTGGTCGTCTACACGCAGCCGCCGGGGAAGAAGGATTGGACGCGGCGGGTACTGGATAACCAGTTGCTCTGGGGGCATGCGGTGACGTGCTCGGATCTGGACGCCGACGGCGATGAGGAATTGGTGATTGGGGTGCGCGATCCGCTGGCGGGGAAGGCTCAGTCGGGCGTGCGGGTTTACAAGGCAACCGACCCGAACGGGGAGAAGTGGGACAAGGCGGAGTTGGACCCGGGCGGGGTGGCGGTGGAGGATCTGACGGTGGCGGACCTGAACGGGGACGGCAAGCCGGACATCGTGGCGGTGGGGCGAAAGACGGGAAACGTGCGGATCTACTGGAACCAGGCGAAGTGACCGCTGCGCCCATGCCCATCCTTCGGCGGGTTCGCACCGGGTTGCTTTATCTCCGGGCGATCCTGTTCGAATTTCGTTGGACGCTCTCGGCGCTCGTGCTGGTGCTGGCGGTGGGGACGTTTTTGTACCTCAAGACGCCGGGCGAGTTCGATGAAAAGCACCCGCTGACGTTTTTGAATGCGTTGTTCGCGACGTGGATGGCGATGTTAGCGCAGCCGATCAATGCGCCGCCTACGACGTGGTATCTCAACCTGCTGTGCGGATTTTACCCGGTGGTGGGGTTCGTGCTGATCGGCGAAGGGGTGGTGCGGCTGGCGCTGTTGATGGCTTCGAAACGTCGCGGGGAGAAGGAGTGGATGCGCGTGATGGCTTCGACTTACCGGGATCACGTGGTGGTGTGCGGGATCGGGCGGCTGGGGATTCGCGTGATCGAGGAACTGGTCTCGGCGCGCGTGCCGGTGGTGGGGGTTGAGAAGGCGGAGGACGGCCGCTTCCTGCCGCAGGCCCGGCAGCTTGGCGCGCCGATCCTGGTGGGGGACATGAAGGATGATGCGGTGCTGGTGAGCGCCGGCATCTCCCACGCGCGGGCGGTGGTGATCGCGACGAACGACGACATGGGCAACCTGGAAGTAGCGCTGGATTCGCGACGGTTGAACCCCGATATCCGCGTGGTGATGGGGTTGTTCGATCAGTCGATCGCGTCGAAGATCGCCAATGCGTTTCTGGTGGACGTGGCGTTCAGCGCCAGTACGCTGGCGGCGCCGATGGTGGCGGCGATGTCGCTGGGGAGCAAGGCGCTGTCGTCGAGCCTGATCGCGGGGATCCCGCACGTGTCGGCGGAACTGCAGGTGGAAGCAGGGAGCGAACTGGCGGGAAAGCGGGTGGAAGAGGTGGAGCGCGGGTATTGCTGCAAGATCCTGGCGCGCACGCCGGCGAGCGGGCCGATTCAGTTGCCGGCGGAGTCGAAGACGGTGGTGCTGGCGGGGGATGTGCTGGTGGTGCATACGCCCAGCTCGCAGATGGGGACGCTGGCGGCGGCGGGGCGAGGGACCGCGTTGAACGTGGGGTGATTTTGCGTGGCAGGTGCCGCGTCTATTCTGACTTCGGCTTAATCGTCACGGCCAGCGGGTCGGTCCAGGTCTTGTGCTCATCGGTGTAGTAGAGGTACGCGCGGCTGGCGGGGGCGGTGTAGTGACCGGGGATGGCGGCGGTCAGACTCAGGGGCACCTCGACCTTTTCGTTGGGAGCGAGCGAGCGCCAGTAGAGGACGACTTCGCGACCGATGACTTCGTAGGCGGCGATCTTCTTTGACTTCACCAGTTCCTTGAGTTGGTCGTGACGGACTTCCAAGCCGCCGGGGATGCCGATGATGGCGATCGGCGTGGGGATGGTTTCCTTATCCTTGTTGATGACGGTGACGGCGGCCTCGGTGAGGGAACCTTCGGTGACTTCCTTGTCGTTCAGTTTGGTTTCGAGCGTCACTTTGCAGGCGTCGGAATTTGATGGCTTGAGCGTGTTGTATTTGACGGCTACGGAAAAGGGCATGCTCGCGCCCTTGTCCATCGTCAGGACGATGGTGTGCTTGCCGGCGGAGAGCATTTCGCTGATGTCCTGGAGCTTGATGGCGCCCTGGGATTTTTCGTCGAAGGCGATGGCGGAGCCCATCGCGTGGCCATCGACGGTGACTTGAAGCGTGCCGGGGGCCTTGGGGTGGCTGCGGAGTTTGTCGTAGGTGACGATGGCGCGGAGGGCGAGGATGGTGGATTGGGTGGAACCGAATCGGCCGGCCTTGCAGGTTTCACAGAGCCACTTCATGGCCTTTTCGACATTGCCGGCATAGTTGGGATCGCGCATCCAGGCGAGGGTCGCCAAGGCGGTGGTTTCGATCTGAAGGGCGTCACCGCCGGAGCCGATGACGGAGGTCGTTGCGCCATCGACCAGGCCGGTGTCGATCTGTTTTGCGGCTAGTTTGTCCATGAACGATTTCGCCGAACCGTTGTCCCCCGCGAGGGCCATGACATTGGCGGCGAGCGCCAGGGCGTAACTGTTTTTGCTGTTGGCGATGTTCTCCTTGATCCAGCCGACTTCGGCTGCGAGTTGTTTCGGGTCGGTTCGGCATTCGAGTAGCGCCCAGGTGTTGTAGCCGTTGGAGCATTCGGGGTCGGCGATCCAGGTATGCAGCGTGTGGGTCAGGCGCTTGTAGCCGCCTTTGCCGTCGCGGGCGTTCAAGACGAAATCGCGCGTGTCCTTGAGCATGCGCGGATCGACCTCGCGGACGATCGCCATGTCGGTGAATTCGAGCAAACCGTAGGCGCTAAGCGCGTCATGGCCGGGATCGGCGCCGAACCATTCGTAGCCTTTAGTGGTTTTGCACTCGAAGCCGATCAGGCGCTTGTAACCTTCATCGAGGAGCGTGCGGCTGCGCTCGATCAGCTTGGGATCTACGCCCTGGTGGCTGGTGAAGTATTGCTGGGCCATGACGAGCGGGTAGGTGGTGGAACTGGTTTGCTCGAAGCAGCCGCAGGGGGACTGGATGAGGGCTTCGAGCGCCTGGGTCATGTTGGCGAGCGGCGTGGGGTAGAGGGCGAGGTCGGACTTGACGCTGCCGGAGACGACGTCTGCGGGGATTTCGATGACGTAAGAGACCGCGCCGTCGGGGCCGACCATGCCGCCGCGGGCGAACTCGATCGGGAAGCCGCGCGCCATGACCTTGAGCTTGCGGGTGACCTTGTCGGTGTATTCGTCGGAACCGGCGTTGATCGCGATGTCGAACGTGCCGGCGACATCGTCGATGCCGACATAGAGCAGTTGCCGCAGACGATCGCCGGGATTGACCGTAGTCGGCTTGATCGGGCCGAAGCGGATGCCCTTGGGGCCGACAGGATTCAGGGCGGAAGAGATGTGCGCATCGCTGGTGCCGTTGATTAGCGTGACTGGGAGGCGGATCTCGTCGCCCTGGGTCACTTCGAGCGGCATTTTGATTTCGGCGTAGAACGGCTGGACGGATTGGATCGTGCTGGAGGAGGAGCCGAGCGCGCCGTCCTTATCGAAGGCATCGCCGAACACTCGGAAGGCCGTGACGGCGTCGCTGGTGGCGAAGGAAACCGTCCCCGTCCCGGTTTTCTCATCGGTCTTGACGCCGGCGTTCCAGTAGAGGGTCTCGGTGAAGTCGGCGCGGTCGTTGGGACGGCGGCCTTCGCGGAGGGCGTGGACGTACTCGCGGACGAGGACGAAATCCTGGCGCATTTGTGCCGGCTGCGAAGCGAAGGCGCGGCCACCGCCTCCTCCTAGGACGTTCTTCTGCTTCATCTCGCGGTCGCCAGCTTCGTCAAGACGCTTGCGCAGCCGGTCGTCGGCGCGCGGCTCATCGTTCTGCCGGCGCATGGCCAGCCGTCCCTGTGCAGCGACCGGGCCGTTGGCCTGCCCCTCCGCCTTGGCCGCGGGCAAATCCATAAAATCGGCCGGCAGGGCTGCGGCGACGGGGGCGGGGGGAGCGACGGCGGCTACGGGCACGCCCAATGCGACGGGATGCTTCGCCGGTGCCGCTTCGGGCGCGAGTGGAGCCTGGACGGCGACGTGCCGAACTGCGAACAAATCGACCCCGTCCATAGCAACGGCGCCGGAGCGAGTTTTCGTCAGCTCTTGTTCGGTCACCACGCGCATCGCCAATACGCGGCGGGCGGCATCACCATACTGGCCGATGAAATCTTCAGTCTTGACCACCGCAAAGCGACGCCAACCTTGCGTGCCCAGCAGCAGGTCGGTTGCGAGCGGCGCCTTGGGATTGGCTTCGTCGAGGTAAACGTGCGCGTCGGCCAGGTCCTTCACGTCCGATTCGAGCAACACCATCACGGGCAGGTGCGGCGCCTGCTCGCGCTTTTCGATCATCTCGAGGACTGAATCATCGGTGACGGTGACGCCGACGACTGCGGAGACGGGTTTGCCGTCGGCGTCGGTAGTGGTGACGGTAAGTTTGACGGATTCGCCGGGGATATAGCTGGCTTTGTCCGGCTTAACGTCGATCTTGATCGACTTGGCGGGTTTGCGGAAGACGAGCCGCTCGGCCAACGGAGTCTTGCCGGATTCGTCCCAGACGGTGGCGATGAGGACGCCGTCGGCAGTGGTGGTCGGCTTGAGGTTCACGATCGCAAGATGCCGGTTGGGATCGGCGGCGTCGAAATCGATGGCTTTGAAATCAACGGTCTGCTCGGCGACCGGGGTCTCACGCTTCGAGAGCGTGACCTTGTATTTGGCGTCTTTCACCGTCGTCGCGAGCGTGAGGCGAACGGGCGCATCGGCTGCGACGGCATCTTCCACCGTCGCTAGCACGACGCCGGATTCCTTCACCTCGGGCAGCGGGTAGGTCGTCTTGATGCCAGCGGGTTGGTTGATCTTGAGCGTGTACTTCTCGCCCTTTGCGGGCGTGAAGGAGAAACGTCCGCGGCCTTCGTGCGCGGTCGCGAACGAGGCGACATCCACGCCTTTGCCGTCGACGATAACGCCCATGAGATCGGCAGGCTTTTTGGCGGGAGTGAAGGCTTCAAGGTAGACGCGATTCGGCAGGCCAGCCACCAGATCGCCGCCTTCCGGATAGATGGCGAGGTCGACGGTTTGGAGCAGGATGGGAATCGTCTTCGAAGCGGTTTCGAGAACGCCGCCGTCTTCGATGACGAAGGCAAGCGAGCCTTCGCCGCGGGCGATGGCAGCGGGGAGTTGGAAGCGGGCGGACGCGTTGCCCTTGTCGTCGATCGTAGTGGTAGCGTTCGCGATTTCCGCGCCGTCGAGGCGGGCGATGGCATTTACCTTGGCATTGGCGGGGATGCCACCTTCCGCGCGATCGACATGGACGGAAGCCGAGACGGTGTCGCCGGGGCCGTAGCCGTCGCGGACGAAGACGATCTGCGACTTGAGACGCGGGGCGCGATAGGCGCGAACGTCGAACTTGCGAATGCCCGGCGCGTGGCCGGTGTAGGGGTGGGAGACCTTGACGGTGTATTCGCCGCCGGGCGTTGCGGCGGGGATGTCCCATGAAAAGCCGCAGACGCCGTCCTGCGGGTTGACCATGCCCGAGGCGACCGTGTCGCCCTTGGGGCCGGTGACTTCGACCATCGAGACGGCGCCCTCGGCGCTGGGCGAATGCTTGTCGGCGTGTAGCAGCGACGCGCGAACGTAGAGCTTTTCACCGGGACGGTAGATCGGTTTATCGGTGGCGACGTAGGTGAGGAACCGATCGGCGCCGCCCAAGTTAATCGCCGGAGGCGCGGCGGGTTTGGGATCTTCGCCGTGAACGGTCATGATCAGGCCGACGCAAACCACCGCCATCGCGCCCGCGGCGCGCACCGTCTTCGCAAGTCGCATATCAACTCCTCTGGGATCGTGGAACTGGTGGGATAGACGACCGCGCGTGCGGAAAGTTCCCGAAGAATTGCAAGGTAGAATCGCGTAACGATGATGCCCCGCGCTACTTCAGGCGCACGATCTTCCCGGTCTCGACGCTTTTCGCCTCGGCTTCGATCAACTTGATCGCATTGGCGGCGTCATCGAGTGTCACGGTCGTCGGCGGCTCGCCTCTGGCGATGCAGTCGAGGAAATAAGCGATCTCCAGCTCATACCCCAGCGCCGTGCCCAGCGGGATCGTCTCCTTCTGCCCGTCACGATAGAGCACCAGCGGCGTCGGCGAGAGCAGGTCGAACACCGCGGTCGCGCGATCGAAGTTTGCGGCGTACTGCATGCGGAATTCATACGGGGCAGCCATCGCCCAGGTCCCCTCAGCGGTGATCAGCGGCGCAGCGCCATCTGCTTCGTAAAGATACTGCGTGAAAACGTGATCAATCGCACCGCTGGTCTTGCTGTAACCGCGACTGAAGACGGCGGCGGGCGGGCCAAAGACGAACTGGACGAAGTCTGCGTCGTGCAGGTGCAGGTCGAGGATTGCGCCGCCGGAGAGTTCGCCGTTGGCGTAAAACCCGCCGGGCGGCATCGTTGCGAGGCGCTTGAAGGATGCAGAGCGCACCGGGCCGTACGTCTGCTTCTCCACCGCTTCCTTCAGCCACGTCCAACCCGGCCAGAAGCGCATGCACATCGCGCACATCGCCAGACCCTTCGACTTGGCGGCCACTTTCGCCAGCTTCTGTGCGTCCTTTGCCGTTCGCGCCAGCGGTTTCTCGACCAGCACGTGCTTACCCCTTTTCAGTGCCGCGATCGCGTACTCCACGTGCAGCGGCGTTGCTAGGCAGATGTCGACCAGGTCTACCGACTTGTCCTTGATCAGGTCCATCCCCTCCTCGTATGCCTTGGCCTGCGACAGGTCGAAAGCGCCTTGCGCCTGCCCTTCGACATTACCCGCCGCCCGCACTTTGCCCGAAAGCCGCGCCGGATCGCGATCCGAAATGGCCACCACTTTGACGTCGCTGCGCTTGGCGTAGACGTCCAGGTGCGTCTGTCCCATCATGCCCAACCCGATCACGCCGACATTGATCATCGTTCTGCTCCTTTTCGCGGGGCGGAAGTGTAGTAAAAGAAGAAGCGGGAAGCGAGCAGCGAGAAGTGAGACTCTTTGGTGGGGCGAACATTCTTGTCTGCCTATGTCTTTCGCCATTGAAACACTTTCTCAGCCTCGAACAGATCCCGCTGCCGCGTTACAGTGTCGGGCTTTGTCGTTTGGAGGTTGCACGGATGGCATCTGGAACGAATCGGATTCTCACGAAAATGCTCGAGCGGTTGTTCGCGGCCCTGGTAAATGGCCCGAGCCTCAACTGCCGCCCGCACTCCAGCCGCCAGCGCGTCGATTGGAGCCAGTTGTCTAAGTTTAAGGACCTCGCGCCTGAAGAGGCGTTCCGCAAACTGCTCGGCCCGGATGAAACCGCGAAGTTTACCGGTCGCCTTACTGCGCCCCGCCGCGCCGCTGATGATGACGACGACGATCGCCTCGATGAGCAAGTGAGCCCTGAAGAGAAGGCCGCGCGCCAATCCTGGGCCGATCAACTTTCCCTGCTCGGCAAGCTGCGCGGCATTGCCGAAGACGCCAAAACCTACGAGCAGGATACGGGCGTACACGTGCTGAACATCGGCTTCCCGCTGCTTTCCCTCCCGCCGGGTGCGGCAGGTGGACGGCAGCGAGGGGCCACCCGCCGGATCATCGCGCCGATCGCGTTCATCCCGGTAAGCGTCGTGATTAAGAGCGGCGCCGCGCCGGGCGTTGTGATCGCGTGCAAGGGCGAAGGGGTCGATCGCGTCACGCCCAACACCGCCCTGCTTGCGTGGCTGGAACAGCAGACGGGCAAGTCGCTGACGACCGACCTGTTTGCGGACGAAGAAGGCTGCGATCCCTGGCGGGAGATCTCGGAACTGGTGCGAAATGTTTGTGGGGCGATGGAGATCGCCGTTCCGGATCTGTTCGTTCCGCCGCCGCCCGCGCCGCCATCCCCCGCTCAGGATTCGGCAGCCAATACGCAAAACTCGGTTCCCACGCCCATTCCATCATTCACTCTTTCCCCTGCTCCGCGCGCCGAAGACGCCGAGGATAAACCCACCCTCCTCCTCTCCGCCGTGCTTGGCCTGTTCCCGATGGCCAATCAGGGTCTTTTACGGGACATGCAGGCGATGTCGGCCGGCGAGCCGCTTTCCGGACCGGTCACCAGTTTCATCCAATCGAACGTCAGCCTTGATGCCCCGCGCGAACCGTCCACCGAAGAACCCGCACCGGCGCAACGGGTCGGGCATACGACCCGCACCTTCGCAGAAGAGCGCTTGATCGCCCAGGCCGACCCCTGCCAATCGCGCGCCGTCAAGCTCGCCCGCACCGCGCGCGGCCTGGTCATCCACGGCCCGCCCGGCACCGGCAAGAGTCAGACGATCACCAACATCGTCGGCGACCACCTCTCGCGCGGCGAGCGCGTTCTGCTCGTCTCCGACAAGCGAACGGCCCTCGACGTCGTCGCCAACCGCCTCGAACACATGGGCCTGGGCCGCCTTGTCGCGATCATCCACGACCCCCAGCGCGACCAGCGTGACCTGTACCGCGGCATCCGCGAGCAGCTTGAAGTGCTCGCCGAAACCATCACCGATGAAAAGGCCCAGAAGCAACTCGCCAAGGTGGACACTGAGCTTCAGGAACTTCACGGCGAGCTGACCGACTACTGGGACGCCCTGATGAAAGCCGACGCCGCCGACTCGTTTCACCAACTCGTCGGTAAATGGCTGGCGTTGCCGGATTCGAGCGAAGTCGCGCGCCTGGAGGGAAAAGGCGATTCCATCGCGCTGGACGACCTCGATCAACATGCCCACCTGATCGACGAAACGCTGGCCCGGGCCGCAAAGGTCGAATGGTGCACCAACCCCTGGCGCGACGCCGCCGGCATCGAGCTTGCCGCCTTGATCGCCGTGCCGATGGATAAATGGCGCGAGGCAACGCGCCAATGCGTCGATGCAGCCTCCGCCGCCGACGCCACCATCGATCCCGCCATTCCCCCGTTCGCGCCTGGCCTGGACCTCAAGCAACAAGCCGACGCCCGCGTCAATCTCGCCAATCGCATCACCGACGCGCTCGAACACGTCACCACCGAGGTTCGCACCCGCTGGGCCGACAAGGACGAACCCACACAAGCGCGAACACGAAGGAAACTCAGCGACGTCGATCCACAACTGCAAGCCCTTCGCTCCGCTCCGCTTGACACCGAGCTGGCCATGACCGCGCGCGACCGACTCCCCGGCATGGCCGATCTCGCCCAGCAGTTGGGCGCCCTCGAGGGCTACCTCGGAATCGCGTCGAAGTGGTACGCCTTCCTGCAATTCAAAACAAAAACCGCCGCGCGCGCTGTTCTCGCGAAATACGGCTTCCCCCTCGCATCCGAAGCGGCCACGCGACTCAAACAGTTTCTCGCAGGCCTGCGCTCGCGCCTCGCCTTACAAGCCCTTCATTGCGAGCTCTACGAAACCCCCGCCGCGCCCGGCCTACTCTCGGATGAATCGCTCGATCGCACGCTGAGCGAACACCGCGAGCTGCTTGACCTCCTCGCGCACGTGCGCGCCTCGCCGGCGCTTATGCCGCAACTTCCGCGCGTCATCAATACCCTCAAGAACCCCGCCACTGACCTAACCCAGGGCCTGCGCGCTTCCCCGCCTCGCGCCGCTGCGATCCAGAGCTTGACTGATTCGCTGACCGCATCGCGTCTCTTCGCCAAAGAGTGGCTGGCGCAGTTCGACACGATTCTGCGCAATGGCGGCGTCGCCCATCCGACCATCGAACCCCTTTCCAATCGCGTGGCGGACGTCGAGAGTATCCTGCGCATCCGCGCCGCACTGGCGAAGCTCCCCGCGGGCGTCCGCGACGCTCTCGCGCATCTCGCCAAGGAGCCTCTCGATCCTCCCGCCGCCGCGGGCGCGCTCCGCAAGGCTGCGCTCGCCGCCGAGATCACCCGCCGTCTCGCCGCCGATCCGCGCCTGCAGAACATCGATGGGCAGCGCATCTCCGGCGCGTTCGACCGCTATCGCAAGCTCGAAGATAAGAAGCGCAGCCTCGTCCGCGAGGTTATCCTTCACCAGTGGGTCAGCCGCCAGAAGGAGCGGCTCCTCGCCGCCACTGGATCGCGCCTCGGGCCGCTGGGGGCGGAGCTGAAGCGACGCCTCACCATGCGCGGCGAGCGCGCCATGCGCCTCCGCCAGGTCTTGGCCGCCGGCCAGAAGACCGAAGGGGGCGATCCCCTCTTCGACGTCTGCCCGGTCTGGATGGCCAGCCCAGAAACCGTCGCCCAGCTCTTCGCCCGTAAAGAGGTTTTCTCCGTCGTCATCTTCGACGAGGCATCGCAATGCCGCCTCGAAGAGACCCTCCCCGTCCTCACCCGTGGCCAGCGCGTCGTCATCGCCGGCGACCCGAAGCAACTCCCCCCGACCCGCTTCTTCGAATCCGCCGTCGCCCAGAGCGACGACGACGAGATCGAAACCGACCAGCAGCTCTTCGAATCGCAACAGGGGGAGATCGAGGACCTGCTCGGCGCGGCGCTCAACATCGAGATTGAGCAGTGCTACCTCGACGTCCATTACCGCTCGCGCAGTGCAGAACTGATCGAGTTTTCAAACCAGCATTTCTACGGCAGCCGCCTCCAGGCGATCCCCGGCCACCCGTCGAACAAGCCGCCCGGCGCTCCGCTCATCCTTCACCGCGCCGACGGCGTCTACGACAAGCGCGAGAACGACGCCGAGGCGCTCAAGGTCGTCGAGATCGTCCAGGACCTGCTCAAGGGAAAGGAGACGCCGTCGATCGGTATCGCCTGTTTCAATCTCCAGCAGCGCGACCTGATCGTCGAGAAGCTCGAAGCCCTCGCGGCTGAGGATGATCGCTTCGCGAAGAAGCTGGCCGAAGCGCGCACGCGCCAAGGCAAGGGCTCATTCGAAGGTCTCTTCGTCAAGAACCTGGAAAACGTGCAGGGCGACGAGCGCGACCACATGATCATCAGCACGACTTACGGCCCCGATAAAACCGGCCGGTTTTATCGTCGTTTCGGCCCATTGGGTCGCGCCGGTGGCGGACGCCGCCTCAACGTGCTCGTCACTCGCGCCCGCGAGGCGGTCCACCTGGTGACGTCGATCCCACCGGACGTCTATCGCGCCCTCCCACCCATCCCCGGCGGTCAGGCGCCGACTGGCGGATGGCTCCTCTTCGCCTACCTCAAATACGCGGAAGAAGTGCAAGCGGTCTATGATCATCCGGACGCGGCGAGTCAGGACAAGAATGCGCCCGCCGAACCGGTCTCGACAAACGGACAGCCCCACGTCCGCACCCTTCCGACCAAGACCCCTTCGCTTTTCGCCGAGTCGCTCGCCCAGACCCTGGCCGACCGCCACCACCTCTCCAGCGACGTTTACTGGGGCAACGACGGTTTCCTCGTCGATGTCGCCCTGCGCAATCCCGCGCAGACCGAACAGGTCACCCTTGGCGTCCTCTGCGATGCCGCCCGCTTCGCTAATGCGCAAGATCCCGTCGAGTGGGACGTCTTCCGGACCGGCATCCACGAAGATCAGGGATGGAAACTCCACCGACTCTGGACGCCCCACTTCTTCCGCGACCCCAAGGGCGTCACCGCCGCCCTGCTCCGCGATGCGCAGCCATAACGCTGCTCAGGCGGTTGCGAACAAGAGTCCGTCATCCGCCTTCGCCCCCGTCTTCAACTTCGTCCGCTTCAGCTCCCGCCGGGCGGCGTCGCAGTATTCTTCCTTGATCTCGATCCCAAGCGAGTTCCGCCCTAATTCGCGCGCCGCGATGCTGGTGGTGCCGCTGCCTACGAACGGGTCCAGCACCCAATCGCCCTCGGACGTGAAGAGCTTGATGAACCATTGCGGGAGCGCCATGGGGAAGGCGGCGCTGTGGTTCTTGTTGCCGCACTCGGTCGCCAGGTGAAGGACGTTGGATGGGAACGCCAGGTCGCGGCCGACCCAGTTGGCGATGTTCTTGCCGAAGCCGCTGCCGACCTGGGAGTTGAACCGTGAGGTGTCGTTCTTGCCGAGGGTCTTGAGGCGCTTTCCCGCCCAATCCCCCATCGGCACGCGCACGGATTCCTGATTCATCTTGAAATGCCGGCTCTTGTTGAACTGCAGGCATCGCTCCCACGCGTCGCGAAAGCGGTTGGGCCATTTGCCCGGATGACAGTTGCGCTTGTGCCAAATGTATTCTTCCGTCCAGAGCCATCCCTGTTTGCGCAATGCGAGGATCAGTTCCAGCACGTAGGTGTGCCGCTCGCCCTTTTCCACCTTCTCCTTGATGTTCAGGACGAAGGTGCCGGTCGGCTTGAGCACGCGGAGCATCTGCTCCGACCGCGGCAGGAACCACTCGACGTACTTCTCGGGCTTGATGCCGCCGTAGGTCTTGGCGCGGCGATCGGCGTATGGAGGGGAGGTGAAGATCAAGTCGAAGGAATCGTCCGCGCGGCCCGCAAGGAGTTGCGCACAGTCACCCTGGCAGATCTCGGCGGACGGCAAATTCACACCCATGGCGACGAAACATACGGCCGCGACCCCCGTTCTCGCAACTTATGGCCTGGTGATAACAAACGCGGGCGGCGGCGCTGCAAAGCGCCGCCGCCCGATTGATTCCATCTTAGGTGGGCGGATTATTTCTCGTCAGCCGCCTTGGGCGGCGCTTCGACCGGCTTCTCGCCGTACGGCGCGCCCAGCTTGACCCATTCCGTCAGATCCTTGATCTGCTCATCCGAGAGCTTGCGGCTCTCCTTCTTCTTGGGCGGGGGCATCTGGATGTCTTCGTTCTTGTAGTTTACCGCTTCGATGATCATCGACTTGGCGGGGTCGCCCGGTTCGATCACCTTGACCACCTTCTCCTCGTCCATGCCGCCCTTCAGCAGGGCCTCCCGCGTATCCATGCGGAGCTTGCCCTTCTGTTTGTCCGGGCCATGGCATCCGACGCAGTTCTGGGCGAGGATCGGACGGATCTTCGCCTCGAACAGCTTTACGCCTTCGGGGTTCGCTGGCGCATCCGCAGCGCGGGCCGCGCTACCCGCAACAAAAACTCCCGCGATCGAAAACGTGGCGGCAGCCGCCGAAAGTACCATCCAACGCGTTCCCTTCGTCAATCGACCCATGGCCTGGCTCCTGTCGGAATTAATTTCCACTGATGTCGTTTCCCTCCAGCCGCACTCCGGCTGAGGCACGGGCATATCTTAGTCAGACGGCCCCCGCGCGTCATCACCCGCGGTTTCCGTGTATAATGTCCTCCTGACGATGCTTAAGACGCTTAGAATAGGCAAACTGCAACTGGCGACCCCCCTGCTGCTCGCGCCCATCGCGGGGTATACGGACGTGGCGTTCCGGCTGGTGGCGCGGGCCTGCGGAGATGTAGGGCTGGCGTGCACTGAGCTGCTCTGCCCGGAAGGGATCCTGCGCGAAACGCCATCATCAGTCCGGATCGCGCAGACGGTCGCGGCTGATTCGCCCCTCTGCACGCAGCTTTACGGCGGGAACGTTGAGAGCCTTTGCAACGCGGCGCGATGGGCGCAGGATTCGGGCACCGCGGTGGTGGACATCAACATGGGGTGCCCGGTCGATAAGGTGACCAAGCGGGATGGGGGGTCGAAGCTGATGTGCGATCCTGATCGCACCGTGCGAATGGTGGAGCGCGTTCGCGCGGTGCTGACGCATACGCCGTTGACGGCGAAGATGCGGCTGGGGTGGGATGAGACGTGCCTGAACGCGCCGCTGCTGGCGCGTCGCCTGGAAGATGCGGGCGTGGAGCTGGTGACGGTGCATGGGCGCACGACGGAGATGAAGTTCAGCGGGCAGGCGCGGCTGGATGGGATTGCGGAGGTGGTCGCCGCGGTGAAGCATATTCCGGTGATCGGAAATGGGGACATCCGCTCGGTTGCGGACGCGCGGCGGATGTTCGAGGTGACTGGCTGCGCTGGCGTAATGATCGGCCGGGGCGCGATCGGGATGCCGTGGATCTTCCGGGACATTTACAGCGACATGACCACGGGAGTGGTGCCACCGCCGCCGTCAATCGAGCAGATCTGCCAGATCATGCGGGATCATTTCCATTACATGTGCCGCTTCGAGCGCGAGCGCAGCGCGGTGTGCGAGTTCCGCAAGCGGATCAGTTGGTACGCCAAGCAGCTCAATCCCTGTACGCGGCTTCGCGAAGAGATGCGGCAGATCAACTCGACGGCGGATTTCGAGCGCGCCATCGCGGCGTTCCTGGAATGGCGTCACGAGCGGGATCGGGACGTGGCGCGGGGGAAGATACCGGCGGATGAGTTGGTCGAAGCGGCGTAGGGTTCGTCAAACAAGAAACCCGCGGCGGATTGCCACGGGTCTCTCAATCATTCCAGTTGTAGTCAGATTCTAATGGCCGTCCTTGCCGTCGAGCAGGGTTGACCAGACGTCGGGGCGTTCGGAGCCTGCGCCGGCGACAGCTTCGCGGGCGGCGGGTTTGTCGGTCGCGGCGGGTTTTTGCGAGACCGGCTGGGTCGCGGCGGCGGCGCGGGCGATGCGAAGGTCGAATTCGGCATCCAGCTTGGCCTGGCGGATCATCTGCAGTTCGTCCTTGAAGCGGTCGCGCTCGGCGGTGACCGTGAGGGCTTGATCGAGGCGGGCCTTGAGCATGTCGATCTCGATCTTGGCGGAGGCTTCGCGGGTCTTCACCAGATCGGTACGGAGCTGATCGCGTTCGAGCGACACCTGCTGCGCGGAGATGACCTGCTGGCGGAGGCTGCCGACCTCGACGCGGTTGGCGGAGACCTCGCCAGCGGCCCAGACGGCGCCGAACGCGGCGACGGCCGTCATGACGCCGCCAACCGACCAGGCGATGCGGTTGTTCTTGCGGGTTGCTTCGAGCTCTTCCCTGGTGGCGTTGAGCAATCGCTCGTAGACGGTGACGGCGCTGTCGGTGCGCTTGTTGACTTCGCCGGAGATCAGCTCGTAAAGCTGCGTGAAGGTGACGCTGGGCTCGGGCGTGGAGATCGGCGTCTTGAGCGGATCGGGCTTCATTTCGATGATGGGGCTGGCTTCTTCGACGACGGCCTGGATGACGACTGGTTCCTCTGCGGCCAATTCGACCGGGATCTTGGCCGGTTCCTCGTCGTCGATCGCCTCGGCCGACATGACGGGTTCAAACGCGGCGGCGATCAGCGGCGAATCGATCGGCTTGATCGATTCGACATCCAGTTCCGCGTCGGAAACCTCGAACTGTCCGGTGGCGATGGCGGCCTCGATGGCGGCGTCGGTGTCTTGGCGGGCCAGGGCGTCATTGGTGCTTAGCACGTCGTTCCACGGGTTGCCGCGGGCGTCGAGTGCGGGGTCGATCGCCGACTGTCCGGCGTCGGACGAATCGCCGAAGAGGATGATCGGCTGCTCCGGGGTCGGTCCGATCAGGTCGATCTGCGGATCGAAATAGGGGGTTCGCTTGAGGCCCGTGAAACGTCCCAACGCCAACGCCGCACGCTTGAACATGTTCGCCATCAAAATACTCCTTGAAGGGTGACAGGAGTTGTTATCGGACGCGGCGCGACCAAACCTTTAGTCGGCTCGAAATACCTTCGCGCAAGGCCGATTCCGTGGTTTAATCTGCTGCCATGGACAAGCGGGTCATGCGGTCGATCACGGAGTTCTCCGATTACTTGGCCGCGCATCTGGGGATGGCGCGGGTGATGCGGCGGCTGTCACGGGATGACGAGTACCTGGTGCACCTCGACTTGTTGATGTCCGAGCGGTGGTCGTCGGTGATCAACGGGCGATGCCCGTCCCCCCAGCAACGCGAGGTGGCGCTGCGCGAGCGGGAGAACGTCGCCAACCTCTACCCGCGCGTGCGGCCGGCGACGTGCGAGTTGCTGGTGCTACTTCACTCGCTCCAGGCTTACGCGAACGCCCTGCCGCATGCTGGTGGGGAGAGCGGCGGATGGGCGGTGAAGGCGGAACTGGTTCACCCCGACAACGTGGTCAAGATGCTCAGCGGCGCACTCGATGACGCGAAGGGATTGCATTCGCTCGACGAGAAGAACGAGTTGTTCAAAACTCTTCTCGATCAGCTCCTGGAAATGGCGCGGTGGACGCGCACCAGCCTCAATCCGGCCCCCGACGACCGCGCCAAGGTCCACATCGGCGAGGTGACGCAGGAACAGTTGGATATCGAATTGAAAAACGTGCTCGGCACGGTCTGTCGCAGCATGCATGACTTCTGCGAGCTTTACGCCAACTTCCCGACGCTCGCGCCGCCGGCGGCGATCCAACTCGAGCCCTTGCCTTGGGACAAGGAAGAGGGCGTATAATCCGTTCGTGCTGACAGACCGGCTCACCTTCCGCACGATCAAACTGCCCGAGGATTCAGCTCGCGCGATCACGTATCACCGCGACGCCTGCCGCGCCACCTTCGGCGACCGGGAGTTCGAACAACACCTCGAGCGGCCCGGTCGCTACCTGAAGAATCTGGCCAAACGATTGGAAGAATTCCCTGATGGTCACCTCCTGGCCTTCGCGGGCAATCGCTGCGTGGGACAGTTGGAATTGCAGGTGCCGTATGGCCTGACGGTCGGTTACGTAAACCTGTTCTACGTTGCGCCACCGCTGCGGCGCCAAGGCTACGGCCGCCTGCTGCAAGCGCGGGCCGAGCAGTATTTCCGGAGTTGGGAAGCCACGGAGATCGAATTGCACGTCTTGCCGTTGAACGTGGCGGCGGTGCGGTTCTATGAGGCGATGGGGTATGCGGTCAGTGCAGAGGAAGGTGATATGTTGCTGATGGGGAAGAAGCTTTGAATTGCGTTCGTTAAAGCGGTGAGCCGGAGCGCAATCCTTCGACCACCTGCCACACCAAGTCGATTTGGCCGCGCTCGATCGCTTCTATGGGCTTCAGGCCCGCGAGCATGTCGTTCGGCTGATCCAACCACTGGCCGACAAATGCCGCCTGCATGGCCTCGGCCAGTGCTTTGCAAAGCCGACTCACCTGGGTCAGGTTCCGCCGCAGTTGGGGTGGGATGACGGCCTCCGATTCGGCAGCCGAGACGGTGCGAAGGGATACGTCGAGCAGACGGGCTAAGAGGGCTTGCGATATGCCGTAACGTTGACGAACCGCACGCACTTCATTGACGGGCACGGGTTTACGCTTACTTGCCACAGTTGCCATGACGATCACCTCTACAAATCATCCTATTATCGCGCGATAAGTCAAGCAAAATGACATGCATTTTTGCGTGCATATATTCCATCGGCTAGGTGAGGCGGCTACTTTGCCGGTCGGCGCAACACTTTGAGTCGGCTCGGCGGATGGATGTGGTCCGGTAATGCAATAACATTGAAACCGTGGTCGGTGGTGTGGGCAGAAGCAACCAGGATTGCCTCCACGCGACAGGCGTGAGCGGCACGGCCAATGGCTTGCGATAGTGATTCCTCGCACCGTGCGCGGGCCAGCCACCACTGCTCCGTCCGAGGTTGGTCCGCCGTCAAACCTAGATCTGAAAGGACGGTGGCGTCCATCAGATTCAACAGTCGCTCCACCTCCACATTGATTGCTTTGAAGACCAGCGGCAGCGCGCGTTGCACGGGAAGACCGGCGCGTCTCTGATACGCAAGTGACTCGATCATTGCGAGTTCAGGCGTGGTACTACCGTAGATCGCCGGAAAACTGCCGGGTGCATTAAACCGAGCGCCGGACTTCATGCTGCCGACTCCGGTCAGCATATCCCGGCCTGCCGACCACTTCGGGGGAGCCGACCGATAGATGACGCCGGACCACGGGCAGACGCGTGCAGCCGCGATTTTCATCGCACCGAGCAAGGCGTCGTAATCGGGATGCAGTTTCAACGCCATCGTCAACTCGGGCGGTCGAAGCGTACGCGCGGGCCCGGTACACCACACGAAAACGCGGCCGGCAAGTTAATGCGCCGGCCGCGGATCATACTCGATTCTACCTAGTCGCTACTCGCTACTCCCGCTCACACCTGCTCGGGGATCTCATACGGCGTGCGATATTCGCGCTTGAGGTATTTGTTGGCGGCGTCGCCGAACTCGCCGGTGAAGCGTTCGGCCTTTGTGTCGATCGTCAGTGACGGGCCGAGGATGATCGGCGTCTTCTTGATATCCACGTTGTTGCTGACCAGGTGTTCCTTCATGCGCTCGAAGGATTCGGACGCCTGCGGGTTGGCCTTGACGGCGTCGCTGACATCGCCGGCGAGCGCCTCTTTGCCGCAGCGATAGGAGATATTGCCCAAGTGGCAGCAGGCGGCCGAGAGGTGGGCGACCTCGGCGTTGCAGGGGTTGTCTTTCGGATTGCGGCTCTTGACGGCCTTGATGAACGTCTCCTGATGCCCGGAGGCGCCGAGCTGCTGCTTGAACTGCTTAATTTGCTTGCCGTCTTTGTCGTAGCAGAAACCACCGCCTTCGCCGGCGGCGAAGTATCCGTTTTCGCACTGCACCCAGATGCCTATGCGGATCAATTTGCCGAAGGCATCCATGGCATCGGTGCCAGCCTTGCGCGGCAGACCGCGGACTTCGAAGATGAAGGGGACGGGCTTGTAATCGTAATAGGTGATCATCGTGTTGGGCGTGGTGGCGTCGTCGTCGTAACCGAAGCGCCCGCCGATGCTCATCACGCTGTCGGGGAGTGTGGTGTTGCCGACGAACCAGCGACAGAGGTCCATCTCGTGGACGCCCTGGTTGCCGATGTCGCCGTTGCCGGTCGGCCAAACCCAGTGCCAGTCGTAGTGCAGCTTTTTGCGCATCAGCGGTTCCATCGGCGCGGGCCCGCACCAGTGGTCGTAGTTGACGCTCGCAGGGATCGGCGTGGGCGTCGTAGTCTTGCCGATGCTGGGCCGCGACTTGTAACAGAACCCCTTGACCCACTGCACGGCGCCGAGATTGCCCTGGCGAATGTAGTCGTACGCCTGGTACCAGAGCTGGTCGCTGCGGCGCTGCGTGCCGTGCTGGACGACGCGGTTGTACTTCGTCATCGCCTCAACGCACTTGCGCCCTTCCCAGATCTCGTGACTGATCGGCTTTTCGACGTAAACGTCCTTGCCGGCCTGGCAGCCCCACACGGTCACCAGCGAGTGCCAGTGGTTCGGCGTCGCGGTGGCGATCGCGTCGATTTCCTTATCGTCAAGCAGCTTTCGATAGTCGGAGAAGCCTTTGACCTTCTGGCCGTTCTGCGCCTTCTCGGCGTTCTGCACCGCCTTGCCGAGGTGATCTTCATCGGCATCGCACACGCCGACGATGCGGCATCCGGCGACCTTGCTGAACGCCTTGATGTGATCGCTGCCGCGCCCGCCGGTGCCGACGATGGCAATTCGAACGTCTTCGTTCGCGCCAAGGGCGCGGAGGTTGGTGTTGGAGAGGAACGCGGCAGCGCCGACGGCGGCCGATCCGGAGAGAAAACGCCTGCGGGTGATTCGAGACATGGCGGGTGCACCTTTCGTTGGAGTTAAAGGGAAATGAGCGTCGGCAAATTATACCGAACGGGCCCCGTTTGTGTTGCGGAAAACGTGGTCAAGTTATGGCGCAAAACGGCACGGGCAAGCGCGCCGGCGCTTGCCCGTGCCCCGTACGTGAAGATTAACTGCGGCAAAACGCCCGCTACTTCGCCTCGTTACGCGTCTTTGACTCTGTCAGCGCTTTCTCAAAGCGCGCGTATTCCATAATCTCCGCGTGCCCGTCGGCGAAACCCACGGCAATGGTGGACGGCGGTTGATCCCACGCCTCGTACGCCACCACCTGCTCCGCCGGCGCAGATGCGCCTTTGGTTGGCCGCACGTAGACGTAACCCGTCTCCTTCTCCGGCGCACGCGGGTTGCGCAGCGCCTCCGCCGGCAGGTCAGCCGTCTTCAACAGCGCCTTCAAATCGGCGGGGAACTCGTTCTTGTGGTCGTTGGCGTAGACAATGCACGCCAGCAATACCTGCCGAAGGTTGCTCAACGATCGCATCCGCGTCGCCTGCTCCCGGGCCTTGGCCATCGCTGGGAGGATGATCGCCGTCAACTTCAGCGACTGATCCATGTCGAGGTGCAACGTCAGTCGATCCCCCGCCACAGCGGGAGTAAAGGCCTTGGCCATCGCATCGAGGTCACCGACCATTCGACCCGCTTCAGGAAATTTTTGCACTTCTCGCGCGAGTAGCTGTTTTCCCAGGGCAATTCCCTTGTTGATCGTGTCTGACAACGACGCCGCCGACGCCGCATTGGGCGTTTGCATGACGACGTTGAACGCCAGCTTCGGGCTCAGGTCCATCCCCTGCGCCGTCCAGAGGATCTCCTTCGCGACCGATCCGCCGGTTCCGGCAAATGGTCCCTGCGGCGCACTCGGCAGCATCTCCGCGAGCACCTTGCGCGTATCGGCCGACGGGACGTACAAGCCCTGCGCGGCGGAGTCGCCCGCAGCCTCGAATGCTTTGGCCAGTTCCGGGCGCGTTGGCGCCTTCAGCATCGCCAGTCGATCCAGGGTCGCCTTGCGACCCCATAGAATCACATTATCCCGCACCTGTGCCTGCGCCGTTGGATCGCCCTTGTCAGGCGGGCCTAGTAGTTTAACGATCGCCTGCGCGTCCGCCCCTTTCTCCAGCGGCACCACTACGAATAGCGGAAAATCCGGGAACCCGCTCATGCTCAGGACCACGAAACAATCCCGGCCACCCGCCTTGGTAAAATCGGCGATCCACTTCTGCGCCATGGCCACGCCCTGATCGACGTCCGCCATCGCGGCCGCCTGCTCGGCGGGTGTTCCCATGCGCGGGAACAATTCTTTCACCCGCGTGACGGCGGGCATCAGGTCTACGCGCGTCATATCCACATGCCCAACGAACAGCGTCGCATCGTCGAGGTACGGTTCGATCGTTTTCGCCAGGGCCGCGGGATCATACTTCTCCGCCGCGCGGGCGGTCGCTGTTATCGCCAGCGTCGTAAGCAATATCGCCGCGCACGTCACAAGTATTCGTTGCATTGTCTCTCCTTGGCAGATTCGAACGGGGAACGAAATTATCGAACGATCTTCATCACGACGCGCACGGCCACCTTTGCGGAATCGGCAGGGTCAGCCGCCGAGCCCTCGATCGTCACCTCATCCCCCTGTACGTGGTAAACGAACGGCCGCCCCGTCAGCGGATCGAGCGGTGCGGGCGTCTCCGTGATCTCATCCAGTCGCGCGGGAGCCTGGCCATCATGGGCGGCGGCATACGCGCGAATTGCTTCTACCGTCCGCAACAGCGCCACCCGGCGATCCACCGCCGCAAGCTTCGTATACGCCTGCCGCGTGCTGCCGGTCGCAAACACACCGATCAGACTCCACGGATTCCCCTCGATCGCCCGCCGCATCCCCGCTTCGGCCGCGCTGATGACGTCGATCCCCTGCCAGTACGGAAGCGTCAATCCCTTATCGAGCTCCTGGGTCCACTGCTCGAACTGCCCTACTTGGTAAACGCCGATCGCCTGCGCCACGCTCATAGCCTCAACGTCCTTCGCCGAAACTTTCAGCTCCCGCAGGTACTGTTTTGCCAGCGGATATTCCTTCACCGAGATCATCGCGAGCATCACCTGCTCCGGCGGGACGGGCGGGCCGTAGGAATGAAGGTCGCCGCGAATCTCGCTCATGGCGCGAAGCGCCTGCGACCACTGATCCGCAGTCAACCGGCCGGCGCGCGCCTCCTTGAGCTGCGGGATCGAAAAGTAAGCGCACGCCCGCTCCATCTTCATCGCCGAGCGAAGATCCAGCAGCGGCGCGGGCAGATCCCCGAGCGCCCAATAAAGGTTGGGCGCGTGCTCCTGCGCGATCAGTTCCTGCACCTGACTGAGCGCCAAGTCGCTCACCGAAGACGCCACTATTAACTGCACCAGCACCGCACGATCGTTCAGGTGATGCGCCTGGACAAACGGCAGCGCCAATTCCGCGACGGCGCCGTCCATATCGCCGTCGGTCATCTTCAACCGCGCGCTCAGCGCCGCCAGCCGCGCCAGCGCCCGCGCATCGTTCAAAAACGGCAACAGCGTGCGAAACCCCTCGGTGCGATAAGGCGGATCAAAGTCGCAATGATCCCGCCGCGCCGCCAGGCGAAACTGCATCAGCGCTCCCGAATAGCGATGCAACAGCGCCCGCACTTCTTCGCGCGGAAGTTCGCGCGCCGACACGTTCAGCCACTGATCGATCTTCTCGTCATCCGTCCCCGGCGGCTTATTCTCAGGCTCCCCCCGCGTCGCGGCCATCCGCTGCGCCGCCGCCAGGTAAAGCAGCGCGGCGTTGCCTGGCACTTGCTCCACCAGGTCGGTCATGAAGTGATACCGCATCGCCGGCGCAGGCGGCGAGGCCGGATGAACCGTCAGCCGGATCTCCTCAACCGCCCCCGTCTTCGGCTCCGCTGCGTTCACAAACGACGCTAGCATCGCTACGACTACGACTAACATGCAGACTGTTTTCAAGCTGGCGCGCGTCATGACCGGCCTCCCGAAAACAAATATTCCACCAGCGTCGGTATCTCCACCCGCGTTCTGCGTCCCGTCCCCAACTCGACTTCCCGCGGCGCCGCTGCCCCGCGTGACGCACGCAACGACTCCACCCCGTTAGCCAGCACCTGATCCCGAAGCCGCAGATAGGCGTAATCCCCGGCCGCGGGTTTCGGCGAAACCACCGGCGCTTCGTCATTCACCCAGCGATGCTCGCCCGCCCGCTCCCGATCGCGCAGCACAACCCGCTCAACCTCCACCACCCGCGGTGCGGGCTTTGCCAAAAACCCTGCCCCCGCCGCCACCGCCAGCAGTGCCGCCACCGCCTGCCACACCCGCGTGCGCCGCCGCTCACGATCGACCAGCGCCCGCATGCTCACCTTCTCCATCGTTAGCCCAATCACCGCAGCGGGCGCCAACCCGCCCAGCGCCGCCTCCAGCTCGCGATCACCCGGCGTCAGATTTGCTTCTTCATTTCGCATGACGACTCCATAATTCGCTTGATCTCGCAAAGCCCCGCGCGATATCGGCTGAACAACGTCGATATCGCCTCGCCCGTCACCTCGGCGATTTCCGCGAGCGTCATCTGCGCCCAGATGCGCATCACGATCACCTCGCGCTGCTCGGCCGCCAGCGACTCCAGCGCCGCCTGCGCCGCCGATGCGTCGATCAGGTCCTCCGGCCGCGCCTCGAACCAGTCCGGCCGCCGCTCGGCCTGCCGCGTCTCCCGGCCCGCCCGCCGGCTCGCGCTGCGTGCGTGGCTGATCGCCGCGTTGCGCACTGCCTTGAACAACCAGGCTTTCAGGTTGTCCGGCGGCCGTCGCTGACCCATCAGGCTGACGAACACATCCTGCACCACGTCTTCCGCCGCCGCGCGGTCCAGCCACTGCCGCGCAAACAGGATTAACATCGCCGCGTGCGCGTCGAATCCGCTCGCGAGTTGGGCCGGATCGATCAAACCGTTTCGCCTTTTCCGTCGTTCCCAATCGGCCTGTCCGGAAGATAGACGCCGTGCCGGCGGCGTTTTCCGAAGGCCGGACGATAATCTTCGTCAATTTCATGGCATTTTGCCCGTTATCGGACACCAGATTGGATTTCCCAGTCCGCATATCCGACATAGATTAAGGAGAGGCGTATCCGTGCTGACCTTATCTATTGACGAAGCCCGGGCGGGGATGCGCCTTGCGGTGAGCATCCCGCACCCCGTCCACCCCGAGCAGGATCTGCTCACCGCGGGCTACACGCTCGACGACATCGTCCTGCGCAAGATGCGCGAGCTCGGCGTCACGTTCCTCTACGTCGATTATCCCCCGCTCGCCGATCTCGACTGGGCCCTGCTCCCCCAATTGTCCCCCGCGCGCAAGGCGCTCTACGGCCAGATCAAGCGCAGCATCGAGTCGATCCAGAAACACACCCGGCCGCAGGCTTCCTACGCCGCGTACTACGCCCTGACACGCCAGTTCGTCCTCTCGATCCTGCAACAGGGCAAGCAGCCGATCTACCTCGACGAGCTCTCCCTGCGCCTCGGCTGTGGCGCCGTCATGCACGCGGCCAGCGTCGCCCACCTGAGCCTGATGCTCGGCATCGGCCTCGAAACCCACATCATCCGCCAGCGCCCGCGCATGCGCCACGACAACGCCCGCGAGCTGCTGAACCTCGGCGTCGCCGGCATGCTGCACGACCTCGGAAAATCAGAGCTTCCGCCGCACCTTCAGAGCGCGACCTCGCTCCGTCCGCCCGAGTCCCAAGGCGAGCGCCAGCTTTGGGAAGCCCACCCGCAGATCGGCTACGACATGATCCGCTCCGAAATCGACCCCACCGCCGCCGCCGCCGTCCGCCTCCACCACCAGCGCTTCGACGGCACGGGTTTCCCGCACCACGAAGCCGACACGCCGTCCACCAACTTCTTCGAGGGCAACCGCATCCACGTCTACGGGCGCGTCCTCTTCGCCGCCGACCTCTATGACCGCCTGAGCTTCCGCGACGACGGCCGGCGACGCCACACCTTCGAAGTGCTGCACCTGATGCGCTCGCGCCACGACTCCTGGCTTGACCCGGAAATTCTCGCCGCCCTTCCGAAGATCATCCCACCCTTCCCGCCCGGGATGAAGATCCAGTTGACCGATGGCACCCAGGCCGCCGTGGTCGCCGTTTCACCAAAAAATCCCTACACCCCAATGGTCCGCCAATTCGAAAATGACGGCCAAACCCTCAGCGGTCGCCTGATCGACCTCGCGCGTGAAGATCACCTGCAGGTCGAACTAGCCGTGGGCGTCCCCGTCAAACCGTTCCTGCCCCAGGAAGAAGACGCCACCCCCGTTCCCGCCTGATCCGCCCTTTCTCACTTTCTGGTGGGGCAGACATTCTTGTCTGTCTTTGTCTTTGTCTTTACTTCTCGCTACTCGCTTCTGCCTTCCCCGCCCCCATCAGCTCCTTGATCGTCCGCTCCAGCTTCCCCGTCAGTTCCGTCGCCGCCGCGCGCGGCCGCAGTCCGCTCGCCTCTGTCGACACGTCCAGCGGCCGCCCCAGCACCACCCGCGCCGCGCGCTCCCCCTTGGGCCGCACGATCCCGCCGTACACGTCTTCTTCAAATTTCTCGATCGTCTCCGCCATCCGCTCCACGCTTGGATTCTCCAGCACGTAATCCCCGGGATAGCTGTAAAGCTGCATCACCAACTGCACGTCGTCCAGCCCCTCCTTCGCCTCTGCCCGCTGCCCCACATCCACCTCCTCGTCGAACCAGATCTCCAGCAACTGTTGCCGCAGGGTCTTCACCCGCAACGACACGCTGCAATCCGATTGCGTCTTGCGCATCCACTTCGTCTCGTTCCGGTCGAGGATCGCCGTCACCAGCGCCTTGAGCCGCCCCGCCAATTCCCCATCCCCCGCCTTGCCGAGCTGCTCCTTTTCCTTGATCGTCAACATCGCATCGCCGAACCGCATGATTCGCTTGGCCAGCGGAGAACCCTTCCCGCTCTTAAGCTTCATCCGCTCTTCGAGGTCATCCATCGCCGCCTCAAGCTGCGGCGTCACATCTTCCAGATACTTGTATCGAATCGCCGTCGGCACGATCCAGACCTTTCGCCCCTTCCCCTCCTTTTCCAGATCCTTCTGCGCCGTCCCCGCCATGAACGCAACGCCTTCGCGAAGAGGCGTCAGTCGTTCATTGGTGTGATAAATCTCCCCCTCCGGAAACACCACCAGCCAGCGCCCGGTGGTCATCAGCTCGACTGCCTGCCGCATCGCCCGCCGGTCGCATCCCTCGCGATCAACGCTGAACGCCCCCATCCGCTGCAGCACGAACCCATCGATCCCCCGATGCCCCTTGAATATCTGCCACGCCGCCATGAAGTAAAACTGCCGCTCCAGCCGCTTGGCCACCTCCATCATTACGTGCGGATCGCTGTCGTGCGAATGATTGGGCGTCAGCATCACGCCATCCCCCTCGCGCACGGCGGAGAGGTGCTTCGCTCCTTCGACTGTTACTTCCTTCACCGCATAAAACTTCTTCAAATAGAACTTGCGCAGAGGTGTCAGCACCTTCCGCCACACGCCGTTAGGCCGCGGCGCCCAGAAGTCCGCCATCACCGCCTGCTCGCTGATCGGATTCCACATGGTTCGCCCGGGGTTCCTTCGCACGTATGGTAACCCCGCGGTTCATCATCACAAATGGATCGGCCTGGTATCGGGGGGTGGGCTGAAACCTCTAGCTTTGGCGACGCAACTCGCTAAGGTATCCATCCGGCAAGAACCATGATGAGCGCAAGACCCATGACGCGGCGAGTTCGTTCGAGCCTTGAGATGTCAGGGATCTTGATCGTATTCGGTCTCATCACAGAAGGCGTCAGGGGGCACCTTGGCAGTGGAGCCGCTTGGGCGGGCATCATTAGCGGAGGGGTCGCCGCGTTCCTCGTTTGTTATGCGCTTTGGCCCCTTGCACGGCGCCGTTCGAAAGCGCCGAGCTCGTTCTTTGACAAGCCCGGCGCTGGACGAACTTCGTAATCCCTTCGCACGAGCAGTATGCCCGTGCCAGCTCGCTGCTACTTCCCCTCCTTCTCAAACTCAAACCCGTTCTTCGCCGCCTGCTCGGTGATCGACTTCCGCACCGCCTGGTCGAATCCTTTGTTCGAGTCCAGGCCCTTCTTCTGCACTTCCTCCTTGATGAACGCATCGCGCTTGACCGACAAACCCTTGATCTGCTCGGCGATCTCGTCGCGCTCGTTCGATTTCTTCGCCAGGTACGCCGTCCGCTCGTCGGGCGTCATCTTGCGCATCTCCTCCGGCAACTCCTCGTCCTTCAGCTTTTTCAGATCGAAGTTCTTGTCGCTTTTCGCTGCGTCGATCAGATCCCAAGTCGCATTGTAATACTGACTCGACGCCTTTGACCCCGCCCGGTCCGCCGCGCTCGACAGGTTGTATTTCGCCGCCTGCTGGTCATTCGCAAGCTGCTGCGCGACCTTCGTCCCGCGCTGCGCGCCATATCCCACGTAAGTCGTATTCAGCTTTCCCGACAATTCCGTCAACTCCTGATCGAACGGCGTCGCCACCACCACCGCGCCCCCCTGCCCCGCGATTTCCATGTACGACCCATCCGCGAGCTTCGCAAATTCCTTCCACGTCGGCGGCGCGGTCGCGTAGTCGTAGTCGCCGCAGTAGATCGCGTTCACCACGATCCCCTTGGCGATCGCCGCCGGCGCGGTCTTCGTGTAGTCGAATTCCGCCGGCCCCTGGTGCGCCGTCTCGTTCCCCACCACGTAAATCACCTTCATCACCTGCTTCCCCTCCGCCCACTTCATCTCCGTCGTCGCCTTGTGGATCGCCAGCCCGACAAACTCATCCCCGCCAAGCCGATCGTCGAACGGCAGCAGGTTCTTGTACACCTCGTCTAGATCGTTGCTCAACGCAAACGTCCGAAACGGCCCCAACGCGTTTCCATACCCGATCAACCCGATCCGCAGTTCCGGCGAAGGCTTCGCTCGCGCCACCTGGTTCACGATCGCCCAGACCTTCTGCTTGGCCGTCTCAATCACCGGCCCCATCGAACCGGAACAGTCGATGCAGAAGACGATGTCGATCCGCGGCTTCTCCGCCGCAGGCGCCTCAGCGGCCCGGCAGAACGATCCCGCCAAAATCATCATTGCAACGATGAACGATCCAATACCAAGCCGCATAAGAACCTCCAGTGTTTGCTCCGGGGTTTGACGCAGCGGTACGACGGAAGTTCCCGTGCGCGTCACGTAACGGCTTTGTAAATCGTCCCCACAGCTTATTCCCCCTTCGCGACGCTGCCCCCCGCCCCTTGCTCGATCAGCTTCAATTGCAATCGATTCTCCGAATCCGGCTGCACCGAAAACGTCCCCTTCAGCACCTTGCCCGCCGGGGTCCGCACCGTGATCTCGTAATCCCCGTGGAAACCACGGAACGCCAGCGCCCCGTCGCGCGACAGCCTATCGCTGAACCGCGTCATCCAACGATCCTGGATCAGTTCCCTTAGCTTCAAGTACAGCAGCCGCGGCGCGTCGTCCTTATTCGGGTCCAGCAGCCCGGCCTGCCCGGTCCCGCCGATCATCATCCCGCCGCGCCCGCCCATCGGCCGCACAATCGACGCGCTGAGATCCCAGTAATTGATCGCCTCCATCGCCGGGTGGCTGAACAGTACCGTGTAATACTTCTCGAAAAACTCCGCCGCCAGTTCCGGTGTCCACGTTTCCCCCTGCTTCACCTGGCTGACCATCTTTAATCCCAGGTCGAGCGTCGCTTCTGACACGTGGACCTTCACGCCGTACGCCGCGAATCCGTCCAGGCAGTCGTACACCGTCCGCATGTCCGGCCAGACCCCCATCGGCTTGTGCCCGTGCGACGAGAAGAAATCGACCTTCACCCCCTCGGCCTGTAATTCCTCGATGTCCGCCGACCCCAGCATCATGCCCGGCGTTACCTGCATTCCCTGCGCGCCGCTTGACGGCGAGTAGAACTGCGAGCAGTTGCTCGTTCCCAGCTTGAGGTCCGGATACTTCTGACGGATTTCCTTGAACGCCTCGCCCGCCCACATCGTCAAGCGGCTGTCGTTGATCACCTGCCAGTACTTGATCCGGTCGTGGTAACGATCCACCGTCTGCCGGCAGTGTCGCAACCACGCTTCCTTCTGCTCCTCGCGATTCTTCGATTGCACCCACCGCGGCGTAAACCCACTTAAATAATGGAACTCCATCCGAATTCCATTCTTCACGCACCAATCCACGTATTTATCCAGCTCTTCGTAATGCCGCTCTCCCTCCACCGGCTCCAGACGCTGCCACTTCGCCGAAAATGGGATCACCGAGTAATTGAATACGCCCTTAACCATGGCCAACTGCTTCGCGGTGACCGGCGGCGGCTCGAAGTCCTGACCCGGGTCGCCTACCGGCTCCTGAAAGAACGGCATCGATATGCCAAACCCGAATGCCTGCCGCGTCTGTGTGACCTCGTACGTACCCTGGGTCAGCGTGCGCCCGTCGAGATCGCTCAGTTCCAGCCGCGCGTTGCTCTTTCGGTATTTCTCGATGTTCGGCAACGCCACGTTTTCAATAAATGCGTCTTGCGCATCCAGGATGCGCGGCTCGTAAACCGCCCACGCCCCGTTGCTGAATTTCCGATTCAATTCCCGATTCTGCCCCGCCGGCAACACCACGTAGCTCGCCCCGTAATCCTTGGCCAGCTTCATGATCTCGCGGTCGCTCATCCGCTGCAGCGTCTTCCCCTGCATCAGTTCCCTGGTGCCCTTCGCGTCATATGACACGGGGCGCAGCGTCGTCAGTTTGTCCCACCAGTCTTTCGCGAAGTCCGCGCTGAAGTAAAGCTGCGTGCCGTCGCGCCACTCGCAAACCACCGAACGATCCGAGTAAATCCGGAACCCCCCCTGCTCTGGCGGGGTCATGAACAGCGCCTCCCGAGGCGTCGAACGCTCCGCCCACAACTGCACCTGCACCCACGGGTCCTGCGCCGGAGCGTCAACCCCCGCCAGCCAGCGCCGACCGTGCAGGCTCAGTAGGACACATGCGTAACAAACCGCCACCGCGGCGCACAAGCGCACGCGCGGTCCGACCGGCACACGCAACATCACCCACGCCACCGCGCCGACTCCCAAGGCGAGCCACAACCATCGCCCCGCCTCGCGCAACCCCTGCCGCGCGACTTCCAGCGATAATGCGCCGTCGATGCCGGGGATGTCGTAATCGATTGTTCGCCAGGCCGCTGCTACTACCAGCAGTGTCAGTCCCGCGACTACCGCCTGCCCCAATCCCAGGCGCCCGTTCACAAGCGCCACCGCTAGCGCGGCCAGCAGCAGCCACGGCTCCAGCGCTGTCAGCCCCGGTATCGCCAGGCAGACGAACAGGGCCGTTGCGAGCAGTACTTCGGCCAACCGGGCCGCCAGACCGATGGGTGCGTCATTTTCGATATCCGCCACTACCGGCTCGTCGGAACTGCCGCGCCATGCCTCCTGCCGGCGTTCCGACGACCACGCCAGTAGCGCAAGCCGCCAGGCGCAGACGACGCCATACCCGATGTGCGCCAGCATCAGCACCACCAGCAACCGCGAGCTGCGGAACAACTGCGCCCGCACCACCGTCGCCACCGGCCAGACATCGCTGAAGACGAACCCGAGCAAAAACAACCCACCCACCCCCGCCGCCATCAACAGGCTCTTCCGTTGGCTCCGCCCCGGCGCGGCAAACGAAATCGACACCGCCGCCAACCCCACCAGCAGCACGAAACGTGGAATGTCGCGCGCCCCCGTCGTCCACCAGCTTGACGCAAAACTATGATCCGCCGACCGCACCCGCGTGCGCTCCAGCCACTCCGCCCCGAAGTGCTGCCGGTGCCGAACCATGTCCAGCATCGTCGGCGACGCCAGCAGCGCAAATAGCCCAAGCATCCCCACCAGCCGCCACCGCCAACCCGGCTGCCGGTAATCCACCAAAGCCCAGGTCAGAAACATCGCCAGCAGATACCCGGCCGTCAGCGCGTGGAGGTTAAAGATGATCCCCACGAGCGCAAACGCCGCCCAATACCACTCCTTATAGAGCAGCGTGAGCGCCCAAAGCGCCAGCGGAAAGACCGCCCAGGTGTGCGTAAACCCTACCGAATATAAATCATCGCCAGCCAGCGCCTTATGATGCCCCGCCAGCATCAGCAGCGCCAAAACCACCCCGCTCGCCCGATCCTTGAAGATAGCCCGCCCCAGGAAATACGCCGTCGCCAGCACCGCCGCCGATGTCGCCACGTGCAGCCAAAAATAGGCTGAGTAAAGGTTCTGCTCAGTCACCACCGTCGCCAGCAGGCGGAAGAAAAAGCTTGGGTAGTCCGCCAGCGTCTGTTTCACCATCGGATCGTTCGCGTAAAGGCGCGGATCCATCCAATGTTTCAGAAACGGGATCTGGATCGACTGGTTCCCCACCCCAAGCCGATACCCCGCGAACATCACCTGCGCCAGCGCCAGGACGAAGATCAGCTCAAGCCCCAGCACCCAGCGCACCGCCCGCCCCCAGGTCCACGGCGCGGGCATCGGCCCGGTATCGATTGCGTTACTTGCCTTCAGGCCGGTCATACGTGCTTTCCTCGTCTCGACTTCCGCGTTCCCCCGGTGGGACAGCTACTCTCCTCTGTCTCGCCTGTATACCCAACGACGGCACACGGCGTTAATTCCAATCCCCGGCTGTCTTCGCCAGCCTCATCCATTATCATCCCGTCCCACATTCATGTTGCAACTGGTCGCCGACGTCCTGCTCACGATCCTCGCGCCGATCCTGCTGATGGTGCTGATCGGCGCCGTCATGCGCTGGAAGCTGCGGATCGACGTCGCCACACTCGGCAAGCTCAACATCTACCTCTTCGTGCCGGTCTACGTCTTCGAATACGTCAGCACCAGCCAACTGAAATGGGAGGAGATGGTCGGCATCTTCGGTATCACCGTCCTGCAGATTTGCACGCTGGGCCTGATCATCTGGGGGATCGGGCGGGCGCTGAAGATCTCCCGCAACACCCTGGCCGCGATCGCGCTGGCGGTCATGTTCTACAATAGCGGCAACTACGGTCTCCCGCTCGCCCAACTCGCCTATCCCGCCCGCTCGGGCGAGCATAACGGCGCGGCCGTGCAAGCCTTCGTCATGATGGCGGTCAACCTGCTGACCTTCACGATCGGCATGGCGATCGCCGCCACCGCCCACCACGGCGGTGTGGGCAAAGGACTGGCCATGCTCCTCCGCCTGCCCATCCTGCCGGGTTTGGCCGCGGGCATCCTCGCGCAATGGTGGCTCAAAACCGGCCATCACCTCCCGATCGCGATCAGCAAGACCAGCCACTATCTTTCAGACGGTCTGGTCCCGATCGCGCTCATCACGCTGGGCGCGCAGCTTGCCACCAACCCAAGATGGCCGAGATGGAAACCAGTCGGCTTGGTGCTGATCCTGCGGCTGATCTTCGGGCCGTTGCAGATGGCTGGCTTGCTTTTCCTGCTGCACAAGACAGGCTACCAACCGATCGACCTGTGGCCTTGGCCCGCCGAGTTGCTGGTGCTGACCGCCAGCGTGCCGACCGCGGTCAACACGTTGCTGTTGACTTTGGAGATCGGTGGCGACGCTGAGCTGGCTGCAGATTGCGTCTTCTGGACCACCGTCTGCTCGTGCGTGACGATTACGGGTTGGTTGATCGTGTTGCGGACGGTGCCGTGGTTTCATTGATTCAGTTTGGATTTTCCTACTCCCCGCTTCGCACCCGCCCCGGCTAAATTGCCGATCGAGCGAAAGGAGTCGGAAATGTCCGAGAAAAAAGCGAGTTCGGAAAAACGTTCGCCGCGCAAGGGCAAAGCCACCGCCAGGAGCAACGCTGCCGAGCGAGCCAACAACGTTCCCAAAGTCGGCGGCCGCTCGCCTCGCACCGGTGCCGGCGAGAAGCAGCGCAGCCAAGGCCGCTTCCCCGGCGAAACCCCGTTGACGGGAGAAGACCGCCCCGCCACGCGCCCCGGCGGAAAAAAACGCGGCCAGCGCACGGCGGCGCGGTAACCTCACTGGTTCAACCGACCCGAATCGCTTCGCGGAGATCGACCGCGCCTTCGTATAGGCTGCGCCCGATGATGCAGCCCCACGCGCCCGTCTCCTTCGCCAGGCGCACGTGCTCGATCGTCCCGACGCCGCCGGAGGCGATTACCGGCACGCGGCCCGCCTCCACCAGCCGATTTGTCTGCTCGTAGTTCGGGCCGGTCATCATTCCGTCCTTGGCGACGTCGGTGTACAGGATCGCGCCCAGCGGCCAATTGCTGACCTGCCGCGCGACATCCACCGCTAGTTTTCCCGAAGATTCCATCCACCCCTTCACGGCGACCACGCCCTCTTTGGCGTCCACCGCCAGCACCAGCCGGTTGGCGAATTGCGGGTCGTTTACCTGGCTCTCAAACCACGCCCAGTCTTCCATCGCCTTGGTGCCGAGCACGACCCGGCTCGCGCCGACTTCCAGCAGCGTTTGAATATCTTCAGCCGCGCGAATGCCCCCGCCGACCTGCACCTTCATGCCGGT
>JAQGHM010000276.1 GCA_028291615.1 Phycisphaerales bacterium | reverse complement strand
GGGGGCGGGGCAGGAGGTGGGGGGGGGTGGCGCTGATGGGGGCGGCGGCGGGGGGGGGGCGAGTGTGGGTGTAGGCGGCGCGGGTGGCGGCGATGAGGTGGAGGAAGGCGTGGGTGGTGGTTTCGTTGTAGCCGCTGGTGGGGGTGTCGGGGACGTTGTGGCGGGCGTTGTAGGCCTGGACGCCGGCGCGCATTTTGGCGAGGGCCTGGGGGAAGGGGTGGCGGCTTAGGTAGGTGAAGGCGACCTTGACGTGGGCGCGGTGGGTCCATTGGTCGAAGGGGAGGGTGAGGGATTCGAAGGCTTGGAGGAGTTGGTCGTCGTTGTTGGTGGTCATGGTGGTGTGGGGCGAGAGGTTTTTGAGATCCGGAAAATGCGGCCGCAAAGATGCAAAGAGCGCTGAGAAAAGTGGGTAATTCAGGTTCCGCGGATTTGCTTGATGTGCTGGATGTAGCGCGGGAGGACGCGGCGCGAGGCGGGGGCGAGTTGTTCGCAGCGGTTGAATTCGGCCTGGGCTTCGGCGTCGCGGCGCATGCGGAGGAGGACGAAGCCGCGATAGCCGTGGGTCAGGCCGTCGGTGGGATTGAGCTTGGCGGCGTAGTCCATGTCGGCGAGGGCGTCGTTGAGTTGGCCGGTGGCGGCGCGGATGACGCCGCGGTTTAGGTAGAGTTGCGGCACTTCGGGGTGGAGGGCGATGGCGCGGTCGCTGTCGGCGAGTGCGCCGGGGAAGTCAGCGCCGGGTTTGTCGGCGGGGGATTGGTCGAGGTCGATCATGTGGGAGCGTGCGCGGGCGCGTCCGCTGTAGGCTTGCCAGTCGTTGGGATCGGCGGTGACGGCGCGGGTGTAGTGGTAGATTGCGGCGTCGTAGAAGCCGTGGGAGACCATGGAGTCGCCGCGCTCGCGCGGGTTCGTGGCGACCTGGGGGGCGCAGCTGGCGGTTAGGAGGCAGAGGGCGAATGTGCAGGGGATGACGAAGGGAGATCGCATGGCGTTCTCGATGTGGGGGGTCACGAAATTCGTTGAGGATTTCAGGGATTATGTCCGGATAAAGTACTCGATGTATTCCTGGGCCAAAGGCGGAATTACGGCGGCGGCGCACCAGTCGGCGAGCAGCAGGTCGTGCGTTGCGGCCAGGCGGGCGAGGATCTCTACATCCGGGAGCGGCAGGTTGTTTGTACTGGTATTCGCAAAGCAGAGGGTTTCGACTATTCCGTTGGGCGCGACGCCATAGAGCTCGATGGAGGAGATGACGCGGACGGCGAAGGATGCATTGGCGATTCCCGCGACGCCGCGGTACGCAAACCCCGCAAGCCAGGTGGCATGGGGGCCGAGGGCGTGGCGGAGGTCTTCCAAACGCAGTTGACGATCGGCCAAGGGCGCGGGGATCAATTGCCGGAGATGGACGCGGCGAAATCCCGAGGCCTCGCGTTCCTGATCGTAGATCAGCCGGATCAAATCCAGTTCGGACGCTATCGCCTCGCGCGCCGAACCGGAGACCCATTCAATTTGCCGCCAGTCGTCCTCGTGGATTTCGATCACGTCGGCGCCAAGTTTGGACGATCCGGGCGCGATGGGCGGGAGGGCGTCGTTGGTGATCGTGGGAAGGGAGAAGAGGATCGCGGATGGATCGATCAACGTTACCGGCGGGGCCATTCGCATGATGAGTATCAACGTGCCGGTGCGGCGAAATTCGGTGGCGGTCATCGGCCTTGCTTCGATGACATTCCAATCCTGGTCGCCGAGGTGCATGGTCGTGTTGGCTTCGAAGGATTCGGGAAGGCGGTCTAACGGGAGGTCGGTTTGGGCGAAGCATTGGCCGGTGGCGTGGTCAAAGAACTCGACACGGATAGCGTCGTGATCGGCGGGGGGCGTCGGAGATGCTGGTCTTGGTTTGAACGGCCACATCGCGACGCGATTGTGATGCGGGCGGGTTTAGGTGGCAAGGGAGGGTTGCGCGCAGAAAGATTTGTTGAGATAGGAGAGAGTTTGGCGCGGGGTGCGTCGGAGGTTTCCGTAGGCGAGGGGATGCCTTGCGAGATCGAGGGAGAAGGCTCGGTTGGCGACGGGCGTGTGGGCTCAGATGTCGTCGGCACGGGCGAGACGCCCGTGATACGGGACGGTAGAATCATTCGCATGGTCTTGCCCGATCAGACGGCTTTGCGGATGCCGACGCGCGCTTCTTGCCAGGGGGGCGCTATGGCGGGGTTGGGCCGCCGCGTGCTAGCGCGGGCGGTGGAGGATTGCCGGGCGGAGGAGGGGACGTTGTGGCTTTTGTCGGAGGATCGGGAGCGGATGGAGGGGACGGTGAACATCGGGCGGACGCCTGAGGTGATGGAGTCGTTGTCGGTGCCGATCACGCAGAGCGTGGTGGGGATGGTGGCATCGACGGGGGTGAGCGCGAGCATTGGGCCTGATGATTATCATCATCCGGTGGCTACGCGGGCGGGGGCGGCGGATACTCTCGCGATGATCGCAGCGCCGGTGCTGATCAAGGGGAAACTGGCGGGGGTGGTGTCGGCGATCAACCCGCGCGGCGGGGGATTGTTTTCGGCGGAGGATCTGGAGCGGTTGTCGTTCAACGCCTATCTACTGGGGCTGATCCTGGCGGACACGCATGGGCTTTGAATTGCCGAACATTGACGTGCGGTCGTTGCGCGAGGCGGACGGACGGGGCGTCCGGGTTCTGATCTTGGATTCCGGCATCGAAACTTCTCATCCGGATCTGGCGGGGCATCCGATTCGCTCATATCGCGTGGAGGCGGATGGGGAGGGAGAGTTGCGGCGCGTGGTGGAAGACGACGGCGGAGATGTTTACGGACATGGGACGGCGGTGGCTTCGATCGTGCGGCGGTTTGCGCCGGGGGCGGTGATCGACAGCGTGAAGGTCATTGGGCGGCCGGTGGGGTCGTCGCACTTTGTGGTGGCGGGGCTGCACTGGGGGATCGACCAGGGGTATGACGTGATCAATTGTTCATTTACTTCGCAGGAGGCGCAACATTTGGCGCGGTACAAGGCGGCGGTGGATCGGGCGTTTTGCCGGAACGTGTTGATCGTGTCGGCTTGTAATAACAAGGAGTATTGGCGGGTGGAATATCCGGGGTCGTTTCCGTCGGTGATCTCGACGAGTTTTGCGGATCTGCCGGGATTGACGATCCAGCGGCGGCCGGGGGAGTTGGTGGAGTTCGTGGCGCGGGGGCAGGATGTGCGGGTGGCTTGGAAGGGGGGCGGGCACCGGGTGATTTCCGGGAGCTCGTTCGCTGCGCCACACATCACGGCGCTGGTGGCGCGGATGCGGCAGGTGCGCGGGGGATGGAATGCATGCCAGGTGAAGGCGGGGTTGTATGCGGTGGCGGAGGTGGGGGTGGATGTGGGGGAGCTGTAGAAGCGGGAAGCGAAAAGTGAGGAGCGAGAAGGGGGAAGGACTAAAGACAAAAAGACAAAGGCAGACAAGAATGTCCGCCCCACCAAAAAAATACAAAATAGTAAATAGAATAGGCAGACAAGAATGGCTGCCCCACCTTATGGTCATTAGAAGTGATGCTTGTGGAGTGTCGTCAGGATTCCTTGTCGGGAGCTTCTGGGGAGTCTTCGGCGGCTAGAACGTCGGGCATTGCCAGGCGCGGTTTTGGCTGGGGGGTGTTGGCGAGGAGTCGGTCGGCGATTTTGGGGTCGATGTCGCCGGCTTCGCTGGTCATGTGGGATTCCAGCTTGTTGCGGAGGCGATTTTTCATGGCGGCGGGGACTGGGCGGCGGGTGGGGGAGAGGTCGGTGATGGCCTCGGCGGCGGATTGCAGTTCTTCTGCGGCTTCGGCGGCGGTTTCGGTGAGTTGGCCGGCGGCGCGGAGGCCTTCGAAGTCTTTCATGGTGACGCGGCCTTCGAGGGCTGCGTCGAGGAGATCGTCTTCGGCGAGGACGGTTGGGCTGGCGGCGGGGCGGGCGAGTTCGCCGGACTCGATGGTGCGCCAGCCGTGGGGCGGCAGGTCGGCGGGGGCGGGGCAGGCGCGGAGCGCGTTGCGCAGGCGGACATCTGCGCCGGCTGGCGGCTGGATCTGGCGGAGGGTAAGGGTCAGCTCGTCGGTGAGGCGTAGCGAGCGCTCGATCTGATCGCGATCGCCGGGGGAGAGGTGAAGACGCATGAGCAGGTCTTCCGCGTCGGCGCGGAGGGTGCGGCCTTCGAGGTAGGCGTTAAGCGTCTCTTCCCACTGGTCGTTCGCGTACAAAGTCATGTCAAGTTCCCGCTTTCTTGGTCATTCGTGTTCGGAGCAACTGTTCGAGACGTTCGAGCCCGCGATGGAGTCGGACGCGGACGGCGTTGTCGGTCATGCCGAGTTTCTTGGCGATGGCTGGGCCGTCGAGCCCCTCGTAGAAGCGGAGGGTCACGACGATGGCCTGGTTGTCGGGGAGCTGGGCGATGAGGCTCCGCATGACGGCACGTTCGTCGGCCTGTTCGGCGAGGGGGACGTCGGTAGCACCGGGGTCGAGCGCGGCGAGCTCTTCGTCGTCGGTGACGCGTTCGCGCTTGCGGCGGCGGAGGTCGATGGCGGTGTGACGGGTGATGCGGGCGACCCAGCCGACGACGGCGGCGGGATCGTGGAGCTCGCCCAGGCCGCTCCAGCCTTTGCAGACGGAGGCCTGGACGGCGTCCTCGGCCTCGTGGGCGTCGCCAAGGATCTGGTAGGCGATCGCGTAGAAGAGGCGCTGGTTTTCGATCACCTTCTGCTCGAACCACTGTCGGAGCTCGACGACACTTGCCATGACCGGGATCACCTTTTCAAACAAACGGCGCAGCCGGGCGGGTGACTTCACCCACAAGACCGGACGATGTTGAACTATGCACGGCATCATAAGTCAAGCCTTAGCCCGCACTGCTTGGGACGAAGCGGCGGTGCGGCGCGTTACGGCGAAGGGACAATAATTCGAATAAATCTGCGGTTATTGGAAATCGTAGAGGCGGGGGAGGCCGATTATGCCGGTTAGATCGTCCAGGGCGGCTCGGCATTCGTCGAATAATTTGACGTCGGCGAGGTCGGCGGCGCGGAGTTCTTCGCGGTAATGCTTGTTGATCCAGGCGACGAGGCGGGCGTAGAGGGCGTCGTTTAGGAAGACGCCGGGGTGGGTGGCGGCGAGCTCGGCGTCGGTCAGGACGACGCGGAGGCGGAGGCAGGCGGGACCGCCGCCGTTTCTCATACTTTGGCGGACGCTGAGGAAATGGGCGGATTGCAGAGGCGTGCCGGCGGCGAGGAGACGTCCGATAACTGCGCGGGCCTGGGCGTGGTGCTCGCACTCGGCGGGGGCGATGAGGGACATCGTGCCATCGGGGAGGGTGACGATCTGGCTGTTGAAGAGGTAGGTTTCTACGGCTTGGGTGAGGGTGAGTTCTTCATCGGGGATTTCGAAAATGTGGAGGGGGGAGGGGGAGAGGGCGGCGAATTTTGTGCGGATCTCGGCGAGGGCGCGGGGCTGGTCGAGGTAGGCTTGGGCGTGGCAGAGGAAGACGTTTTGGTTTCCGACGGCGGCGACGTCGTTGTGGAAGACGCCGGCGTCGATGGCGGCGGGGTTTTGCTGGAGGAAGCAGGTGCGATCGGGGTTGAGTTGATGGCGGCGGGCGAGGGCGCGGGAGGCATCGGCGGTTTGGCGGGCGGGGTAGATTTTGGGGGCGGCGGTGGCGGTTTCGTCGCGGCCGTAGACGAAGATTTCGAGGCCGGGTGAACTGTGGTTTTGGCAGAGGCGGGTGTGGTTGGCGGCGCCTTCGTCGGACCATCTTGACTGGCTGGGGAGGGGCGGGTGGTGGAGGGCGGCGGGGAAGATGGCGCGGAGGATGGCGGCGGTGGTTTGCGGTTCGATCGAGCGGTGGAATTGGGAGATCAGATTGGCGGGGGAGATGTGGAGTTGATGGTCGGCGGTGTCGGGGCTGGGGGAGAGGGTGGCGGCGTTGGCGGCCCACATTGCGGAACTGCTGGAGACGGCGGCGAGGAGTGTGGGATCTACCTTTGCGGTTTTATCAAGCACTTGCGCGTCGCAGCCGGTGAAGCCGAGGGTGCGGAGGGTGGCGAGGTCGGGGCGGAGTTGGGGGGGGAGGACGGCTTGGGGGACGCCGAGGTCGGCGAGGAACTTCATCTTGGCGAGGCCTTCGAGGGCGGCTTGGCGGGGGTTGGAGGGGGCGTCTTTGTTTTTTTGCGAGGCGATGTTGCCGTAGGCGAGGCCGGCGTAGTTGTGGGTGGGGCCGACGAGGGCGTCGAAGTTGACTTCGCGGGCGTTCATGCGGGGAGGGGGGCGACCTCTTCTACTGGCTTGTCGATCGTCGTTTCTGGTTTTTCTTTTCCTTCCAGCATGCAGGCGACATTTGCGTCGCCCATGACGTTGATCATCGTCCGGCAGCGGTCGAGGAACCAGTCGACGGGGAGAAGGATGAAGACCATTTCCTTGGGGAGGTTGACGGCGCTGAAGACGAGGGTCATGGTGACCAGGCCGGCCTCGGGGATGCCGGCGGCGCCGACGGAGGCGATGATGGCCATGGCGACGACGATGAGCTGCTGGGTGAGGGAGAGGTCCTGGCCGAGCATCTGGGCGATGAAGAGGGCGGCCATGGCCTCGTAGAGAGCGGTGCCGTCGTTGTTGAAGTTGGAGCCGACAAGCGCGCCCATGGAGGCGGAGTCTTCGCGGAGGCGGACCTTTTCGCGGAGGGCGGCGTAGGTGACGGGCATGGTGGCCGTTGAACTGGAGGTGGAGAAGGCCATGACCAGGGCATCTCGTATGCCGCGGAGGAGGTCGAGCGGGCGAACCCAGCAGCCGAAGCGGATGCGCGTGAGGTACCAGACGGCCTGGAGGAAGAGCGCGAGGAGGACGGCGACGATAAACCAGGCGAGGGCCTTGAAGACGCCGAAGCCCTTGGGGCCGACTTCACCGGCGACGGTGCAGAGGACGGCGAGGGGGACCAGGTCGATGATCCAGTGGAGGATGATGATGATGGCTTTGAAGGCGAGCTGGATGACCTGATTGACGACGGTGATGTCGTGATCGCTGGCGAGGCGGCGGAGGGCGATGCCGAAGGCGACGGCGAGGAAGACGACGCCGATGACGTTGTTGGTGACGAGGGGCTCGAGCACGCTCTTGGGGATGTTCTCCATGAGCTGCTCGCCGATATCCCCGGCTTTGCGATGTTCGGCGGGCTGGGTGGTTGGGGCGAGATGGGCGTGTTTGCCGGGGCGGACGACGTTGGCGACGAGGAGGCCGATGAGGATGGCGACGGTGGTGTTCAGGATGAGCAGGAAGGCGAGGTGTGCAGCGCCGCGGCCTTTGATGTTGGCGTTGAGGATCGAATCGATGACCGCGACGAGGATGAGGGCGGGGGCGAGGGCGCCGAGACAGCGGAGGATGATCTTGCTGACGACTTTCAGGTTCTCGGCGCCAGGCCCGAGGAGCAGGCCGATGGCGACGCCCAGGGCGAGCCCTATGAGGATGCGGATGTAGAGGGGGACGGAGCGGTAGAGGGAGAGCAGGGAGCGACCTTCCTGCGGAGGGGCGTAGTCGAGGATGGGTGGAATTGGGGTCATCCGTGCCGGCGAGTATATCGTTGGCGCGAACGTGCCACAGTGCAAAGGGGGATTAAAGTTATAAGCGAGTCGGGGTTGCCCATGCCGCTAAGGGGAGCTTGGTCAGTGCAGCAATTTCCAGGCGAGGAGGGCGGCGGTGGTGCAGGCGGCGACCGAGAGGAGGAGGGCGATGCCGAGCATGACGGTGACTCGGTTGCTTTGGCGGTGGAGAAGGGATTGGAGATCGAGGTCGCTTTTGCGCGAGTTGGTGTTGAGCTGGTCCAGGACGGTTGCGCTGGTCTGGGTGTTTTGGCTGACGCCTTGCATGGCGCTGGAGACGGAGCGCATGTTATCGGCGAGGGATTGATCGTGCTGGCTGATGGTTTCGACGCGGTCGTGGAGGGCGTCGAGGACCTGCTTCTGGTCGGCTGCGGAGTCGGAGACTTTCTCGAGGACGTCGGCGAGGCGGTGGTAGTGGAGATTGTGGCGCTGGAGTTGCTCGCCTACGACCTTGAGGGTTTCGGTCTGGGTGCGGGCATTTTCGGGAATGGCGCGCAAGGCCTCGGGGAGGTGTTGAAGGATGCGGAGGAGCTCGTCGTGCCGCTGGGATTGGCGGTCGAGATTGGCTTTGACGGAGGCCATCAGGTCGGTGAGGGAGGTGAAGCCTTCCTGGAGTTGGGTCAGCGCGGCATCGCGCTTGGCCCAGGGTTTCAAGAAGGTGGTGACGGGGATGGTTTCGTTTTCGAGGGGGAGCGTGTCGGTGGAGTCGTTGGCGGCGGGTTTGAACCAGTGGGAGATTCTGGAGAAGACGGAATGGTCGGTCATGGGGGACTCCTGGTGAACCGCGCCCCTTGATCCACGAAACCGCAAGCGAGCGAGGGACGCGGTTTGACAGGGGTGGTGCGGGCTTCTACCATCCGCGCGCGATGGGTTTGACGACACCCTTATCACGACGGATTGCTGTTTGGGTTATCGGCGTGGCGGGGTGTTTGGCGACAGTTTCCTGCGACCGGGGGACGGCGGGAGCGCCGGGTGCGGGGCGGGGAAGGCGGGTGGCGTCGCTGGTGCCGGCGGCGACCGACATGCTGGTGGGGATGGGGGCGAAAGAGCACCTGGTGGCGGTGAGTAATTTCGAATCTTTGGCGGAGGTGAAGGGGTTGCCGCGGGTGGGGGACTATCAGACGACGGATTGGGAGACGCTGGCGCGGTTGCGGCCGGACGTGATGGTGATCCAGATTGCGCCGGAGCGATTGCCGCCGGGATTGAAGCAGAGGGCCCAGGAATTGGGGATCGAACTGGTGAACATGAAGATCGATCGGCTTGCAGATGTGTTTGCGATGATGGAGCGATTGGGGGCGGCGGCGGGGGAGGCTGAGAAAGGTCGGGAGGCGGCGGGGCGGTTGCGCGATGAGTTAGACGTGGTGCGGAACGAATGTGCGGGGCGGGCGGCGGTGTCGGCGCTGATCGTGCGGGATGAGAATGGGCGCGACGTGATCGGGCCGGATAATTTTCTGGATGATCTTCTGAAGGTAGTGAATGCGACGAACGCGGCGGCGGGGCTGGGGAAGCCGTATCCGTCGATCGATCGGGAGAAATTGGTGGCTCTTGCGCCGGAGGCGGTCATCGTGTTGTTGCCGGATGCTAAGGCGCAGACGGCGGAGGTGTCGGAGCGGTTTTGGCAGTCAATGACGCAGGTGCCGGCGGTGCGGAACGGGAGAGTGCGGACGATCACGGACGGGTATGCGCTGGTGCCGGGGTCGCGGTTGGGAGAGTTGGCGCGGAAGATGGCGGAGGGGTTGCGCCCACCTCCGGCGGATCAAACGGGCGCTCAAACAGGAAAATATCGATGATCTCGACGAGCACGAATGCGGTGGTGGAGTTGGCGAAGCGAGTTCCGGGCAAGGTTGCGGCGGTGGCGGTGTTGATGGAGAAGGGGGGTAAGCCGCCGGGATTGGAATTGCTGCCGGCGGGGGATCGGGAGGCGGTGGCGGCGCTGGTGGGGGCGAAGGCGGTTTCGGGGCGGGCGAATGAGGTGGTGAGCCAGGTGGTGAGCGGCGCGGGCACGCCGCACCGGGTGCTGGTGGTGGGGCTTGGGGATGAGGTGACGGCGCAGTCTTGGCGCGAGGCGGGGGCGGCGGTGGCGAAGTATGCGCGGCGGCACAAGCTGGAGAGCGTGGCGATCGTCGTGCCGGAAGAGGGGGCGATCGATCCGCTGGCGACGGGGTTTTTGCTGGGGAGTTTCAATTATCGGGAGTACAAGGGGACGGCGAGCAAGAAGGGGGATGATGCGAAGGAGAAGGGGGTGCGGCTTACGCTGGTGGCGAGCGACACGGGGGTGCGGGCGGCGGCGGCGCTGGAGCGGGCGCGGATCGTGGCGGAGGGGCAGAATTTGGCGCGGACGGTGGCCTCGCGGCCGGGGAATGACATCAATCCGCCTAGTTTGGCGAAGGTGGCGCAGGAGGTGGCGCGGGATTCGGGGTTGTCGTGCCGGGTGCTGGATGAGCGGGAATTGAAGCGGCTTGGGATGGGCGGGTTGCTGGCGGTGGGGGCGGGGAGTCCGAAACCGCCGCGGTTGATTGTGCTGGAGCATAAAGGCTTAGCAAGTAAGCGGTTGAAGAAAACCGGGACGGGTACAATTTCTCCTCCGATCTTGGTGATTGGGAAGTCGATCACGTTTGATACGGGTGGGATCTCGATTAAGCCGGCGGAGAAGATGGGGGAGATGATTTACGACAAGTGCGGGGGGATGGCGGTGCTGGGGTTGATGCGGGCGCTGGCGGAGGCGGAGTTTCCGTTGCGGGTGGTGGGGCTGCTGACCTCGGCGGAAAATCACGTGTCGGGGACGGCGTATCGGCCTGGCGACATCATCACGCTTTATAACGGCGTGACGGTGGAGGTGACGAATACCGATGCGGAGGGGCGGCTGGTGCTGGCGGATGCGATCGCGTGGGGGATCGAGACGTTCAAGCCGGCGGCGGTGGTGGACCTGGCGACGCTGACGGGCGGATGCGTGGTGGCGCTGGGGCATACGATGGCAGGATTGATGTCGAACGATGACGCGCTGGTGGCGGAGTTGCTGGCGGCAGGGGAGGCGGCGGGGGAAAAGGCGTGGCGGTTGCCGGTCGGCGAGGATCAGCGGCAGATGATGAAGAGCAATCATGCGGATATCGTGAACTCGGCGGGGCGCTGGGCGTCGCCGCTTACGGGGGCGGCGTTTTTGACTTACGCGCTGCCGGAGAAGCCGAAGGTGCCGTGGGCGCATTTTGATATTGCGGGCGTGGCGGATACGGACAAGGAGTTGCCGCTATATGCGAAGGGGGCGACGGGGTATGGGGTGCGGACGTTGTTTGAGTGGTTGAGCGCCCGCGCGCGGAAATGAGTTGTCGCGAATGAGCAACAGTTGGGATGCGAACCATTACGACGCCGCGCACTCTTACGTGTGGACCTTGGCGGCGGACTTGATTGAGTTGCTTGCGCCGCAGCGCGGCGAGCGGGTGCTGGACCTCGGGTGTGGGACGGGGCACTTGACCGCCAAGATCGCCGAGCGGGGGGCGGTGGTGGTGGGGATCGATGCTTCGGCGGAGATGGTGCGACAGGCTCAGGAGAATTATCCGGGGCTATCGTTTCGGGTGGGAGACGCGACCTCGTTTGAGGTGGATGAGCCGGTCGATGCGGTGTTTTCGAACGCGACCCTGCACTGGGTAAAGGATGCGCGGGGGGCGGCGGGGCGGATCGTGCGGGCGCTGCGGCCGGGCGGGCGGTTGGTGGCGGAGTTCGGCGGGAAGGGAAACGTGCGGGAGGTTTGCCGGGCGATCGCCGCGGGGTTAGAGGCGGTGGGGGCGCCATCGTTCGAATCGCTTTCGCCGTGGTATTTCCCGAGCATTGTGGAGTATGCGGCGGTGCTTGAGGGGGCGGGGTTGGAGGTGACGTTCGCGACGTTGTTTGATCGGCCGACGCTTGTGGAGGCGGGGTTGCGGAGCTGGGTGGAGATGTACGGGACAACGTTCCTGGCGGCGGTAGGGGAACAGAAGCGCGAGGCGTTTCTGGATGCGGTGGAGGAGGCGGCGCGGGGGGCTCTGTTCAAGGAGGGGAAATGGGTGGCCGATTATCGGCGCTTGCGGGTGGCAGCGCGGCGGGTGGGATGACGGTCAGATTTTCCAGTCGATCAATTCACCGTCGATATTGATCTGTTTCAATTCGCACCACTCGTCGGTGGCGGGGATGTGGAGCTTGGCGCAGAGGCGGTCGATCTCGATTTCGGTTTGGCGGAGTTCGTCGGAGGCGGCGTCGGTGAGGCGGTCTGAGTCTTCGTCGGCGTGCATCAGCAGGGACCAGCGGCCAAATACGGGGGCGAATGGGGTGAAATCGGCGTGGGGGGTGAAGACGCCGAAATGCCAACTGTTGGCCTCGCCCTTGAATTGCACGGTGCCGACGAGGCGGCCGTTGAGGAAGAGCTCGGCGTGACGATCCGTTTGGCTCATCACACGAATAGTATGCCGTGATGAATTGACAATCGCGTCTTCGCATGCAGAAATGGGGGACTATGACGACCGCGGTGATCCTGTTATCGGTGTTGTTCCCGGCCAAGGGGTGGTTTGGTCCGGACCAGGCGTGGAACGTGAGCGTTCGGCCGCCGGCGGGTACGACCGTGCGGCTGGTGCTGACGGATTTCTCAGGGTCATCGCTGGACGCGGAGCCGACGCAGGCGCGCGAGTTTGACAAGGACGCGTCGGCGGACATCAAGCAGGTCTTTCCGGCGATGGCGACAGCGGGGACTTACCTCCTGTATGCGGTGCCCAAGGCGAAGGAAGGATTCGTCGATTTCGTAGGGACGCCGTTGGTGATCACGGTGCGGGAGGATCGGCGGCGCGGCGCGCCGCCGGGGCCGATGGTGGTGAAGTTCGAGCCGCTGAGATATGCGATCGTCTCGACGGACGCGGGGGACATGACGATGGCGTTCTATTTTGACGTTGCGCCGAACACGATCAGCAATTTTCTTTCGCTGGCGGGAGACGGTTTTTACGACGGGTTGACCTTCCATCGCGCGGAGGCGGGTTTTTTGGTGCAGGGGGGCGACCCGCGCGGAGATGGGACGGGCGGGCCGGGGTATAACATTGATGCGGAGTTTTCGGATCGGAAGCACGAGGAGGGAGTGGTGTCGATGGCGCGGAACGTGGATCCGAATGAAGCGCCGAACAATCCGCCGCGGCCTGAGTATGCGAACTCGGCGGGGTCGCAGTTTTTCATCGCGGTGAACCACGATAACACCGCGCAGCTTGACGGGGTTTACACGGTGTTTGGCAAGGTGATCGGGGACGAAGGGCTGCGAACGCTGGCGGCGCTGGCGGCGACGCCGGTGGCGGATAAGAAGACGGCTCGACCGGTGAAGCCGCCGGTGATCAAGCGGGTCGAGATTCGGCCGGTGACGAGCCGGGAGAATCCGTATCGGGTATTGCAGGCTCCGGTGAAGGCCGCGGCGCCGGTTAATTCGAAGAAGGTGGAGACGGTGGGGGTGAATTGAGGTCGTGAGATTTCAGCGTCGCAAAGCGAACCACGGAGTCACGGGGAGCACTGAGAAGGCGAATAATTAAGGAATTGGAGTGGGTAAAATCGG
>JAQGHM010000214.1 GCA_028291615.1 Phycisphaerales bacterium | reverse complement strand
CCGGCGAGGGCTTCGTTGGTGGCTACACCCGCGGGGTCACACCCGTTCCCATTCCGAACACGGCCGTTAAGCCCGCGGGGCCGATGATACTGCGTCAGCGGGAAAGTAGGTCACCGCCAGCGTTTACCAAACGAACCCCTCGATCATTCACGTGGTCGAGGGGTTCTTTATTGCGCTTCGTCGGTTCCTATTTGGATAAGAGATCAATCGCTGCAGCGGTCATCGCGAGGACGCCCGTCCGGAGGGAGGGTTCCTTTTGGGGAAGGTAAGTGCTCGAGTGCAAACTGGGCGGGGGAGGGCCGCCGGACTTCGCGGCAGCAATTCGCTCCGGCGAGACGGTGCCGAGGCGGAACATGAAGATGGGGATCTTGTGCTGCGTGCGACCGAATAAGCCGAAGTCTTCCGCGCCCATGGTGGGTTCGCGCTCCACGAGATTGTCATCGCCTAAGACCATCTTTAGGTGGGCTATGGTGCGGTCTACCAGAGCGGGCGTGTTGTACGTTGCAGGCGTGGATTCGTCGGTGCGAGTGATCGTGGGTTCCAATTCGGTGGGGATGCCTGCCGTGAGTGCGGTGCCCTTTACGATTCGCTCGATCGATTTGAGGACTTGCTCGCGGACCTCGTCTTTGTACGTGCGAACGGTGAGTTGCAGCGTTACCTGATCGGGGATGATGTTGTGCTTGGTGCCGCCGTGGATGGAGCCGACGGTGACGACGGCGGGGTCGGTCGGCTTGGTTTCGCGGCTGACGATGGTTTGGAGATTGATGATCGTCTGGGCGGCGATCACGATGGGGTCCTTCGTTTTGTGGGGCCAAGCGCCGTGTCCGCCCACGCCTTTGATGACGATGTCGAGGGTGTCGACATTGGCCATGGAAAAGCCGGAGACGTAGCCGATCTTGCCGGCTTCGAGTTCGGCGTCGCAGTGTTGGGCGAGGCAGAAATCGGGGCGCGGGAAGCGGGTAAAGAGGCCATCTTTGAGCATGGCGGATGCGCCGGCGACGGTTTCCTCCGCGGGCTGGCCGATGAGGACGAGCGTGCCGTGCCAGTGATCCTTCATCGTGGCTAGGATGCGCGCGGCGCCGACGAGACTCGTGAGGTGGATATCGTGACCGCAGGCGTGCATGACGGGGACAGTGCGTCCCGCGCGATCGGTGGCGGTGACGGTGCTGGCGTAATCGACGTTGGTGTTTTCCTTGACTGGAAGTGCGTCGAGCTCGGTGCGGAGAAGGAGGGTTTTGCCCTCGCCGTTTTTGAGGACGGCGACGACGCCGTTGCCGCCGACATGCTCAGTGACTTCGTATCCGGCGGCGCGCAGCTCATCGGCCAGGCGTTTGGCGGTTTGTGTCTCCTGATGCGAGAGCTCGGGGTGGGTATGGAAATGGAGGTAGAGCTTTTCGAGGTCGGCGTATTGTTTGTCGATGTGAGGTTTGATTTGATCGGCGTCGGCGGCGCGGATGGAGAGGGTGAAGATCGCGAAAATGACGAGGCGGATCGTGGATCGCATGTGGGGGATCATAACTTGTGGACGGCTGCGGGGCTTCGCTTTTTTGTGCCTGTCTCGACGCGTACCATTCGGTCACCGTGCCTATCCCCACCGACATGCTCGATTGCTCGGCCAACTACGAGCCGGACCGGCCGCTGGAGGAGTTGCTTAAGGCGGTTCCGGCCAAGTGGGTCGTCTATCTCTTCACCGACGCCGACGATCAGCCGGTGCAGCTCCTGTGCGTCAAGAACCTCCGTGCCAGCTTGAAGCGGCGGCTCGGCGGGGAGGAGCTGATCGGCCCATCCCGCAAGGTGAATTACCGCGACCTGATCCGGCACGTCTATTGGCGGCGCGTCGATAGCGCGTTCGAGGCGGATCTTGTGTACCTGGACATTGCCCGCCGGGTGTTTCCGCAAAGCTATCGCGGCATGCTGGGATTCGAGGCGGCCTGGTTTGTGCACGTGAACCCTGCACAGCGGTTTCCGCGTTACGTGAAGACGACGGATTTGTCGCGCGAGGGAATCTTGATCGGGCCGCTGGAGGATAAGCACGCGGCCGCGCGGCTGATCGAGCTCGTCGAAGATTCCTTCGACCTCTGCCGGTATCACAACGTGCTCATCCAGTCGCCACATGGGCGTGCGTGCGCGTACAAGGAAATGGGCAAGTGCCCGGCGCCGTGCGACGGCAGCATTTCGATCGAGCAGTACCACGAGACGGTCCGCTGGAGCATCGAGACTCTCGTTTCGCCCGCCGACATGATCGCGGGGCAAACGCAACGGATGGCGGCTGCGGCGGCGGATCTCAATTTCGAGGTGGCGGCTAAAATCAAGCAGCACCTCGCGCAGATATCGCAATTCGGAAAGGGGCCGTTCCGCCATGTGCGACGCCTGGAAGACTTTCGTTACGTCTCGCTCCAGCGCGGGCCGCGCGCGGGGACGGCCAAGGTTTTCCTGATCACGCCGGGGGCCGTTGAAGAGGTCGCCGGATTAATTAGCGACGCCTCGAAATGCACCGATCTGCTACGAGAGATCCTCGAGCTCAATTCACAGTTGGCGGCCGATCTGGACGAGCAGGGAGCCGAGCGAATCGGGGTGGTGAGCGACCATCTGTTCCGCGCGAGGCGGATCAGCGGCGCGTATCTTCGAGTTGAGGAGTTGGAAGAGCGCTCGTTCGCTAAGGCGTATCGGGATTTGCAGAAGCAGAAGGCGCCGGACGAGACAGAGGACGATGAAGGGGTGGTCAAGGAATTGCAGCAGATTTAGAGGTGCGGTGAAGGTATCGTTAGTCCGTGCAGATGGAGGTAGCTGATGACGCCGATATTTGTGCTTGCGTACCTGTGGGATTCCATCGCATTTCGATGGGTGGCCGCCGTCCTTGTCGGACTCTTCGCGCTCTATCTTGGATTAATCTTTTTCGCGGCCCTGTTTGAGAAACAGCGTCTTCGTTTGCTCGCGCCGGTCGAGGGGCGAACGCTGGCGACGGGGGTTGAGCTCATCGCCGAGGCGGAGCGCCACGGATTCCGAAAGGTCGGTACGTTCAGCGACGGTGACAAGGGATTTCGCGAAGGGATCGTTTCATTCCTGTTGTCCGAAAACGGGGCGGAGTTGTTGTGGATCATGCACCCGAAACTCGCCCGGCGACATCAGATCGTCACGCGTCTGGCCGACCGAACCTGGGTGGTGACCTCAAGCGTCAAGGCAATGAATGATCTGAGCGGTCTGCGACGCGAGGAGATGCTGCCCGATGCATCGCTCGGAACAATGCTGCACTATCACCGTCGCCGGGTAGCGGATATGCGAGGGACCGTTGTGCCATTTCAACCCGGACGGGTGGTTGACGATTGGGTCGCCCATGCGCGGGATCGGGTTGAAATAATGGTGCAGCGGGGCCTGATGCGATACCGCGATAGCGGCCCGGCTGCAGGAAGCCCGGGATCGGCATCCGAAAACCTGATGGCATCATCGTACACGTTGCGCGGCGCGTTGCAGATTCTCGGGGGACACCTCCGGGATCTGGGGCAGACCAGCCGAAAGCTGAAAGAGGCAGAGAGCGTCGCCGCTGATTCAATCGAGCAGTGGCGGCACAAGAACTAAAGCGACCTCATTATCGGTATTCCATTCACGTTCGATCGCAGCCAGGGCCGATATTTATCCATGGCCGTGGTGCTTGCGGCCGGTGTGAATATGACCGACCAAGGCCACCATTGTCCGTTTTTGAATCGCGCCGACTCGCGGTGTTCGCGGCATTTCAGCCTGGACAGCCTCGGGCACGCGTTCGATTACTGCTTCGACTACTATGAAGGATGCTCGGTCTACCTGGAACTGCTGGTAGAACGGCGAGTCAGACGGTCGCGCGGCGCAGGCGGCTATGATGGCAGCGGGGACGGAGCGGCGGGCGATGGCGGCACCTACTACGACAACCTCATCCAAGTCACGGTCGCCGGTCGAATCGCCCAAGGGGCCGCCGATTCTTCGCTCGTTTCTCATGCATCTGGCTTCTGAGCGGGGGCTCGCGGATAACTCGCTTCACGCGTATCGCCGGGATCTCGAAAATGTTGAGGCGTTCCTGCGCGATCGCGACAAGACGCTGACTAGTGCCGACGCAGACGATCTGCGAGCTTATCTCCAAGGACAAACCCGCCTCGGACGCAGCACCAAGACTGTCGCCCGGCGCTACGCCGCACTTCGCGTGTTCCTCAAGTTTCTCGCCGGCGAGGGGCACGACGTCGCCGCGCTGCTGCAGCAGATTGAGCGGCCCAAGCCCGAGGCTTCGCTTCCCAAGATCCTCAATCGAGCGCAAGTCAACCAGCTCATCGCCGCGCCCGATACTAAATCGATGCTCTTCGCACGCGATGTGGCAATTCTGGAACTGCTCTACGCCAGCGGCCTGCGCGCCTCCGAGCTATGCGATCTGAAAGTGCGTGACGCCAACCTGCACGTCGGCTGCCTGCGTGTGCTGGGGAAAGGGATGAAGGAGCGGATCGTCCCGATGGGGCGCGCGGCGCGCGAGGCCATCGAGCGTTATCTGCTGGAATGCCGGCCGAAACTCGTGCGCACGCCCAACGAGCGGCTTTTCATCTCGCGCACCGGTAAGCCGCTTGATCGCATCGCCCTCTGGATGCTGGTCGAGAAGTACGGTCGAAAGAGCGGCCTGCTCAAGTCGATCTCTCCGCACGTCCTGCGTCATTGCTTTGCCAGCCATTTGCTGGGCGGCGGCGCGGACCTGCGCGTGGTGCAGGAACTGCTCGGCCACAGCGACATCGCCACCACGCAGATCTACACCCACGTGGACCAGGCGCGGCTCAAATCAATTCACGAGAAATATCACCCCCGCCGTTAGCGCAGGCCGCTCAAGCCGCGGTCGTCATCGCTTCGCCCATCGGCACTCGCTGCGCCTGCAGGCAGAGCGCGACGAAGATGTGCCGCAGCCGCTCGAGCGACAGGCCATCTAGAAATTCGGGGGTGAAATCGACGGGAAAGTTTCCACTGAAGCTCATGAACTGCCGGGTGAGCGTCGGCTTGTCCAGCGACGACACGAGGCAGATCAGCTCTTCGACCTGGTGGGATTCCAACATCGCTCAACCGCTCCTCTCGCCAATTCGCTCGTTCGAGAGCGAAGGTTACGTTTCGCGAGGGCCGCTGTCGGTCAGAGAAAACAGTCGATCAGCGAGCCCTTTCTCACGATATCGGGCCGGAGTTTGATAACCTTTATCTTTAGTGCCGGTTGGGGAGGATTTTCCCACGGCATCACCTTCCATGGCGGAACGAACGGAGACTTGGTGAGATGCGAGATCGGCTCGGCCGGCGGGCAGATGGGCGGCGGCGGCTCGACGACGCGCGGCTGCGGATGAATGACCGGACGCGCCTCGTAGAGCGTCTGCGGATGAATGTGCCGGCGGTTCTCGATCAGCGGCTCGGGGACGAAGTGGCGGCGCGGGAGGATCTCGGGCGTCGGGGCGAGGTTGCCGCCGCCGCTCGCGCGGGCCCCGGCGAGATCCGTCGTGCGGATCGCGTCGCGCAGAAGCTGGACCAGTTTCAGGTCCAGCGAGGCGACGACCAGGGCGATGTTGGACTCGAGTCCCACGCCCCTTCCAAAGCAAACGGCGTGTATGCGCCGCGCGCCAGTGCGTGCCGAGACTGAAAAACGCTAGAATATCGGCTGAAATCGCGGTCATTCGATTCAATCGAGTGCGCGTCAAGGAAGGTTGGTTTATGTCGGATGATGTTTTCGCGAAACATGGGACGCTAACTCACGTTGTCCTCGGGCAACGCATGATGCGGTTACCCCGCGCGATACACGTTTATGGGACATTGCTGCTGATCGGGTTGAGTTTCGCATACAGCGCCGGCGGCGCGGACGCACTGATGGCGAAGCCGGCGACTCGTCCCACTTCGTCGCCGACGACACAAGCCGTTTCCCGCTCCGCCGCTGCCCGCGCCGTGCTGCGGTTCCACGATCTGCTCAAGTTGGCGGACGCGCCCGGCGCTACCGCGCTGCTCGCCGCCTCGCCCGAGCCGGTTCGGGATGCCGATCGACGAATCAAGCGGCTCGTCGGCACCGTGGCCGGCCCGGATTCTGATTTCTCAATTCTGGACGCGCTGGAAACCGGCGATGTCGCGGTGGTGCTGATCAACGACTACCTCAAGGGCGGCCGCAAGACGATCGACATCAAGCCCTGGTACCTGCTCCGGCAGCAGGGCGAGTGGAAACTGCTGGGCAAGTTCACGGACTTCGAGCTTAAGGAATATGGCTTCGACGAAGGGCGATTAATCCAATACCGCGCTTTGGAAAAGTGGGCCGAGAGGCGCGAATCCGAACTGCGCAAGGAACAACCCGACTGCGGCTGTTGAACCCACCCCACGCCGGGTTCGGAGCATCAAGCGACGACCCGGATTCTCCTCACGTATCCATGCGAACCGACGACCTCGACTTCCACCTCCCCGCAGAGCTGATCGCCCAGGATCCGCCCGCGCAGCGCACGGCCTCGCGCCTGCTGCAGTACCGCCGCGGCGAGCGATCGATCGAACATCGCACCTTCGCCGAGCTACCCGCGCTCCTCCGCGCGGGCGATTTACTCGTCTTCAACGACACCCGCGTCCTCCCCGCACGTTTCATGCTCCGGAAACCAACCAGCGGCCTCGTAGAAGGGCTGTTCCTTCACGAGACGCTCCCCGGGCATTGGCATGTCCTCCTTAAAAACCTCGGCCGCGCATCCGCTGAGCCTCTCCACTTTGTCGATGCACCCAACATCACGGCCACCGTTGTCCGCACCGCCGAGGCCGGCGAACACGAGATCCAGCTTAGCACGCTCGAACCGGCGGCCCGCCTGCTCGAGCGCATCGGCCGCATGCCGCTCCCGCCCTACATCAAGCGCGACAAGGGCCACGATCCCCGCGACGCCGCCGACCGCGCCCGCTATCAGACCGTCTACGCCAACGCTCCCGGCGCGGTTGCCGCTCCGACGGCCGGTCTTCACTTCACCGAGGAACTCCTCGCGGAGCTAAACGCGCGCGGTATCGAGCGCACGTTTGTCACCCTTCACGTTGGCATGGGAACGTTCAAGCCGGTCACCGCCGACACGCTCGAGGCCCACGCCATGCACTCCGAAGGGTACGAGATCACACCCACCGCCGCGGATGCGATAAACCGCGCTAAGGCTCAGGGCCGCCGGGTCATCGCCGTCGGAACCACCTCCGCCCGCGTGCTCGAAAGTCAGCCGGCGGACGAGCCCATCCGAGCCAAGCAGGAGGCGACTTCGATCTTCATCTATCCACCCTATCGCTGGAAATCCGTCGATGCGATGATCACCAACTTCCACCTCCCCCGCAGCACGCTGATTGCCCTGGTCGCAGCTCTGGTAGGTCTCGATGAGCAGCGCCGCATCTACCGCGAAGCCATTGATCGCGAGTACCGTTTCTTCAGCTACGGCGATGCGATGTTCATCGAGTAACCTTCGCTACTTCGACAGCTTCTCGATCACTGTAAACAGTGCCTGCGTCCCATCACGCCCGCGCCCCGCCGCCTGCGCGCTGGTGAAGAGTTGATGCACCAACGCCAGTGCCGGCAGGGGGGTCTTTGCCTGCGCCGCCGCTTCGATCACTAGCCGCAGGTCTTTCTGCTGAAGGTCGATGGTAAACCCCGGCGCGAAGTCTCCCTTGAGCATCCGCGGCCCCAGGTTCTGCAACTGCCACGACCCCGCCGCCCCGCCCGACAGCGCCGTAACCGTCTTCTCCGCGTCCAGCCCATTATTCTTCGCGAACACCAGCGCCTCCGAGACCGCCAGGTTCGTCACCGACACCAGGATCTGGTTCACCAGCTTCGTCAGTTGTCCCGTGCCGGACGGCCCGCAGTGCGTGATCGTCTTGCCCATGTGCCGCAGCAGCGGCTCGACCTTCGCGAATTCCTCCGCCGGCCCGCCCACCATGATCGACAGCGTCCCGTTCCGCGCCCCGACATCGCCGCCCGATACCGGCGCGTCGAGCAGGACCGTTTGCTTTCGCGCCAGTTCCGCTGCCATCTCCCGCGTCGCCGTCGGCGAGATTGTTGAATGATCCACCACGATCAACCCCGGCCGCGTCGCCTCCACCACCCCGCCTGCTCCTGTCAGTACCGCCCGGACATCGGGCGTGTCCGTCACGCAGACGAAAACCACCTCTGCCCCCTCCGCCGCCTCCCGCGGCGTCTCCGCCCACACCGCCCCCTTCGCCAGGATCGCCGCCGCCTTCGCTTTCGTCCGCGAGTGCACTGTCACGGCGTGCCCCGCCGCCAGCAGGTGCCCCGCCATCGGCAACCCCATAATGCCCAGTCCGATGAATGCCAAACCTTGTGCCATGCCCGGATTCTAAGGCAACACCCCTCCCCGAGCGACGCGCCGCCGCCGCTTCGCGGTTTTGCCCCTCCCGCCCGCGACGAGGCGCGGTAAATTATCTGAACCCTCAACCGGAGCATTGCCATGGCAAAACCGAAACGGGATAAATCCGACTGGGATCTCACCGAAGACGCCGACCGCGACCGAATCGGCGGCGGCCCCGGCGCCAGCGACGCCAACAGCGGCGCGGGCAATGCCACCGGCGCTCCCGACGCCGACATCGGCATGCGCGCCGGCGACGTCATCAACCGCGGCGACATCGAAGAAGACCGCGCAAAGCTCTTTCCTGATGATGCAAAGTCCAACCCCGATGCCGGCGATGACCGCCCGCCGGATGAAGACGACGGCGAGGACTAGCAGATAAGTCAGCCCCGCAATTACTTCGCCGCCTTCCGCTCGACGTATCGTTGATGGATCACATCCTGCAATGCGTCGCCCCCGCCGCGCAAGTCACTGGCGCGCGCGAACCAATCGTCCGGCCCAAGCCCGCAATACCCGCCCGTCGGCGTCGCCTTAAAAGTCTTCGTATCGACTTTGAAAAGCTCCCCCCCGTCCTGCGGCGCTACGCCTACGTAAACGTAATCCTTCGACTGCCCCCAAAGGCGCCCCGGTAGCGAACAGGTCATCACATTCTCATCTTTCAGGCCCAGCGGGATGCGTGAGATTCGCATCTCCGCCGTCTCCAGCAACCACGCCCCGGCGTCACTGAAAAGCACCTGCTGCGGCCGGATATCGCCATCGATGGCGTAGACCTTTGCCGGTTTGCCCCGCCCGGTTTGCCGGCCGATCTCCGCCGAACAGTCCAGCACTCGCCCTGATTTTCCGTCCACGTACACGAAGATGTCGTCCTCGAACCAGCGTCCGGCCCCTCCGATGTACTTAAACCGGCGCGGCATCCGGCCGGCCTCCAGCGGGTGATGTTTGGCCGTCTCCCGCATCGCCAGCGCATCGACGTTCTCCTCCGGCTGACCACCAATATCGAGCTCGCCCTCGCACGCAGTCACCGGTTGCCAACGCAGCGCCTTGAAATCGAACACATAAGGTACCTCCGCTGCGTGACTGAACGCGGTGCCGTACTCGCTCCGACCGTGCGGGAATCGCACCGCCACGTTCTTCGCCGTCACGCGTAAATGCTCGAAACCAACCGTCAGCGGCGCGGGCAGCGGGTCCAGGCCGGGATACTCTTCCATCTTGTTGTCCTGCGTGATCTGGAAAACGTGCCCGTCCCATCTTAGTGCCCATATCGTGTTGTGCGCCGTGTCGCTGGCCACTTGGATCATGCCCTTGATTGTCTCATGGGTTTTAGCAAAGTCGGCGACGGCTGCGACGCGCTTGTTCGTCTTCGACCAGAGGCCTTCGCTTCCCTTCGTAGCCTTGGCGGACATCTCACGGGCACGCTCGTATTGTCCGAAACGGAGCAGGCCGGTCAGGATCATCTGTGCCTGATTCGCGGGGCGTTTTTTCAGGTCGGTGATGCCCAGTTGAGGTTCCAGTTTCTCGGCCGTCATCGCCGGTTCCGCGGTCGCATGAGCGAGGTACATGTGCTCCAAGCGGTCGTCTGTTTTGCGCAACTCCGGATGCTTGTCCAGGAACGCGAGCAGGTGAGGGGCCAGCACGGGGTGATACAGAGTCATGGCCGCCCGCTGCTCAGTAAGCTCGCCGAGCTTCCTGGGGTCAACCTTCCCCAGCGCGGAAAATATGCGCGCGATCGCCGCCGCATCATCCATCGTCGCCGCCAGCGCCAGCGACTGAAAAATCATCGCCGCATAGTCGAGGTTACTCCCGTCAGCGACGTACTTATCGAGCGCCTCCAGGCTTAGGTCTGTCGCCGCCTGTACCTGCCCGGCTCTGATCGCGGCAACTTGCGCGAATTGGAGTCGCGGGCGGAAGAACGGCTCGTCCGACGCTGCCCGCTGCGCGTAGTCCGATAGTGCCTGATCGTAGTTGCGCTCGAAGACGTCCACGCGCAGACGCGCCATGTCATCGTACATCCGCATCATCGCCGGGACGTTCGCGCGATTCGGCCAGGGGCGGGCCATTGCCTCGTGCGCGAGCGGA
>JAQGHM010000193.1 GCA_028291615.1 Phycisphaerales bacterium | reverse complement strand
CGCCCACCCCGATCGGTCAACTGGGAATTCAGCGGTTGCCCAGCCAAATGCGCCCCGAGCACCGCGATCGGGATCGATCGGTCGATTACTGCGGGAGCGACAGCCATCGTAGGCATCGCATGACCGGTCGCCCCAAGGGTCAGACCGGTCGCGCGCTGATAGGCGCTGCCGATCCGCAACAAATCAATATCCCGTCCCGCCGGTGCGACCAGCGTGACGCCAGCCGGCAAGCCGTCATCGCCAAACCCAGCCGGCAGCGCCAAGGCACATTGGTCAAGCAAGTTCACAAAGTTTGTGTAATAACCAAGATTGGTGTTCAACCGCACCGGTTCCGCCTCCACCTGCGCCTTGGTGTAAATCGTTCCGGCGGTGGGGACGGCCAGGAAATCAATCGCCTCCCAAACCGGCCGCGTCGCCTGGCGGATCGCCTGCAGCTCGTACATCGCCTCGAACGCATCGACCGCGGTCCGCCCCGCGGCCGGACCGATGATCGACCGCGTCACAGGAAGCAGGGCGTCGGCATGACGCGCGAAGAATTCCTTAATCCCTGCCAGACGCTCCGCCAGCCACGGCCCCTCATAAAGCAGCCGCGCCGCGCGGGCAAAAGGAGCGTAATCGATCGTAACCGGCGTGCCGCCCATCTGCCGCAGCCGCTCGAGCGCCGCCTGGTAAAGCCTGGCAACGTGCGGGTTGCCGAAGAACTCCAGTTGATCCGCCCCGGGCACACCAAACCGAAACGCCGCAGGAATCGGCGGTCGCGCCGGCAAATCGGCGGCATTGCGCGAATAAGGGTCCGCCGCATCGAACCCGGCCGCGACATCAAACAACGTTTTCGCGTCGTCGCAGGTGAGCGCGAACAAGCTGAGACAATCCAGCGACCGGCACGCGGGCACTAACCCTGTGGTGCTAAGAATCCCCCGCGTCGGCTTGAGCCCGACGAGATTATTGAAGGCAGCCGGCACCCGCCCCGAGCCGGCGGTGTCCGTCCCCACCGCGAAACTGACCAACCCCGCCGCCACGGCGACCGCCGACCCCGACGACGAGCCGCCCGGAATGTACGCCTCATCGAACCGGTTCCGCGGCGTGCCAAACGGCGAGCGCGTACCCACCAGCCCCGCCGCAAACTGGTCAAGGTTGGTCTTGCCAACGACGATCGCTCCCGCGGCGCAGAGTCGCTCAACCACCGCCGCCGATCGCGCGGGGGTGTAAGCGAACTCCGGGCAGGCCGCCGTGGTCGGATGGCCGGCGAGGTCGAGGTTGTCCTTAACCGCAAACGGAACGCCGTAAAGCGGCTGCGCAACCCCCGCCCGCTGCCGCGCCTCCACCTTCGCCACCTGCGCCGCGATCTCATCGACTTTGAGCAGCCGGATAAAGACGGCCGGATCGTCATCAGCCAGGATGCGCGCAACGACGCTGGCGAGGACATCACCCGGCGTCGTCTCCCGATTCCGATACCGCGTGGCAAGCGTCTGAAGATCAAGTGAACCGAGTGCGGTGTGCGGCATGGGGGTGATCAGTTGACGTCGGCCGCGCGATCGAGCGGCCGCATGGCGAGCGGTTGGCGGGCAATCTTAGCGTGGCGCGCAGCGGGGGCAATAGAGGAGCGCAAGCGCGCGGGTCTTGTGACTTTTCAAATCATTGAATTCCATCGACACCGTCGCTTCCCGCGCTACAGGCGCCGGTGATAGTGTGATTCGCTGGATCGATCCGCGCAATGTTCGCAGGCCCGCCCAGCGCGGGGACGCGCTTTACCCGGTGATTCATCAACTCCAGTTCGCCGGCGATCGGCTCGCCCACGCTGGCGGCGGTCTGAATCGGTTCCGCGGCTTCCACATGCACCCGGGGGGCGCGAGCGGCTTCGAGCGGGGTGGCGCCAAAATCGAGCAGGCTGATCGCCAGTTGGGCGGTGACGGTAACGATTTTCGTGCCGCCTGGCATGCCCAGCGCGAAGAGCGGTTTGTCATTCTTAAAGATGAGCAGCGGGGACATGTTGTGGTGCATGCGCTTGCCGGGCTGCGGGGCGTTGGGATGACGGGGCGCGTAGTCGAAGCGCGACATGCCGTGGCCAAGGAACAGGCCCGTGCCGGCGATCGCCACGTGCGAGCCAAAGGTTTCGCCGTGCGTGAGCGTGATCGAGCAGCAGTTCCCCGCGGCATCGGCAGCGACGACGTTCACCGTGTGCTCGCCCGCAGGCGGCGCGGGAAGATTGAGCGGCGGTGTCGTGTCGCCGCTGCGGATGCGCCCGGCGCGCTCGGCGGCAGCTTTCGCCGACAGAAGATCGTCCGCTGGTACTTTGACGAAGTCCGGATCACCCAGCCACCGCACGCGGTCCTGCCAGCAGAGCTTCGCGGCTTCGACAAAGAGATCAAAGTACGGCCCATCCCAACGCTCGTAGCGCGGCAGATCAAAGTTCTCCAGGGTCTTGAGAATGCTCAGCGTAGTGACGCCGCCCGACGGCGGCGGCGGCGTGAAGAGGTCATGACCGCGGTAGCTGATCTTGAGCGGGTCGGTCTCCTGAACTTCGTAGCGGGCGAAATCTTCTTCCGCGAGCAGACCGCCATTGGCTTGCACCTGGCGCACGATCTGTTTCGCAATCTTGCCGGTATAGAAAGCGCGAGGGTCGGCGGCGAGAGCGCGGATCAGCTTGGCAAGATCGGGTTGTCGCCAGATCTGCCCGGTAGTGGGGATCTTGCGGTCGGGGAAGATCGCTTCAAGCGAGGTCTTGTCGCCGGTGGCCGCCCAGGATTTGAACGCGCTGGCGAGCGCGGCGGGAATGGCAAAACCGTTCTCCGCAAGATCGGCGGCATGGGTGGAGACGCCGCCCCAGTCGAGCGTGCCGAAGCGCTTAAGGGCGGCGTCAAGACCTGCGACGACCGCGGGCACGCCGACCGCCAGATACCCGTGCTGCGCGACCTTCGGATCGGCATACAGCTCAGGCCGAAACGCGCGAGGCGCGCGCGAATCGAAGTCGAGCGCGCGAACCCGCCCGGTCTTACCTGAGTAGACGACCATCGTCCCGCCATACCCGCCCAACCCCACGTTGATCGGCGAAACCACGCAAAGCACCATCGCCGCAGCAACCGCGGCGTCAATCGCGTTGCCACCCTGCTTGTAAGACGCCACCCCCGCCGCGCCGGCGTCGCGATGGGCGGTGACGATGACGGAGCGATAACTGGCGAGTGGCAAGCCCATGCTGGACTCGGATTCTATATTAAATAGTCGCGAACGACCTGAAGAAGTGGAGACGACTGGCCACAGATGGGGAGAGCCGTGGGATGGGGCGATAAAACCACCCGCGAATCGCCACGGCGGCAGTATTAATTGAGAAGACAGACGTCTAGGATTCCTGGCGGCCTAGCCGCTTCAGCGGCTAGGAGTCAGCGGCAACCCCCGCGCCGCCCGCCCCTCCGCCTTGCACCAATCCTCCCCCACCAGCCCCGCCACCGTCGCCGCCACCTGCCCCTGCGTCACCTCCCCCTCGCCAATGACGCCTTTCGCCTCGATACCCGGCCCCATCACCGCCGCCCACCACCCCTCCGACCCCGGCGTTCGCGCATTGTGACTGATCCAATCCCCCGGCCCCGCCCCGCGCCCGTGATCCGTCGTGATCACCAGCGCCGTTTTTCCCGCATATTCCGGCATCCCCTGCGCCGTTTCCCAAAGCCGCCGAATGAACTCGTCCGAACGCCGCGCCGATTCGAGGTACAAATCGTACCGCCGCCCGTGCGCCCACTCATCCGTCTCGCCGAGCATCACATAAAAGACGCGCGGCTTGTGCCGCGTGAAATACTCCATCGCCGCTTCCTGCAGGATCGAGTCCGGCGCCTCGTCCGCCCACATCCGCGTCGTCCGCGCCAGCAGATCATTCAGCAATTTCTCCCGCTCCGATAGCGGCAGACCGCCGCTCGACTCGATCGGCTCCCAACCCGACAGCATCGGCAGCCTGCTCCGCTCCCGGTTCACAATCCGGCTGAGCCGATTCCACGCCCCATACGCCGCCACCCGCCCTTCAAACCCCGGCCGTCCGTTCAACCACTCCAGCACCGTCACGTTCGGATTCGCCGGATAGTCGTTCGAGTTGATCCGCGGATCCGGATATCCGCAAAGCATCTCGTTGTACCCCGGATAAGAAAACTTATACGGGTTGGTCACCCGCCCCACGTTCTTCACCCCGCGATCCCCAAACACCTGCCCTTTCTTCGCAACGACGTCCCAGAAAAACGGCAGGATCGCCGCCCGGCTCTCCTCTGCAGAATCGCGCGCAAATGCCGCCCGCAACGGCGTAGAATCCCGCACCCCGCCCGATGCCTCGGTCGCCAGCATCGGATCAAACCCGCCAAACACTTCCTGCCAGCGCATGCCATCGAGCGTCACGACGATGACGTTCGTCGCGCGGCCGGCGCTGGTTCGATTTGCCCCTTGCGCATCCGCCGCGAGCAGTTTTGTCGCGATGTTTGGCGTCGCTGCCGTCCAACCCATCAAAACCAGAATCATCAACCCCGCCAGGCGCCAAGTCACCGCCGTCGTTTTCATCAGCTCTCCAATCCGCATAATTCCCCATCCCACCGTAACGCCCCAAGCAAACGCCGACAAGCTGAGGCCGCCAGCAGTTCACTCCGTGGTACGATACCCATATGAAACCCGCGCCGATCTTCGGCATCCTCTGCGCGCTGATCATCACAAGTTGCACGCCCGCGCCCCCGCCCCCTCCGCCGCCCCCGGTCGCAACGCGCCCAACAAAACCGCTCTTTTCATCCCTCGGCGCACTCAATCGCGCAATGTCCCTCAACACCATCCGCTGCCCGTTCGGTCACGCCAATATCCAGAAAATCCCCGGACTCGGCGGCTGCACGTTCTGGTCCCCGGAACTCAATCAGACGATCATCTGCCTCCAGTGCGGGTACGGCCACGACCCTACACAAGCCACTTGGGAAAGAGGCTCGACCGATCGCGAAGCCTTTCAGGTCCCACTCGATCCGCTGACCGTCAACTTCCCGATCTCGGTCGCAGAATCCAACCCGCAGTACTACCAATCAGTCCTCGCCACGCGCTCCGTACACGAAGGAATCCTCTACCGCTCCGTGCAAACCCCAGCCGCACTCGAACCTCAAGTTGCCGCCTACCTCAACGATCGAAGGATCACGACCACCCGCAGCGAGCTAGCCGACACCGCCGGCCAAACCATCACCCTCTCCGGAGGCGCGCCCCAGCGCAGCGTGCGAGTCCAGTTCATCAAATCGGCCGAAGCCTCTAAAACGCAGGTAACGTTCGAACTGATCCTCAAATAGTGGCCGCTTCCACGGCTTAGCCAACGCAGCTATCCTGATATCATGACTCCCACCCGCCTGACCGCGCTGATCCTTGCCCTCCTCCCCGCGTTCGCCTCTGCCGCCGACCCACACCCCATCCGCATCCTGATTTGGGACGAACAACAACCCGCGCAAAAACAAGCCTACGGCGAAAAGTTCCTAGGCCAGGCCATCGCCGACTACCTCACCAAAAACTCCGCCTTCACGGTCCGCTCCGCCGCCATGCCCGCCAAGGGGCAGGCTGACAATGACCCCGCCCTCTCCCCCGAGTCGCTCGACCAGGCCGACGTCCTCATCTGGTGGGGCCACCAGCGCCATCGCGAGGTGAAGTGGGAAGTCGCCGACCAGATCGTCGAGCGCATCAAGGCCGGCAAGCTCTCCCTGATTACGCTGCATTCCGCCCACTGGTCCAGCCCCTTCATCCGCGCCATGAACGCCCGCTCCATTGACGACGCGCTTAAAACGCTGAACGAAGCCGACCGCGCCAAGGCCAGGCTCAACCTGATCTACCCCAAGTACGGCGCAGTCCCCAAGCGCGACGCCCCGCTCACGCCCAACTTCACCAAGCGCACCGACCCCGACGGCACGCTCACGCTCGACATCAACCTCCCCAACTGCGTCTTCCCCGCCTACCGCGCCGACGGCCAGCTCAGTCACGTTACCACCCTCCTCCCCGACCACCCGATCGCCAAAGGCCTCCCCAAAACCTGGGACGTCAGCCAAACCGAAATGTACGATGAGCCCTTCCACGTCCCCACCCCCGACGCCGTGATCTTCGAAGAGAAATGGGACAAAGGCGAACACTTCCGCGCCGCCTGCCTCTGGAATGTCGGCCAGGGCAAGGTTTTCTACTTCCGTCCCGGCCACGAAACGTATCCCGTCTTCAAGGAAGAATTTCCGCTGAAGGTAATAGAAAACGCGGCGCTGTTTCTGGGCGGCCACTGATTGCTTCAAAAGAATCACGCGCCCCGACGTAAGTCTAGGCGCGTGATCCCGCGTTCTTTGAGTTGTCGCACGCGCGTCAGTTGACCGCATCCACGTCCTCAACGAACTTCGGATTGATCAACTTCAGCGCCAGCCGAAACCGCTGCGTCGCGTGCGCCGACTCGCGCGGCGTCGATGGCGTGACGACGACACCTTCACGGATGTGCAGTCCCTTGCCGCTGACGGTTTCATTGCCGTCACGCAACGGACGGATCACATCGATGTCGAATGCGCCCTCGTACAGCACCGGCACCCAATGCTTTCGAAACGCCAGCGGAACATCCGACCAGGCCATCGTCTGACCGTTCACGTCCATGCGGTACAGCAGCACCGACGCCTCGGTCATGCCGTAGTTAAAGCCCTTCTGGGCGGGCACGACCTCGCCGAACGCCTGGACGTTGTCGCTCGGGAAGTGCTCGTCGATCAGGTCGAACAGTTTGATCCGTTCGGCGGCGCGCTTGTAAGCGTTGTGCGCCGTCTCCGAGAAAAACTGCCCGCTCTTGAGCCGGCCCTTGGTTGTGCCCAGCCGCCGGCCGCCCCGCGTGCGGACATACGCGCCCTGCGAACCGTGGATCTTTTCCGACACCACGACGCGCTCGCCCGGCACCAGTTCGCCGGCGTGGATGTTGTACGTCTCCACGTCGTGACCGTGGATCTCGCAGCCGATCTCATCGAAGGAGACGATTTCGCCGCTGAGATCATCCGGGATCGGCGGGACGTACATCCGGATGCCCAGCCGCTCCGACAGATCCTCGCCCAGCGGAACGTCGGCGAGCTCCGGGCGATCCTTCAGGATCAATCCCATCGACAGTTCCTTCTGAAGCTGGATCGCCTTCACGCGGTTCTTCTGCGGACCGACGAGGTACTTCCGCCGATCCTCTTCGTCGGCGATGGCGTCCGGCAGGACCGACTTCTCCGGGACGAAGATGATCGTGCTCCCGCTCTGGAACGCGCCCTTGCCGACCACGACCTGGTACTGCCCCGCCTTGCCCAACTCCAGGCGTTCGACCGCCGGATTCGGGTGCGGGAAGAGTTCGAGTTGCTCGCGCGTCACTTTCCACTGTGCCATGACAACCTCCGTCCACCGTACACGTAGCGCCGATGCCGCAACTGACACACCGCCGTCGCGGTTCATCCACGATGAGGCTTTAACTGGATTGCGAACAAAGTTACGCTATCCGAATGACCCCCACCCGCCTCACCGCGCTGATCCTCGCCCTCCTCCCGGCATTCGCCTTCGCCGCCGACCCGCCCCCCAAACCCATCCGCGTCCTCGTCTGGGACGAACAACAACCCGCCCAGAAAAAAGGCTACGGCGACCAATTCCTAGGCCAGGTCATCGCCGCCCAGCTCGCCAAAAATCCCGCGCTCCAGGTCAAATCCGCCGCCCTCTCCGACCCCGATCAAGGCATCACCGCCGACATCCTCGACAACACCGACGTCCTCATCTGGTGGGGCCACATCAAGCACCGCCAGGTCAAATGGGAGACCGGCGACCAGATCGTCGACCGCATCAAAACCAACAAGCTCGCGCTCATCGCCCTCCACTCCGCGCAAGGCTCCACCCCGTTCATCCGCGCCATGAACGCAAGAAGCATCGAGGACGCTCTCAAAACCCTCCCCGAATCTGACCGCGCGAAGGCCAAACTCAACTTGATCTATCCGCCCTACAAAGCCATCAAGCGCGAGACGCCGCTCACGCCCTCGTTCACCAAGCGCACCGATGCCGACGGCACGATCACGCTCGACATCAACCTCCCTCACTGCGTCTTCCCCACCTGGCGCGAAGAAGGCGAACCGACCCACGTCACCACCATGCTCCCCCATCACCCGATCGCCAAAGGACTCCCCAAAACCTGGGACGTCCAGCATGACGAGATGTACGATGAACCCTTCCACGTCCCCACGCCCGACTTGGTCCTCTTCGAAGAAAAATGGGACAAAGGCGAACACCACCGCGGCGGCATGCTCTGGAACATCGGCCAAGGCAAAGTCTTCTACTTCCAACCCGGCCACGAAACCTACGGCGTCTATAAGGAAGACCTCCCCCTCAAAGTCGTGGAAAACGCCAGCCTGTGGCTGGGCGAGCAGATCACACGATAGAATCCTTGAAAACAAGGATATATTCCACTCCATCAGCGCGCAATCAAATCAAAGTCCCCATACTATCGAGCCGATAGGTTCTACAGGAACCGCCCGAGCAGCCGGTTCGACCCGACCCACAGCACGTGACCGCGTCCCCAACGGACCCAGACCCGATCACGCTCGCCGCTGCGGACTCGCGCGAATCGCCGCCGCCCGACGTGCTTCCACCGGCCCCGCGGATCGATCCCGCCCAGCGCCCCGTGCGCTGGCGCCTGACGATCCAAAAGCCGAGAACCGACCGGTTGTACCGCCAGAGAGTACCCCGAGGCCGGTGGCGTTATTCGACGCCACCGGCCCCGCGGGGTGCATCCCGTTAAGTCCCGCCCGCTCCGCACTTGGCGCTCATTTTTAACCACTAAATCCTTGCAATTGCCTACCGGGGCGCGCATGATAATTCCGGATGGACGCCCTATAATCGGGGCGAACGCCCGCACGATTGGGAGTTGGGGCCGAAATATTCGATCCTTCTCCTCGTTGATGCACAGTCAGGTCGTTGCACCGGGGCCCGCAAGACAAAGCCCCCTCCCACCGTCGCAGGTCTTTCCCCTGAAAACCAATCGGCGGTGCTGCAAGGCCCGGGACGCGTGGTTTCGCGCTTCCTAAGCTCGGCTAACGCCGCAATCTGTCTGGAACGGTCCAAAGTCAGGGGTTTGCCGAGAGTCGCGAGGCGCGTGCCCGCGTGCGGCAACGGTTTTCTACACAGGAGTGAACGGCCATTTCCACCAACTTCCGCCACAACGAACAGATCAGGATTTCACCGGTTTTTCTGATCGACCAGGACGACAATAAAATCGGTTCCACGTCCACCGCCGAAGCCCTTCGGCGCGCCCGCGAGCTGGGGCTCGACCTCGTGGAAGTCGCCCCCAACGCACGCCCGCCGGTCTGTAAGATCATGGACTACGGCAAGTGGCGCTACCAGCAGCAAAAGAAAGCCGACAAGTCCCGCGCCAGCGTCCGCGGCGGTCAGCTCAAAGAAATCAAGATGAAGACCGTGAAGATCGGCGACCACGACCTTCAGATCAAGATCAACCACGCCCGCGAGTTCCTCAAGGAGGGCAACAAGGTCCAGTTCACCCTCCAGTTCCGAGGCCGCGAGCTCGCCCACATTGACCTCGGCCGCGACATCTTCACCAAGATCAAGACCGAGCTCTGGCAGTGCTCCAAGATCGAGCGCGACAACAAGATGGAAGGCAAGCGGATGATCCTGGTCCTCCAACCCGATCATAAAACCGACAAGGCCCCGCCCCCCGGCGTCCCCGGCGCCAAGCCCACCGGCCCAATCCGCCCCGCCGTCAGCGGCGCAACCATGAACATCCCCGTACCTCCCCGCCCCGCCCCTGTTGCCGCGGCGCCCCAGCAGCAGCCGGCACCGGCCGGGACTCCGTCGTAAACGATCCTTCCCACAGCGCAGGATTGACACGCCTCTCGCAAGCGACGAATTGCCCCGTTGGCTGGCTCGGCCGGCCGACGGCCCGGTCCGCAGTCGGCGCTCCCTGTTGGTCCGCAAGATAGGTGCTATCATCAGGCGACGCCGCAGGATGCCTCCGCCGGGCGTCGCGAGCCTGAGGATATGCCTGACTCCGCTGAGCAACTCCGGGAGCTGATTCATGCGATGCCCACCATCACATGGTGCGGCTTACCCGATGGATCAATCCAGTTTGTGAACCGGCGTTGGGCGGTCTACACCGGCCTCTCGCTTGATGTCGCCAGAGGTCAGTGGCGAACGGCGATCCATCCGGAAGATCTTCCGAATTTGATCGACCGTTGGAAAGTCATACGAGGCACCGGCGAATGCCTCGGCGTCGAAGCCAGGATTCGCCGGCACGACCGTGAATACCGGTGGTTTCTCTTTCATACCCAATCGGTGCGCGATTCCGCCGGGCAAATCGTGCGCTGGTACGGCTCAGCGACGGATATCGAAGAACGCAAGCGTTCCGAGGCCCAGTTGAAAATGATCATCGATGCGATTCCGCAGATGATCGTAGTGCTCAGTCCCGCCGGCCGTGCCCTCGACGCGAATCAGATGACGCTGGACTACACGGGCCTGACGCTGCAGGAAGTGCAGAATGACGATTTTCGCATGCGCGTTTTTCATCCCGAGGATGTGCTGCGCCTTCGCGAAACGCGTGAGGCAGCGCTTCGGGGAACCGGCCCATTTGAATTAGAGCATCGAGCGCGGCGAAAGGATGGTCAATACCGGTGGCTTCTGATCCAGTACAACCCGCTGCACGACGAAACTGGCGCCGTGATTCGCTGGTACGCCACGGCAACGGACATCGATGCACGTAAGCACACCGAAGAGAGCGTCCGCTCAGAAAACCAGGCGCTGCGTGAAGAGATCGATCGCTCTTCGATGTTTGAAGAAATCGTGGGCTCATCCGCTGCGTTGCAGGAAGTAATCTCCCAGATCACCCGGGTCGCCCCGACCGATTCCACAGTGCTGATCGTCGGCGAAACGGGGACCGGCAAGGAACTCGTTGCCCGCGCCATCCACAAACGCTCGCAACGCTCCGCGGCGGCATTCATTCGTGTAAATTGCGCAGCCATCCCGCAATCGCTGATCGCATCAGAGTTGTTCGGCCATGAGAAAGGCGCATTCACCGGAGCGCTGCAACGCCGCATCGGGCGATTCGAATCGGCCAACGGCGGGACCATCTTCCTCGATGAAGTGGGCGAGTTGCCGATCGAGACGCAGGTGTTGCTGCTGCGCGTGTTGCAGGAGCGCGAGTTCGAACGCGTCGGCAGCAGCCAGACGATTCGCGTGAACGTGCGCGTACTGGCCGCGACCAATCGTGATCTGCAAGTCGCCATCGCAGAAGGTCGCTTCAGACAGGACCTTTTCTATCGGCTCAACGTCTTTCCTGTTGCGGTCCCGTCGCTGCGGCAACGCCGCGATGATATCCCGCTGCTGGTGGAATACCTGATCGAGCGATATGGGAAGCAGGCGGGCAAAAAGCTTCGCTCCGTGTCCCGCCGATCGCTTGAGTTGTTACAGGCTTATGACTGGCCGGGCAACGTTCGCGAGTTGCAGAACGTCATCGAGCGCGCGGTCATCCTCTCCGATGGTGATTCGCTGTCGGTGAACGAAACCTGGCTGCACCGCGAGACGCCCACAACCGCTGGCCCGGTGCTTTCGATCAATACGCACATCGTCGATCAAGAAAGACAAATCATCGAAACTGCGCTGGCCGAGACGGGAGGGAAAATCTCCGGCCCCACTGGCGCGGCCTCTCGCCTCGGTTTGCCCAGGCAGACCCTCGAATCAAAAATCCGCAGTCTCGGAATCGACAAACTCCAGTTCAAACGCCGGGCATAACGCGCTTGCATCTTCACTGCTGAGATTCCAGCAATTGCCGAGATCTCGGCACATCCCTCTCGTGTTTTCGCCCAGAAAACCCTGCTTTTCCTTCGGCACGGCGATTGCCAATGACACGGCGTCCGCTGTGTATCGCATTGGCAAAGTGAGATGCTGAAGATCGAAACACTTTCAGTCGGAAATCAGACGATCCTGAAAGTGATCGGCCGGCTTCAATCGAAAAACCTTCCGGAACTGGCCGCGCAAATCGCCATCCATGGGGCAAACGCGATCCTCGACATGGATGAAGTCATGCCGGTCGACGTCGAGGTGGTTCGGTTTCTCATCGAGCTTGAATCATCGGGAGTTCAATTCGCGCACTGTCCCCCGTACATCCGCGAATGGATGGCCTGTGAACGCGAGCACAGAACAGGAACTTAATCCATCACTCAACATTAGGAGAAGTATCATGTCAAAGAAACTCGAAGGCAAAAGCGCTCTCGTCACCGGCGGCTCGCGCGGCATCGGCGCCGCGATCGCCAAGCGTCTGGCCAGCGACGGAGCACACGTGGCCATTACGTATTCGAAGGGAGCGGACGCCGCCGCATCCGTCGTTGATGACATCAAACGCGCCGGCGGGAAGGCGATCGCGATCCAGGCCGACGCCGCAGATAGCGACGCCGTCAAAGCCGCGGTCGAAAAGACCGTCTCGGTCTTCGGACGACTCGATGTGTTGGTGAATAACGCCGGTACGGCGTTTCCGAAATCGTTCGAGGAGTCCACGCTGGCGGAGATGAACCGCGTGATCGACATCAACATCCGCGGCGTGCTCGTCGCCACCCAGGCAGCGCTCAAGCACATGAAGCGCGGCGGTCGCATCATCATGATCGGTTCGGCCGTCGGTGAGCGCGTCGCGGCGCCCGGGCTTGTCCCCTACGCCGCCACGAAGGGAGCCGTCAAGATGTTCTCGCAGGCGCTGGCCCGAGAGATCGGGAGCCGCGGCATCACCGTCAACAACGTGCAGCCCGGTCCGATCGACACGGAATTGAATCCCGCCGCCGGCGATTGGGCGGTCCCGCAAAAGGCCGCCACGGCACTCGACCGCTACGGGCACGTCGATGAGATCGCCGCGATGGTGGCGTTTGTCGCCGGTCCGGACTCCTCATACGTCACCGGGGCGAATCTTACCGTGGATGGCGGAATGAACGCCTGACCGCACGACGGCATAGTCGCCCCGCTCTTTCGAACATTTGGTTCAACGCGCAAATGAATCAAGTGAAGGAAGGTGTCCAAAGGCCAACGGGGTGAAGAAACACAGCAGCTCTTCTGAGCTAGCACAGAAAATGGTGAATGCGGCGGTGGCGAAAGCCAGAGAACTTGGCGTTAGCGAGACCGTGGCGATTCTCGACGACGGGGGCAATCTCAAGGCCGTTAGCCGGATGGATGGGGCTCCGATCCCTACCATTGAGATTGCGCAGAACAAGGCGTACACAGCTCTGTTCGGCGTCTCCACGCAGGAGTTCTTCGACTTTATCCATGGCGACCCGTCGCTCCTGGCCGGCATCCCCACGCTGGCGCGCGTGGCGGCGTGGGGAGGGGGGTTCCCCATTAAGGTGGACGGCGAAATCGTCGGGGCGATCGGGCTGAGCGGGGCGCCCACGGTGCAGAACGACATCGATTGCGCGAGAGCAGCCCTGGCGCTCGTACCCGATGCGGCGTAACGGCAAATGTTACACGAAAGGAGAAGCGTCATGGCAGGCTTAACTAACAAGATCGCGCTGGTCACCGGCGCATCGCGCGGCCTTGGCCAAGCGGCGGCTCGCTCCCTCGCCCAAGACGGGGCGCGCGTCCTGGTGCATTACGGTCGAGGCCGCGAAGAAGCTGAATCATTGGTGTCCGAGATTCGCGGAGCGGGCGGCTATGCCGAAGCCGTTACCGCCGACCTCGCGGCAGCCGACGGCGCTCATGTACTGGCCGAGAAAGTCCGCAAGATCGTGGATGGAAAACTCGATATTTTGGTTGCGAATGCCGGCATCTCCAAATCCGTCCCCATCGAAGGACTGACTGTTGACGACTTCGACCGGCTGTTCGCGGTCAATGTCCGCGCTCCCTACTTTCTCGTCCAGCAGTTGCTGCCGGTGCTGGGCGACGGCTCGAATGTGATCTTCGTTTCGTCCATCGCAGCGCGCTCGGTGGCCGGCACGATCGCGGCCTATGCGGCGACGAAGGGCGCTGTGGAGACCCTGGTGAAGCACTTTGCCGCCGCGCTGGGTCCGCGCGGGATTCGGGTGAACGCCGTCGCGCCGGGCGTTGTTGATACGGAAATGTCGATCTTTGCTCATACCGAGTCGGGCCGTCAACTCACCATGTCGATGCAGGCGCTGAAGCGCGTTGCGACGCCGGATGACATAGGCGGCGTCTTTGCCTTCCTGGCTTCCGACGCCGCGCGATGGATCACCGGACACACCATCGCCGTCGACGGCGGCTCGAAGCTATGACCGTTGGCGATGACATCGTGACGAAAGAGGTAAACATGCCCGACACCAAAGAATCACGGAACAAGGAACTGGTCCTCGAAGCGTTCGACGCGCTCTTCAACAGGCGGGATTACGCCCAAGCCGAGCGATATTGGTCTCCGCACTACATCCAGCACAGCGCTCACATCAAGCCCGGGCGCGAAGGGCTGTTCGACCTCGTCAAAAGTCTCCCGCCGACTCTCAAGTATGAGCCAGGAGTCATCATAGCCGACGGAGATTTCGTCATCGTGCATGGCCGATTCTCCGGCATCGGCCAGCCAGTCGATTGGATCGCCGCGGATATCCTCCGAATCGACAACGGGATTCTCGCGGAGCATTGGGACGTGATTCAAGACGAGGCCACGCGCGAGCAGTCCAAAAGCGGCCTCCCGATGTTTGGCGACCATTTTCCGAGTTGAACAAATGCCAACGCCGTCACCTCGTGAGATTTTGCGTACGAACGCCTAAAGGTCGGCCCGCGAAAAACAAACTAATTCACTTCAACTCCACCTGTACCTGAATCACATTGTTCAGCGACTCCGGCCCCTCCCAGTTCAGGTAATACTCCCGCACATCCCCCGCAGGCGTATGCCCCGCCTTCGCCACCGCCGGCATCAGCTTCTCATACACCTTGGCGATGTTCGCCACCCTCCCCGTGTACAGCATCGTCGCACACTTCACCTCCGGCAGTTTTCGCAGCTTGAGCTCACCCGCCGCCTTGGTGTTGTCGCTGACGCACCACCCCACCTCCAGCGTAAACGGCTTCGACATGTCTTCCTGCATGCCCCTGATGATGAACATCGAGTGCCCCTTGGGATGAATCTCCCCCGCTTCAATCCCCTTGACGAGCAGGGGGATTTACTTGTCGATCACGTCCTTGACCTTCTCAAAGGTCGTCTCCGAACTCCCGTAAAGGTAACTCGCCGCCGGCAAAGTCTGGACATGCATCTCCCCCACCAGGTATTCCGCCGGCTTGGCCACTTGCTTTTCCACCGCCGGATCAGCAGCACGAGCGGCGAGCGTCAGCAGAAGCACGATGGCGCAGGTCAAGCAGGACTTCATGCCAGCAATTATCCGCACTCCCAATGCGCGAATCAAACTTTTTTTATCCCCCGCGACCCCGCGCGTCGCACCAACCTACTGAGACACCCGATCCAGATCCGCCCACACCCCGGTGTTGGGCGTCACCGTCGTGTTGAGCATGTCGTTGTTGTGATTAACATCCACGTCAAAGTACGGATACGTATTCCACGGCGCCTTGTCGAAGTCGCTCAGCGGCACCCATTGCCCCGCCCAGCTTCCGTACAACACGTTGACACCCTTTTTATGCCGATTTTGGACGATCGGCCTATCGGTGACGAAATCCGCCAGCAAAGCCTTGTTCCCCAACTGCGATTTCTTAGCCATCGGGTTGGGGAAGAAATTCCCCGTGGTCGACCAATCGGCAACCGGTCTGGCCATGTAGCCGAAACGTGTATGACCCAAACCCGGTGTACTCAGGTGCGGGTCCTCCGGAGTCTTGCCGAACGGCCATACGTTCTCAGGCGTGTTATAAGTGAGTTGTGGGTTCTGCTCGCTGGGGCAATAGAACGCCTTGCCGTCCGCGATCACGCCCCCAATCACAAGGTAACCCATTTGCGAGACGTGCGTGTTGTTATTGTTGTTCCAGTTCACCACGTAGCTGAATTGCTTCTGCGACATGTACCCCATCGGGATGTAGTCTTTATTATCGTTGGCATAAAGCTGCATCGCCGTGCCAAGCTGCTTCAAATTGCTCAAGCAGACCGTCCGTTGCGACGCCTCGCGAGCGCGCGACAGCGCGGGAAGTAGAATGCTAATGAGAAGCGCGATGATCCCAATAACAACCAACAACTCGACCAGGGTAAAACCGCGTTTGCGTGGCATGAGGTACTTCCGTAAATGGCGCGGCCAGTCAGTCTCGAATAGGTTATATAATTTGACGCCGCTGACAAGGGCAAAGTCGTGAATTAAGTGAATGCGATAAATTAAGCACTTCGCCATCACGCCGGGCTCGGAGCTTCAAGCGACGACCCGGATAGATTCGAGATGCCCACCGTTTTTCGCCTCTCCGCCCCCTTGTTCTGTCCGCCCCGAACCGGTACTATCCCTCCCCCCTCGATCGAACCGAGGACTCGCCCTGAGCTCGTGGGCCCGCCCTGAGCTTGTCGAAGGGCCTTTTTCTTTTCGCAGGAAAGCAGCATGCCCACCAAGTTTAAGCCCAGCAAGGCCATGAAGAAGCGATTACGCGTGTCGGCGACCGGCAAGGTGAAGCATAACCACAGCTTCACCTCGCACTTACGCTCGGCCCGCAGCTCCAAGCGCAAACGCCACCTCCGCAATGCGTCGGTGCTCGCCGAAGGGCATGCGAAGCGCATGCGAGCGTACATGGGCCTCAGCGGCCTGCGCCCCAACAAGATCGCCGCCGAGCGCAAGCGGGCGGCAAAGACCGAGGCGACCGAGAAGGCCGCCTGACCAAATCAATAAACCCGCGTCCCTGAACCGGGACGCGGTTTAAAAGCCCCGGGGCGTTCCCGGTGCAGCTATGCCTGCCCGCTTCATCGCGGGATATGTGCCTCTGGCTCTCTTAGTCACGAAAGGACTTGCAACATGCCACGTACCAAAGGCGGCGTCGTCCACGGCCGCAAACGTAAACGGGTTCTCAAGGAAGCCGCTGGTTTCACCGGCGGCCCGGGAACAATCTACCGCGTCGCCCTCGAATTCACCCTGAAGGCCGGCAAATACGCCTACCGCGACCGCCGCCAGAAGAAGCGCCACTTCCGCTCCCTCTGGATCAGCCGCCTCAACGCGGCCCTCCGCCAGCGCGGCATCGCCTACAACCGCTTCATCCCTGCCGCCGTCCTCGCCGGCATCACGCTCAACCGCAAGATGCTCAGCGAGCTCGCCATCGGCGACCCAACGACCTTCGACGCCATCGTCGAAAAGGTCCGCCCGCACCTCGTCACCACGAAGTAACGCCCGCGCGGCATGGTCACCTCCGGCGACCATGTCCCCTAAAATTTCACGACGCACTCAAAGGACGGTCCCCTCGCGGGGCCCGTCCTTTCTTCGTTTAACTCCGGTATGATCGAACGCGCATGTTGCGATTGCGCCAGATAGCGTCGCGCCGCGGACTGGTAACACTTCTCCTCCTCGCCTGCGCCACCGTCATCACCGCCTGGCTCGCCAGCTACCACTGGGCGCCGGCAACAGCGTGGACGTCCAAAGGCGAGCGAACCCATATCATCGTCCGCGGCGGCACAATCTGGCTCACCCGCGGCGGCGGCCCCGCCGCCCTCGCCGGCGCGCGCCCCGTCTTCGTCCAGCGCGGCGCGGCGATCGTCCGCCGCACGCAGGATGTCGAACGATCCCTTCGCACCCACGCCGCCTTCCTCCGCAGCCGCCTCGGCGAAAACGACCCCGAAGCCGCCGCCGAGATCGCCCGTGCCGACGCCCTCAAGCGGGCCCGCCACGACGACCTGCTCGCCAGAATCGCAGTCCCGCACGGCGAGCCCATCGTCGCCGAGACCGCGCCCGACGTTTCGCACGCAATTGGCCTGACTGTCGAACGCGGAATCGCCAGATTCCCCGAGCGCCAACCCGACGGCGTGATCGATTACGGATCGCCGGTCGCATTCACCAGCGTCGCCGTACCCTGCTGGAGCGTCGCCGCATTCCTCGCGCTCTTCCCAGCCTTCGCCGGCATCCGCGGATGGTTCCAGCGCCGCCGGCTGCAACCCGGCTTATGCCCAAGTTGCGGATACGACATGCGCGCCACCCCCGACCGTTGCCCGGAGTGCGGGCAAATGCCCGAACAGCATCGAGCTACCGCTGCGCAGGAGAGCCTGCTATGAGATGGACGCTCACCTGCGTTTGGATGATCGCCGCGCTCTCCGTCGTCGCCGAAGAATGGCCCGTCGATCCACTGTCGCGCACCGCCATCGCCCGCAACCAGGAAACCTTCGCTCGACTCAAGCCCTGCGCCCTCCAGATGACCTGGAAACGGGGCGATTCAGAGCCCGCCACCGCGATCCTGAAATACAAGGGAACATGGGTCTTCGCCGACTGGGAACGCCCCCAGCGCACGGGGGTCCCTCGACCGCCCCTCGGCAGCCGAATTCGCGCCGTCCTCAACGACGCCTACTTCGTCTTCGCGCCCGGCGATTCCTCCCCGCTCGCCTACCAATACGAATCCGATGGCGGCTCCAAATCGACGGCGACGATTGCGAACTGGACGTCCACGCATCTGCCGCCAAACCCACTGATGTTTTCCTTCGGCATTGGCAGACAGACGCTCCCAGAGGCGATGGAAGTTTATCGCCAGGCCTACGCCTGCGTCGCCGAAGTGGTCATCGACGACGCCGGACGCAACGTCGTGCGCATGACGATCTATCCGAAAACGGATTCCGGCCCCTCCGACGCGCGCTGGGTCTTCGACTTCGACCCCGCCCGCGGATATGCGATCACGCGCGTCGCCAGCGGGTCGCAGCCCAACTTCTTCGTCGAGACTCAGGTGGAACTGCAGGCGGGAGAATACCCCAGTGCCTGGCTCCCGCGCCACATCTCGCGCCGCGTGTACGCCCACGACGAACCAAGGCCCAGCGACAGCGAAGACTTCGATATAAGAATCCTGCCCGACGCCGATCTCTCCGACGCCGCCTTCCGCGCCACCGCGCTCGACCTCCGGCCCAATCAGATGCTGGCCAGAATGCCTCCCAACGGCGCCCCCGGATCCTCCGTGTTTCTGATCGATGGCGTCTGGGTCCGCGACCTATTTTTAGGGCGGCCAGGCCAAACGCCGGGGACCGCACCAAAAGTCGCCGCAGTGGGCCCCCAGTGGCCCGCCATCCTCGCGGCCGCCGTCTTCGTCGCCGCCGTGACAATCGTCCTCGCCCTGAAACGGGCACAGCGAAGACAATGAGAAAGCGCCGGCTACGCCCGCCTAAGCATAACCGTCTCACCCGCGCAACCCTCCCCAGGCGCGAAGCGGCGACAAAAGTAGCCCATCGGCGCAAGCTATGGATTCACTACATTCGTAATACACCAGCCCAAAAGGTGCGACAGGAACCTAACGCATACTCGTCCGCCAAGTTCCAGAACAACCCTCCAAAGTCGCTTGCGGTTTCGCACCGTCGAGCCCACTGCACCGTATGGGAGAAACAAGAAAGATAAAAATCCCTCCCCCTAACACCCACCTGAAATTTTCTCTAATTTCCTCTTGCCCCCATAACCGAACTATTTATACTAGAGCGTACAAACACTGAACAATGGACGGCCCCGTGCGATTGCCGTCGAGTTCAGTTGGTGGTGTGTGGGAAACAAACGTTTCCCCAGGATTGCCCGGTCTTCCGGGTCCCTGAAACAACTGCTCGACCACCGAAAATCGCATGATAATCCGATCCGTGCCAGTCCAAATGCATGAAAATGCACGAGAATGCACGGTTTGGGAGAAATGCGCCGGCTGACCAACATACCCGGCGCTAGAAGGAGCCTCGTCATGGCGAAAGCCGCACCCGCTGAAAAGTCGGAAAAGGAAGCACTCCGCCCCGTCAAGAAGGAAGTCCCCTCGCCCGCCGAGCATCCGCGCGATCCCGCTCGTGATTCGGCCCTCACCCGCGCCGTTCAGCAGATCGAAAAACAGTTCGGCAAAGGCGCCGTCATGCGCCTCGACTCCGACCACATTCCTCATATCGAGGGCATCGCCACCGGCTCGCTCTCGCTCGACATTGCCCTAGGCGGTGTTGGCATTCCCAAAGGCCGTGTCATCGAAGTCTTCGGCCCCGAATCTTCCGGCAAAACCACGCTCACGCTTCACGTCATCGCCAACTGCCAGAAGTCCGGCGGCGTCGCGGCCTTCATCGACGCCGAGCACGCCCTCGACCCCTCCTGGGCTAAGCGCCTGGGCGTGCAGATCAACGACCTGCTCGTCTCCCAGCCCGACACCGGCGAACAAGGCCTGGAGATCTGCGAAATGCTCGTCCGATCCAACGCTGTCGATCTGATCGTCATCGACTCCGTCGCCGCACTCATCCCCCGCGCCGAAATCGAAGGGGAGATGGGCGATAGTCACGTCGGCCTGCAAGCCCGCCTGATGTCGCAGGCGCTGCGCAAGCTCACCGGCTGCATCTCCAAGTCCAAGAGCACGGTCATCTTCATCAACCAGATCCGCGAGAAGATTGGCGTCATGTTCGGCAACCCCGAAACCACCACCGGCGGCCGTGCCCTCAAGTTTTATTCCTCGATCCGCATCGACGTCCGCCGCACCGGCACGATCAAGGAAGGCGAAGTCAGCGTCGGCAATCGCACCCGCGCCCGCGTGGTCAAGAACAAGATCGCCCCGCCGTTCCGCGATGCCGAGTTCGACATCATGTTCGACCGCGGCATCAGCTACGAAGGCGACCTGCTCGACCTCGCCGCCACCGCCAACATTGTTGAGAAGTCGGGCGCCTGGTACAGCTACAAAGAGACGCGTCTGGGGCAGGGCCGCGAGGCCGCCAAGAATTTCCTCTTCGAGAACAAGGATCTCGGCCAGGAAATCCGCAACGCCGTCCTCGCCAACCGCGGCATGATCGCCGAAAAACAGTCCGCCAGCGCCAAGGGCGAAACTGCCGGCGACGCGGCCGATTGACCGCGCCGCCCCTTATGGCTGACGCCGCTTGTGAACCCGCTCACACCGGTCCCAGAAAAACTGATCCTGCCGAGGCATTTTTGTGCCTCGGCAGTTTCGTTTTCAAATAGTCCCGCTACCTTAAAGACGAACCCCCCAATGGCCGATGGCCGATAAAGAGGCGTGCGGGTTTTCCACACGGGAATCCGGGAGACACGCCCCCAGTCGGTCCAGAGGACCCTCAAGGGCCCTATGCCAACCCGCCAGTGGAGCTGTATGGGACGCAAGATTGCCGTAGCATTGCTGGGCATCGCTGTTCTTTCCCTGTCCTGTAGCCGCAACTTCCTGCCGGCACAGCAGGCCGCCGCCTCCAGCGACGCCGCCCTCGCCGCCGCACCCGGCGACCCCGCCGACCCGGCTGATTATCAGCAACTCGGCGGACTCGAAACCCGCTTTGAAGCGCTCGCCACCAAGCTCTCTCCCAGCGTTGTCGCCGTCTCCGCCTCCTCGCAATCGTTCGATTCCGACGACCTCCTCCGCGTCGAGGAGATGAACCCGCAGAAGCTCGACTCGCTCCTCGACCGCACCACGCGCATGGTGGGCACCGGCCTGATCGTCGATGCCGACGGGTACATCCTGACCAACGAGCACGTCGTCGCCGACTCGCAGAACGTTTGGGTCACCACCGACGATGGCAAGGTTTATCCCGCGCTGGTCGTCGGCACCGATCCCCGCGCCGACCTCGCAGTGCTGAAAATTCCCGGCAGCCATTTCCAACCCGTCCGCTTCACCACCGACGCGCTGAAGCGCGGGCAATGGGCAATCGCCGTCGGCAACCCGTATGGCCTGGCAACCGCCGGCGGACAGTGCATTTCGATCGGCGTCATCAGCGCGCTCGATCGCTCGCTCCCGAAACTTTCCAAGAAGGAAAACCGCCTTTACAGCGGCCTGATTCAGACCACCACGCAGATTAACCCCGGCAACTCCGGCGGCCCGTTGTTCGACATCAACGGCCGCGTCATCGGCATCAATGCCGCCGTCATCCTCCCGGAGAAAAAGACCAACGGCATCGGCTTCGCCATCCCGATCACCGAGCAACTCATCGCCAGCATCGAGAACCTCAAGCAGGGCCGCGAGATCGTCTACGGCTACCTCGGCGTTACCGTCTCCACCCCGACCAGCCGCGAGCGCCGCGACGCGGGCGCCGATCCGGACATCGGCGTGCGCGTGGAATCGGTCGACAAGGGTTCACCCGCCTTCGGTGTGATCGAGGCTGAAGACTTCCTGGTCAAGATCAACAACCAGAATGTGCTGGAGAGCGATCAGTTCGTCCGCCTCGTCGGCGCCGCCACGGTTGAGCGCGCCACTGAAGTTCTCGTCTATCGCAAAGGACAGCCCAAGACGCTGTCGATCTCGCTTGCTAGGCGGCAAGCCGTCGCCTCGGGCGTCACACGCCAGAGCCGGCGCATCCGCTGGGAAGGTCTGCTCCTGGGCACGACCCCGCAGAACTGGCGGCAGGATTCCAAGGCGTCTAAAGCCGAGCGAGGCTTGGTCGTCCTGGCGGTCAGCGAAACGAGCCGCTACATCAAGCAGGGGGTCCACGAGGGGGACATCATCACGGCGATCGCCGGTAAAGCCTTGGCGGACGTGATCGATCTCCAGCAGGTGCTCAACGACCTGCCGCCGACGCAGCGCGAGTTAAAGCTGATCAGCCGCAAGAGCGCGGTGGCGTCGGCGCACGATTAGAATTGGACCGGGGTAAATCCGGTTTAGCGTCGTCCCGCGTTTCTCAAAAGATGGTCGGCCCATGCTGCGTCTTCGCCTTGCAACGGAGGCTCGCATTCCAGCCGATAGTCCGTCCCCTCATATCTGCCCGTCTCGTATGCGTTATCCAGTAATTCCTGGAGATCGATCGCGACCGGAGCGTCCCCTTTGCGCAATGGGATCAAAATGGTCGGCAGTCGTTGACGAAGGGTAATCGGATAGAATTCCGCTTTGGATGGGCGATCGGCTCGTCGGACGCACGCTCGATAGGTCGTTCTGGCCGTGAGCGGCACCCGGTAAGGGCGCATCAATCCAAGCCAGTCGCCGCCGCGAACAAGGTCGATCTCCACCAAATTGGTTCGACTGTCAAGAAACTCCCCTCGTTTTTCTAGATATGAGTGCTGGCCGGGCCCGGACACTTTGTTCGTCGGGCTGACGAACTCGATGGCCGTCACCACGCGGTCGCCCTTTGCCTCGACGATCTCGATGAAGTGTTCGGTCACGGGTTCGGAATCTAGTTCGATCAGGACTGGCTGTGCAATTGCAAGATTGGATGCATTTGGCTGCGCCACCGCGGTAGTTGGCGGCTGTTCGCTCACGCGAACGTCAGGATTGATCGCGCGCAGCCGTTCGCCATCTGCCTCGACGTAAACGCGGTCCTCACTTCGGGCGACGAGGTCGGGGGGGAGCGACTGATTGAGGCGCGCACGCGTCCCTGAAATCAGCGTGGTGTGCACGTCGCGCCAGCCCTGCTCAAGGTAAGGGTCCATGCCTGGGAACGGACTTTTCATCGAATTCCATTATAGCAGATCATTCGATTGCGATCCTTGAACCACTCCGTCAGGTCGCTAATAATGCCACGTCTTTTCGTAGTGACGCGATACGTGAGACCCAGCACCCATGAAGACCAGCCAGCAAATCCGCCAGGAGTTCATCGATTTCTTCGTCAAGCGGCACGGCCACACGTTCGTCCCCAGCTCGAGCGTCGTGCCGCACGATGATCCGACGCTGCTCTTCACCAACGCGGGCATGAACCAGTTCAAGCCGATCTTCCTCGGCCTGGAGAAGCGTGCCTACACCCGCGCGACCAACACGCAGAAGTGCATCCGCGCCGGCGGCAAGCACAACGACCTCGACGACGTCGGCCGCAGCCGCCGGCATCACACGTTCTTCGAGATGCTCGGCAACTGGTCCTTCGGCGACTACTTCAAGCGCGGCGCGATCGAGATGGCGTGGGAACTGCTCACGAAAGTCTGGGGCCTCGACCCTTCGCGACTTCACGTTTCCTGCTTCGAGGGGGATGAGAAAAACGGCGTGCCGCGCGACACCGAATCGGCGCAGATCTGGAAAGAAGTCGCCGGCCTTCCCGACGATCACATTCACTACTTCGGCAAGGACAACTTCTGGGAGATGGGCGACACCGGCCCGTGCGGGCCGTGCACCGAGATCTACATCGACCGGACGCCTGACAAGTCCGGCGGCCCGCAGGTCAATGGCGAAGATCCGCGCGTGATGGAGATCTGGAACCTGGTGTTTATCCAGTACAACCGCAATGAGGATCGCTCGCTAACACCGTTGCCGAGCCAACACGTGGATACGGGGATGGGGTTCGAGCGGATCACGCAGGTTCTGCAAAACGTCAACGACAATTATGGGATCGACTTGTTCAACCCATTCTGGGATGCGTTGACGAAGCTGTCGGGCATCAAGTACAGCGGCCAGTACCCCAAGAGCAACGCCGCCGATCCGGTCGCGGAAGCCGCCAACCCGCAGCTTCGGCACGACATCGCGTTTCGCGTGATCGCGGATCATGTCCGGTGCCTCACGTTTGCGCTGACGGACGGGGCTGTGCCGAGCAATGAAGGGCGCGGATATGTCTTGCGTAGAATTCTTCGGCGGGCTGTGCGTTTCGGGCGGCAGCAATTGGAATTGAAGGAACCGTTTCTTCACACGCTGGTTCCAGTGGTGGTCGAAGCGATGGGGAACGCATTCCCCGAACTGAAGAAAAACCCACATCGAGTTTCGGACCTTATCAAGGACGAGGAAGTGGGATTTGGGAGGACACTCGATCGTGGCATCGAACTCTTTGAAGAAGCAGCCTTGGAAGCGCAGTTACAGGGTCACGTGACTAGGCAAGGCCCTGTTTTGTCTGACGCACCCTTGCACTCGTATGTCATTTCTGCAGGATCGGCCTTCAAACTCCACGACACCTACGGCTTCCCCATCGACCTCACGCGCATCATGGCCGAAGAGCGCGGCATGAGCGTCGATCTCAAAGGCTATGAAGAGCTGATGGAAAGGGCACGCGAGCTCGCGCGCTCGGGCGGCAAGGAGGGCACTGAATCTAGACTGACCGATCTTCCCCCTGATGCCATCGCTAAACTGCAAGGCGAGAAGATCTCGCCAACCAACGACCAGCACAAATACAAGGGCGAACCGATTCAAGCGACCGTGCAGGCGATCTGGGATGGGGAGAGATTCGTCGACCAGATCGATTCCGGCGAAGCGGCGGTCATCCTCAACCACACCAACTTCTACGCCGAAATGGGCGGCCAAGTCGGCGACGCCGGCCTGCTCACTTCAGTGAGGCAGGCGTCGTTCCAGGTGGAAACGACCCGCGCAGTAGGGGGATACATCCTCCACATCGGACAGATTACCTCAGGCACGCTGAACATTGGCCAGAACGTCACCGCCACCGTGTCCCCCAAGCGCGTCCTCACGCAAAAGAGCCACACTACCACCCACCTCGCCAACTGGGCCTTGCGCGAAGTCCTCGGCGACGACGTTCAGCAAAAGGGCTCGCTGGTCGATCCGGAAAAACTTCGGTTCGACTTCTCCCATGGCAAATCGCTGAGCGATGATGAACTCGGCAAGGTCGAGACGCTCGTCAATCAGGGAATCGAAAAGCGGCTGCCGGTTTACGCCGAGGAGGCGCCGCAGGAGAAGGCGCTGAAAATCAACGGCCTCCGCGCCGTCTTCGGCGAAAAGTATCCGCCGATGGTCCGGGTGGTCAGCGTCGGCGCGCCGGTCGCGGAATTGCTCAAAGATCCGGCAAACGAGAAGTGGCGGCAATATTCGATCGAGTTTTGCGGCGGCACGCACCTCGGCAATTCCGCCGAGGCGGGCGCATTCGTCATCACGTCGGAGGAATCCGTCAGCAAGGGCATTCGTCGAATCGTTGGCGTCACCGGCGACGCCGCGAAGCAGTCGCAAACTTTGGCGTCGCAACTGCGCGCTGCGGTCGATCAGGCGCGTTCGGCCCCCGAGTTTGAAATCCCCAGCGCCATCGCAGTCGTGCAGAAACATCTCACCGCCCCCGGCTTGCCCCTTCGCGAAAAACGCAAAGCGCAAGCCGCCGTCGCCGAACTCCAAGCGAAGTACAAAGCATGGGAGAAGGCGAACAAATCCCAGCAGGGGGGCAGCGGCGCGGACGTCGCCGAAGCCGCAAACAAATTGCTTACAGACGCGGTGGACCTCGGCGGAGGCAAACTCATCGTCGGCGAACTTCCCAACGCCAACGACGACACCCTCCGCGGCGTGATGGATTCGATCCGCAAGCGCACTGCAAGTTACGGCATCCTACTCGGTAGCGCCGCGGACGGGAAAGTCAGCCTCATCGCCGCTGTCAGTGACGAACTGATCGCCAAAGGCCTCAAGGCCGGCGACTGGATTCGCGAGGCCGCCAAGGTCGCCGGCGGTGGCGGTGGTGGTCGCCCGCAGATGGCAC
>JAQGHM010000180.1 GCA_028291615.1 Phycisphaerales bacterium | reverse complement strand
ACGTACACCCCTGGTTACACCCCTCCGACATCCGCAAGTAAGCGAAGTGCCGAGGCGTCAACCGCAACCGAGCCCGATCATTCTCAAAAACCGGCAACCGATTCGTCTTAGTTTCCCTTCCGACCTCTGACCTCTGACTTCTGACCTCTATCCCCGCCGCCTCCGCCAACTCCCGCGAAAGATCATGATACTTCCCCAAAAAGTGCCCATGCTCCTGCCGCGGATTCTCCTTCCCTCGCACCGCCTCGACAATATGCTCCCGATCGAACACCCCCACCAGCCGATCGATCCCCGGCTCCTCCGCCAGCAGCTTGGTCTTATGCCGTTGCACCAAACAACCGGCCACGACCACCCGCTTACACCGCCCGTCCGCCTTCATCCGCACCGCATCCCGAATCTCCCGCATCGACTCCGTCTTCGACGCCTCGAGAAACCCGCACGTATTGATGACGATCGCATCCGCATCCGCAGGGTCAGCCGTCAACGCCAGCCCGTCCTCAGCTAATAGCCCCAGCATCCGCTCGCTGTCCACCAGGTTCTTCGGGCAGCCCAGGCTGACAAATGCAACCGTCTGAATGTCCTTGGCCGGCTTGGCCATAGATTTCGACTCCTCAACAAATAAGGCGGGGAATGATACTTAAGGAGGTAGGATAACGTAAAACGCACCGTTTGGGATCAAGGTTCACCGAATTAAGGGGACGGACCGAGCAGGTTTGGGTAAAATTGACGAAATGGGGGCGAAAGTTCGCGCCGAAAATGAACGTAAGTCCATGTCGTACCCGCGCTTTGCGGCCAAAATTTGTTTTCGGTCCTCGGAACTGCTAAAATCGGAACCCTTATGCCTCTCCAAACCAAAACCCACCGCGTCACCTCCCGTCGCCGAACCACGGTCGTAGCCACTCGGCGCTCTTCCACCTCCTCCCCGCTCCGCGCCGAGAAATCGCGCCACGCTCGTAAAGCCCCGGTACAAGCAGAAGTTAAAGTCCACAACCCCGCCACCGGTTCCGGGTTTACCAAGGCGCTGCGCTTTCTCGAAACGCTAACGGACTATGAGCGTTTGCGGATCGTCCGCTACAACACCCAGAATTTCGACCTCGACCGCATGCGCAGCCTCCTCAAGAAGCTGGGCAACCCCCACGACCACTTCAAGTCCGTCCACATCGCCGGCACCAAGGGCAAGGGCAGCACCTGCTGCATGATCGCCAACATGCTCCAGGCCAACGACTACAAGGTCGGCCTCTACACCAGTCCGCACCTGGTCGACATCCGCGAGCGCATCCAGGTCAACGGCGAGATGATCTCCCACGCCGACTTCTCCCGGCTGATCCGCCTGGTCGAGCCGATCGTCGCCAAGGCCAAGCCGATGCCGACGTTCTTCGACGTCGTCACCGCCATCGCGTTCAAGTACTTTGCCGAACAGAAAATCGACGTCGCCGTCGTCGAGACCGGCCTGGGTGGCCGCCTCGACAGCACCAACGTCGTCAAGCCCGAGGTCACCGGCGTCACCAGCATCAGCAAGGACCACATGGCCCAGCTCGGCCACACGCTCCCCAAGATAGCCGAGGAGAAGGCCGGCATTTTCAAGCCCGGCGTGCCCGCGATCAGCGTCACGCAGACGCCCGAGGTCGAGGCCGTCCTCAAGCGCCACGCCGAGAAGGTCGGCACCCCCTTCGACGTCACCGGCAAGTCGATGGAGTTCAGCTACCGCTTCGAAGCCACCCGCATGCTCGGGCCGCACAACCGCATCTGCCTGACCACGCCCAACAGCAAGTTCGAGCACCTGGCCGTCCCGATGAGGGGCGAGCACCAGGCCATCACCTGCGGGCTGGCGCTGTCGATCATCGACAAGCTCAAGACCCGCGGCTTCAACATCAGCGACTCCAAGTCGATGGAAGGCCTGGCCAAGACCAGCATGCCCGGGCGGATGGAGATCATCTCCACCCAGCCGCGCGTCCTGGTCGACGGCGCCCACAACTCCGCCCGCCTCGACGCCCTGATGAAGGCGATCGGCCAGCACATCCCGTACGACTCGATGGTCGTCATCTTCGGCTGTTGCGCCGACAAGGACGTCCCGGGCATGCTCGAGCGCATCACCAGCGGCGCCGACAAGGTGATCTTCACCAAGGTCGACTCGATCCGCACCGCCAATCCCGACGAGCTCGCCGCACGCTACGTCGAGCTGTACGGCAAGATGGCCCAGGTCGCCAAGACGCTCGAGGAAGCCCTGGCGATCGCCAACCGCGCCGTCACCCGCGAAGACCTGATCTGCATCACCGGCAGTTTCTACCTGGTCGGCGAGGCCAAGAAGTACTTCGCCAACAAGCCGTCGCAGCAGAACACCTCTCCCGTCGGACACTGAACGCGCGGTGCGCGGAAGCGCTGTCGGCTTTCGCCATTGCGGTGGCGGCTGTATTCTGCTGGGCCAATGTCTCCTACTACCTCTCTCGCCATCGTCGGCGCGGCTGGCCGCATGGGTCAGCGGCTGGTTGCGCTTGCCAAGGAAGACCCGCAGCTCACGGTCGCGGCGGCGATTGAGCGGGCGGATCACCCGTTGCTGGCGCGCGACGCCGGCGAGGTCGCGGGGGTCGGGTCGATCGGGGTGCCGATCACGTTCGACCTCAAGGCGACGCCGGGGGCGCTGATCGACTTCTCGGCGCCGACCTCGATGCGGCACTGGCTCAAGGTCTGCCGGGACCGGGGGATCGCGATGGTCATTGGGACCACCGGGTTGCACGCGGCGGATCACGACGCGATCGATCAGGCGGCGCTGCACATCCCGGTGCTGCAGGCGCCCAACATGAGCCTGGGGGTGAACGTGCTGTTCAAGATCGCGGGGATGGTGGCGCAGATGCTGGGGGACGACTACGACAAGGAGATCGTCGAGGGACATCACCGGTTCAAGCGGGACGCGCCGTCGGGGACGGCGATGGGGCTGGCGGACGCGATCCTCAAGGCGATGGGCAAAACGCGGGACGCGCTGGTGTACGACCGGCACGGGGATGACGCGGTGCGGGCGCGGGGGGACGTGGGCGTGCACGCGCTGCGGATCGGGGACGAGGTGGGGCGGCACACGGCGTACTTCGCGGGCATGGGGGAGCGGCTGGAGCTGACGCACGTGGCGACCAACCGGGACACGTTCGCGCGCGGCGCGCTGCGGGCGGCGGGGTGGCTGGCGGGGCAGCGGCCGGGGCGGTACGCGATCGCGGACGTGCTGGGGATTTAACTGGTCACTTCGCTGGCCCGGAGCAGGGATCGGAGCTCGGCCTCGCGGTGGCGGAGGTCGTTTTCGGCCTGTCGGCGCAGGGTGATGTTGCGGACGATGACCAGGACCTCCTCGCCGCAGCAGCCGACGACGCGGGCCTCGGAAAATCGCTGTTGGCGGCGGGCGCCGGTCGCGTTCTCTAA
>JAQGHM010000146.1 GCA_028291615.1 Phycisphaerales bacterium | reverse complement strand
CTTTCACAAGGACTGTACACAAACCTTGTAATTCAGGACGACGGTACGGCCGATATTCTCTATTACAACAAGAGCGCAGACGCCGTCTTCCGAGCCACCGGCAGCCTGGGAAATTGGGACGTAGGAGAGATCATCAGCGGCGGCGGAAGACACGTATCCGTAGCACGTTACGCAAATTCGAGGTCTATCTTCAGCTATTACCAAGAATCAACAGATTCCTTACAAATAAACACCTATTAACCCCCACTCCGGTCAAGCCTACGATGGCAATGAAATTGAAGTTCGACATTTTCTGTTTTTCGCTTGCCAACAGATAGTTCGACGTGATATACCAGCAATCTGGAGAAGTGAGAGACATCTCTGCGGCAGTGAAATCATCATGCTGCGGCTTAGTTGGAAGGAGAGAGGTCCATGAACAGGACGGGGAATCTTTTGGGTAATTCGACGGAAGGCGAGAGGGCTGTGCGAAAATTCACACAAAGACTCGGTATTTTAGCGGCTGCGGCCGCATTTGTCGGCGTGGGTACTTCAGCGCATGCGCAGACTGATCTGCTCTACGACTGGAAGAAGATCGATAACTCCACTCCTGTTCCGACGGTTACCGGATATATCCCGGCGCCGTTCGTATCGACCGGGAACGTCTCGGCAGCGGCGCTATCCACACTGACGGCGAACCAGGCAACCTTCCCGGGCAAAGTCGCGGTGAAGATTGTCGGAACGACGCCGTTGTCCGCTGCGGACAATACCGCGTTGTTCGGCGCTTCCGCCCCTCAGATCAACTACGCCTTCATGGACTATGAAGGTGTTAATGGCCAGGCAACGGCGACCCAACAGGCTGCGGCCATCCGCGCTCAGCCGAAGCCGGCAACCTTCATCGGCAACTTCCGAATGTATCCCGGCAACGGCGACACCAGCGGTGTCGGCTCGGGTCCCACGGTGGCGCAGTACACCGCATCGGGCATGAACATGGCAAACGAGGATCTTTATCCCGGTTCGCCATTATACAAGAACCCCGGCGGCGTTGGCGGAACTTCAACATCCCCGAACATCCGCTCCAGCCTGTTCGTCCTGCCGATCGATCGGGCGACGTTCGTCACGTCCAACCTGCCCGCTGGCAACAAGCACATTCCCTACGTCAACCGATTCAACAACTCGGGCAATAGTGCATTGGACTCGGACGGCAATGCGGCCAACGGATATCAGTTCAATAACCCGACCGGCCAGCAAATGCTGTCCCGCGGTGACTTCTCCGCGATGGTCGCTCACTACCGAGCTCGCGGCGTAGACGGCGTGCATCTTCTCGATGGCGGCGTCGTTGGTTATACCCAGTCGCAGTTCGAACAAGACGCTAAAGACGGATTTACCTTCGCTCCGTTTGCCAACATCTTTGCGGGCAGCAATCCGAAGCTCGCGGCGCTGGACACGGTTTCGAAAGTCAATGGCGTTGTGGCGTCGAACGAGTCGACCGGTGTCGTCTTCTCCGGCGTTTACTCGCTTACGCAAAACGACAGCCGCCTGGCGGGTAGCACGGGTAAGCTGGCATTGCTCCTGAGCAATCTCAGCGCGACTCCGGCAACGCTGGAATTCGTCTCCAAGATTGGTGGCAAGACGGTCACAGGCGCCCCCTACTCCATCAATGCAGGCGAGCACAAGCTGCTGGAATTCGCCGGCACCGGCCTGCAGTGGTCGCTGGTGAATACCGCGATCGTCTTTACCGACGCGGATCGCTCGGGCGTAGGCGTCCCGGAACCGGTCGCGATGGGTGGAGCTTCCATCTTCGCTCTGACCATGCTCTTCCGTCGTCGCCGTTCGCGGTAACCAAGTTTTCATCACAAACGCAACGCCAGTCGCATCTGCGACTGGCGTTTTTGTTGGTTCACGTCGAAGAAGTGATCCACGTGCGCGCGGACGCCGAAGCAGGTGCGCGTCCCGCGCATCTGGCCCGAGTCGCGGTTGACCGGCGCGACCCCGCCCGGGGCCGCGAGTTGCTCGCGCTTGACCTTGCCCAGTTCCCCGGCAGTCGCTCACCAGCAGGTTGGCCGTCGTGGCGCCGGTGCTCGGCACGCTGGTGAAGATCTCGTGACGTCAGCGCCAGTCGTCATCTCGCTCGATCAATGTCGCGATCTGCCGGTCCAGTCCTCGCGCTGCTGCTCGAGCAGGCGGATCACCTTGCGGATGGAGGCCAGCGTCCGCTTATCCTGCACACCCTCGACGCGGCGGTTCTTCTCGATCACGAGCATGTGCGCGGCTTGGCGGCGACTGCTGCGCGTGACTCGCTGGTCGAGCGCGGCCCAGTGCGCGGGCTGTCGCTCGCACGGGCGCAGGTGGCCGCCGCCGCCGCGCGCCGCGAAGTGCGCGAGGACGGTGCGTTGATTGCATCGGTCTTGGCCAAGTTGCCCAGGGCGCAGGCGAAGCGTTGGGCTTGGCGCGGATTGACCGCGGCGATGCCCAGATCGGCGTCGGGCAGGTCGGCCTTGCGCGGGTCGGCCGCAAGCTGGCGGTGGTGGCGGGCGGTCGCCTCGATCACGATCAGCGCGGGCACCAGCGGCGCGATGAACTCGAACTCGCGCTTGGCACCCGCGTGGTCGTTGGCGGCGCTGGGCGTCTGGCCATCCGGCTAGGCGTAGAGGTCACAACGATCGTCCCTTGCTTGTAAATGCGAGCTGGCGGCTTGTTCGGGCGTGTTCCCCGACTGTGTCACAGCCCTCTCCGCGCCTGCCACGGCTCTGGTTTGAACGACGAAAACAAAGCACCCCCGGGATCAGATCCCGGGGGTGGTGAGTTATCAGCTGATCAA
>JAQGHM010000126.1 GCA_028291615.1 Phycisphaerales bacterium | reverse complement strand
AGACTTTCGAAGTTCGTGCGGTGCGTGATCCACGGCTGCGTGTTGATTTGCCCCGTCTCGATGAGCTGGATGATCCGCGTGAAATCCGCCGGCAGCGCGTTGCGGCTGGCGTAGAGCGTCTGCTCGCGCGAGTGGAAGAGGGGGTCGGGGAACGTGATGTCCGCCGTCACGATGCCGACGTAGACCATCCGCCCGGTGTGCCCGATGTAGTTGAACGCATTGCTCATCGACTTGGCGCTCCCCGTCGCGTCGATCACAAGCGTCGGCAGGTGGCCATCCCCGAGTGCCTTAAGCTGCGCGATCTCACCGCCGTCTCCCTTCGGCTGAATCACGTGATCCACCCCCATCGTCTCCTTGGCGAACTTGAGGCGCGACTCGGACAAGTCCAGCACCGTAATCCGCACGCCGGCAAGTTTCAGAAACTCGATCACCGACAACCCGATCGGCCCCGCCCCGATCACCAGCGCATGCTCCCCCTTTTCCGGCTGCCCGCGATTGACGCAATGACACCCGATGGCCAGCGTCTCCACCAGTGCTAGTTGATCCAGCCCCAGCGTCGCCGACGGATGCAGCTTCTGCGCCGGCACGATGAACCGTGGCCGCAGCCCCCCGTCCGTGTGCACCCCCAGCACCTGGAGGTTCACGCAGCAATTCCCCCGCCCGTGCGTGCAGGCATAACAGGCTTGGCAATTCATGTAAGGCTCCACTGAGCACTTGTCCCCCATGCGCACGTTGCTCACCCCCGCCCCGATCACGATCACCTCGACGCCCAGTTCATGCCCCGGAATGCGCGGATAAGAGTAGAACGGCATCTTGCCGAGATACCCCGAAATATCCGACCCGCAGATCCCCACGCGATGCACCCGCACCAGCGCCTCCCCGGCGGCAGGCGCGGGCGGTTCGGGGATCTCGGTCGTGATAAAATGCTGCGGCTTTTCCAGCAGGATCGCGTTCATGCGGCGGAGCATTGTGCCGGACGGGAGGGGAAATGGCTAGAGAGTGTGGACAAGGCGAAACTTAGATTACGCCAAGGGGGGCTCACCCTTCCGCCCCGCCTCGCCGTTTGCGCGGACGACGCCTGGCTTCCGTGGGGAGTCGATAGGTTGTCAATTAGTTCCGTCTCCAACGGCTGCGCACCCCCAAGCACAAGAAGAGGAGGCCCGGAACCGCGAACACGGCCGAGGCGCCAAAATAACCCAGCGAGTACCGCCGGCTCGGGATGAAGACCAAATCGAGCCAAACGACCATCAGCGCGAACAGCCCCGCGAGCGCGAAGTAGACGTTCGGGCGTACGCTGGCCGAGAAGAACCTCCGATGCATGCGCGCATTGTACCGCGCGCGTCTCGGCGGACGTCGGGCTTTTCCTTCTGCCGTTGAGGGGGGAGCTAGAGGAAGGAGGATGGAGGGTGCGGGATTCGCGTTGCATCGAACACCTCCGCTTTCGCGATGACGCACAGCACTCTAAGATGTCGCCGCACGCGAGGAAACCGCGAGCGAGGAACCATGGCCGCTGCCCAAGACACCTATCCCAAGATCGGGCACCTCAAGGACGTCCCCGCCTTCCGCGCCCACGCCGCGTCGCTTGGCCTCGATCTCCCCATCGATGATGCCATCCTCTCCGCCGCAGACGGCTCGCCGCTCGCCCAGCCGCTTGATGTCGGAGGATTCGTCGTCGGCAACAGATGGTGCATCCACCCCATGGAAGGGTGGGACGGCAACGCCGACGGCACGCCCACAGAGCACACGCTCCGCCGCTGGCAACACTTCGGCGAGTCGGGCGCGAAGTTCATCTGGGGCGGCGAGGCCTTCGCGGTGCAGGAAGATGGCCGGGCCAACCCGCTGCAGATCGGCGTGATCGATGATGACGTCCCCAGAGCCGAGCGGGGCGCGCGCGATCTGCTCAAGACGCTGCTCGACGCCCACCGCGCCCGCTTCAGCGATACAAGTGATCTCCTCGTCGGCCTCCAGCTCACCCACTCCGGCCGCTTCTGTCGCCCGCGGGATAAGAAGAAGCTGGAACCGAAGATCGCCTACCACCACCCGATCCTCGACGCCCGCGTAGGCATCGCCGCCGATGACGACTCCGTCCTACTCACCGATGAAGCCATCGAGCGTTTGATCGACAACTACGTCCGTGCCGCTAAAATCGCCCAGCGCGCCGGCTTTGGCTTTGTGGACGTCAAGCACTGCCACGGCTACCTCGGCCATGAGTTCCTCTCCGCCTTCACCCGCGCTGGAAAATTCGGCGGCGACTTCGAAGGCCGCACCCGCTTCGCCCGCGAGATCATCGGCCGCATCCAGAGCGAATGCCCCGGCCTGATGATCGGCGTCCGTCTGTCCGCCTTCGATCATCCGCCCTTCAAGCCCGACCCGGCCAAGAGCGTCGGCGGCAAACTGGGCCCCGGCATCCCCGAGGAATATCGCCAACACCTCCCGTACTACTATGGCTTCGGTTGCAATCCCAACGATCCGCTGGAGATGAACCTGGCCGAGCCGATCCGGTTCATCAACATGCTCGCCGGCCTGGGCGTGCGCATGATCAACGTCTCCTGTTGCTCGCCCTACTACAACCCTCACTACCAGCGTCCCGCCATCTTCCCCCCCAGCGACGGCTACCAACCACCCGAAGACCCGCTGATCGGCGTCGAGCGCCAGATCCAGGCCGTGCGACAGCTCAAAGCCGCCTGCCCCAACTCGATGCTTGTCGGCACCGGCTACACGTATTTGCAGGAGTATTGTCCGCATGTCGCCCAGGCCGTCATCCGCCACAGCTGGGCCGACAGCATCGGCATCGGCCGGCTGGTGCTGAGCTACTGGGAGATGCCCGCCGATACGCTCGCGGGCAAAACGTTCCACGCGAAAAAACTCTGCCGAACCTTCAGCGACTGCACCACCGCCCCAAGAAACGGGATTATCAGCGGCTGCTACCCGCTGGACCCGCATTACAAGGAAGCGCCCGAGCACGCGGAGCTGAAGGCGGCGAAGGCGGAGTTGCGTAAACGCTTGATGGTTCAGCAAACAAGATGAGAAGAAGGCACTAAGGGACGCAGGCACGGAGGCACGAAGTGGAGAGAAGGGATCAAGGGATGTAGTGCGGACGACGCGAACGACGCCTTCACTTCGTCCCTTCATTCCCTCGCTCACCCCTTCGTGCCTCAGTGCCTTAATGCCTCCGTGCCTCTAGAATTTGCCAATGGCATCAGACAACCAAAGAATGACCTGCATGGAAGTCTGGGGCGGCTCCGACGCCGTCGACGCCGCCGTCACGCTCTCCGGCCTCGACGCCTGGGTCTACTCGCGCCCTTATGAGCAGGCCGACGCCGGTGGCGACGTCTACTACGTCTCCGCCTGCGCCACCGGCCGCATCAACCGCCTGCTCGTCGCCGACATCGCCGGGCATGGCCAATCGATGCGCGCCGTCGCCGTCACGCTTCGCGATCTCATGCGGCGTTACGTCAATTACCTCGACCAGTCGCGCTTCGTCCTCTCGATGAACAAGCAGTTCGTCACCTGCTCGGCCGACGGCTGCTTCGCCACCGCAATCGTTACCACCTTCTTCGCCCCCACCCGCACGCTCAGCGTCTGCAACGCCGGCCATCCCCCGCCCCTTGTCTGGCGCAGCGCCACACAGGAATGGTTCTTCCTCGACCTCGAAAACGAAGGCGAGCGCATCGCTAACATCCCGCTGGGCATCATGGATCTCGAAGACTGCGAACAGTTCGGCGTTGAACTTGACGTTGGCGATCTCGTCCTCGTCTACACGGACTCGCTCATCGAAGCCAAAGCCGGCGACGGCGAGATGCTCAACCCCGCCGGCCTGCTCGAGCTGGTCGCCGAAACGTGCGATCCTGCGCACCCGGAATCGCTCATCTCAAATCTACTGAAGACGATCGATAGCCGCACCGCAGGCGGTTTGGGCGCCGACGACGTCACGGTCCTGCTCCTCCGCCCCAATGGCCTGCGCACCCGCGCCCATTGGATCAACTCCTTCACCGCGCCGTTCAAGGTGCTCGGCACCGTCCTGCGCTTCTGCGCCGGCCGCGGCCCCATTTCGCTGCCCGACCCCCGCCTGCCGAACATCGGCGGCGCTGTGATGCCAATCTTTAGCCGCCTGTGGGGCAGACGGAAAAAAACTTGACCCTCACCAAGGAGAATTTGCATGGCCGTTTCAAAGAAGTCAGTTGACGAATTGCATGACAAGTGCGGCCTGGCCGCCAAAGATTGTCGCGCCGCATTAACAGCACACGACGGCAAAGTCGATGCCGCGCTGGCCGCCCTCATCGACGAAGGCCGCGTCAAGCCCAACGACCTCAATCCCGACACCGTCTCCGACGAGCTCTTCGACCGCGCCGCCAAGGTGCAGAAGCTGGCGCTCTACCGTCAGTTCACACAGCCTGGCGCGGGCCTGCTCGGCCTGCTCGGCAAACTCACCGAATCGAAGAATAGCGGCGGCGCGCTCGATGGGCTCGCGGCTTCTCTGGCCGGTTTGCAGGCCTCCCTCTACGGCAACAAGACCCCCGAGCAGTTGATGGCCGAGGACGAAGCGAAACAGGCCGAGCGACTCAAGCAGGCCCAGGAAGTCATCCCCGGCCTGAAGGGGAACAAGCCGATGTCCGCCGGCCAGCAGGCGCGCCTGATGGCGCAGACGAAGCGCCGCAGCGCCTGGCTCAAGGCCAACCCCTTCACGCTCAAGCTGCCGCCGTTCCCGCCGCTCAAGCGCGAGATGCACGAGTGGACTGGCCGCGACGTCCTAAGCGCCTGGGCCGGCACGCAGGAGCGCCACGGAGGCTACACCTCGCGCTCCAGCAGCATGGCGTCCAAGGGATCGGTCGTGCTCAACATCCCGCGTATCGGCGAAGATGATGCAAATCCCGCCCCGCCCGCGAAGGAGCAAGTTGGCGCCTACACCTACTTTAAGGAAAACCAGACCGAGGTGACCGAGGCGATCATCGCTGCGCTGCTGAAGGACTATAAGAAGATTCGCCGCCAGTGGCTCAAGCACGACCCAGATCTGGAGCTCCCGGAGATCAACTCTGCAGAGGAGATGCGAAAGAATGTCGGCCTGAGCACGCTGCACATGTTCGAGATCGCCAGGGAAGGCGTCGCCTACTTCGGCCTCGAGCTGGGCTGCACCTGGGACGAAGAGCATGGCGCCGGCGTCATCCTGCACAAGGGCCGCGTCGTCGCGGTCGGTCAGGCAGACACGTCATTCGACACCAGCCTGGCCATCGCCGACGGCGGCGTGAAGATCGATGCTTAGTTAGACATGCCACCCTCCGCAAAACCGAGGAACCACGATGCGCACGATCGCCTGCACGCTGATGCTGCTTCTCCCGATCTTCGCCCTCGCCCAACCCAAACCCTTCGAAGGTCCCAGCGTAGATTTCTCCCACGGCCCCCTGCGCGTCTCCGACAACCTCCGCTTCCTAATCCACGCCGACGGCACGCCTTTCTTCTACCTCGCCGACACCGCCTGGGAACTCTTCCACCGCCTGACGCTCAAGGAATCCGAGCAGTACCTCGAAAACCGCCGCGCCAAAGGATTCACCGTCATCCAGGCCGTCGCTCTGGCCGAGTTTGATGGCTTGGGCACGCCCAACCGCCAGAACCACCTCCCCCTCATCGATAACGATCCCACTAAACCGAGCGAAGACTATTTCAAGGACCTCGACGCCGTCATCTCCATCGCCGAGAAGAAGGGCCTCTACATCGGCTTCCTCCCCACCTGGGGCGACAAGGTCAACAAGAAGTGGGGCAAGGGCCCGGAGATCTTCACCCCCGCCAACGCCAAGACCTACGGTGAATTCCTTGGCAACCGCTACAAGGATCGCCCCAACATCATCTGGATCCTCGGCGGCGACCGCGACATCACCAACGACGCCCAGCGCGAAACCTGGCGAGCCATGGCCGCCGGCCTACAAGCGGGCGACAACAAATCCCACCTGATTACCTTCCACCCTATGGGCAGCCGCCACTCCGCCAAGGACTGGCACGCCGACGACTGGCTCGCCTTCAACATGATCCAGTCCGGCCACGCCCAGCAGAACCTCGCCAACTACAAGATGATCACCGAAGACTACAACCTATCGCCCATCAAGCCCTGCATGGACGCCGAGCCGCGCTACGAAGATCACCCCGTCCGCGGCAAAAAGGACGGCAGCTACTTCGACGATTACGACACGAGACAGGCCGCCTATTGGTCCGTCTTCGCCGGCGCGATGGGCCACACCTACGGTCACCACTCGATCTGGTCGATGCACAACCTCGATGCCCCGCCCGCCCCCGGCGTCCCCGCCAAGGAAATGCACTTCACCTGGGACAAAGCGATCGACCGCCCCGGCGGCCAAGCCATGACTCACCTCCGCCGCTTGATCGAATCGCGCCCCTTCCTCTCCAGAATCCCGGATCAGACACTGATCGCCGCTGGCCAGGGCGAAGGGATCGACCATGTCCAAGCCATAAGAGGCGAACGCTACGCCATGCTCTACCTCCCCACCAGCAAACCCGTCACCGTCCACCTCAATATGATCGGCGTGGACAAGCTCAAAGCTTGGTGGTTCAACCCCAATGACGGCGGCGCCATCGACATCGGCACCTTCGACGCCACGATCGACAAACAATTCACCCCGAACGGTGAAACCGGCCGCCGCCACGACATCGTCTTAGTCCTCGACGACGTCTCAAAGAACTGGGATGCCCCCAGTGCGTCGTATCATCCAAAATGATCTAAGGTTTATTGTTTGGCAACACCGGCTTGTCAGGTATTCGACTCAGCCATCGTGTACATCGCAACCGGCGCGACCGCGTCGACCGAATTGACAACGCCACGAAGACCGGTTGAGCTAGTCCATGCCCCGGCAGGGTAAGGCGCGGGTAGACATCAGGTGCCGCCTTCGAGCTCGCAATGCGAAATCACGAGTCGGCGGGACCCATCTGAACGCCCGTACTCCACATTGACCCTGCTTCGGGGCTCTTTTTGAATATTGAAAGGGAGGCTTCGGCCATGACGAAACGAGAGATCATCATCAAGGACACCCACCGCGGCCTCTGGTACGAGGACGGCGTCCTCGCGCGCATTCTAGAGGCCGGCCGATACATCCTCCCCGCCGAGCAGTTCGCCTGGTCTGGCCGGCGCAAAGGTCCCAAGGTGGAGGTCGTCGTCATCGACGTCCGCGAGCGCGACCTCACCATCAAGGGCCAGGAGATCCTCACCCGCGACAAGGTCGCCGTCCGCGTCAGCATCATCGTCCAGTTTCGGGTCACCGACCCGCGCGCCGCCCTGCACGAGGTCGAGAACTACGAGGAACGGATCTACTCCGATGTCCAGCTCGCCGCCCGCCGCTCGCTGGCGTCGCAGACCCTCGAGGAGATTCTCACCAACCGCAACCGCCTCAGCGAGGACATCCTGCGCGACGTGAAAGAAGTCGCCGCCCGCTACGGTGTCGCCGTACTGCGCGCGGACGTCAAGGATCTCGCGTTCCCCGGCAATCTGCAGGAGATCATGAACCGCGTGCTCGCCGCCGAGCGCAACAGCGAGGCCCAGCTCGTCGAGGCGCGCACGAAGGCCGACGTCCAGCGGATCGAGAACGCCGCCCGCGCCGAAGGCCGCCGTCTCGAAGCAGAAGCCGCCACCGCCGCACAGCGCCTCGCCGCCGAAACTGATGCCCAGACTCAGCAGGTTCGCACGGACGCGGAGGTGCGTTCTCTCCAAGCCCGCGAGGCCGCCGCGGCGGCGTACACCCGTCACCCCGCGCTACTCCGCCAGCTCGAACTGGAAACCCTCCGCGAGCTCGCCCGCTCCGCCAACGCACGCATTTACGTCGACTTCAACGGCCGCGGTAAAACGGATTTTGAAGCCAGCGAACCAACTATCGATGCTGAAGATTGAGTTCCAATGCGGCGGCCCGGCGATGCATTGCCGCTAAGCGATCTCGGTGGTTCCGAACAGGCTCGCCACATCCCGCCGCTTCCCCGTCGTGATCGTCGCCGTCGTCACACTGCTCGCCCCCACCGGCGTCCCTACCACCGCCCGCTGCACCGCCGCAGTGGCTGACGCCTGATACGCCACCAGCGACGGAATCAACCGCGACGCCACCGGCGAGCCGCGCCCCGTTACCAGGTCATACCCCGGCCCCGCTGAGTAATTGCTGTTCGCCCCCGTCGTCACGTCATTGAACGCCTTGTGCGAGATCGCGTACAACCCCGCCAGCGTCTCGCTCGGCCCGTCCAATGAACTCAGGCCGCGCATCTCCCGCCCCTGATCCACGATCGCGATCAGCGCCGCCCACTGCGGACATCCCGCGCTGGTCCCGCCCACCGTCTGCCAACCGCCGTTCCCTTCGTAGGAGTCGTAAACCGAAAACCCGCTGTTCGGATCCGCGTCATACGCCACGTCCGGCGCATATGTCCCTGAGTATTGCGATACGCCGCCGCCCGATCCGCTCCATGCTGATTCGCCGCGGTACCGGCTTTTCCGCCCCAGCGTCAACGTCGTCCCGCCCACCGCCACTACGTGCGTCGAAGTCGCCGGCCAACTCGCCGGCTGGCCGTTGTCGCCCGAGGCCGACACGAACGTCACCCCGCCCGCGACCCCATACCCGCCGATGTGCCCGGCCGGCGTCGAGAGATACTCATCGTGATACACGTCGAACGGCGTCTCGTGCCCGCCCCAGGACATCGACACCGCCACCACCCCGTCCTGGCTTCGCGCATAATCCACCGCGGTCAGCAGATCAGTCGTCGAAGCCGAAGCCGCCTCCACCAACAGGATGTGCGCCTTGGGCGCGATCGCATGCGCCCACTCCACGTCCAGCGACGCCTCCAGCGCCCACCCGCTGTCGGCAGGGGGCTGCGAGCGATGAATAACCTTCGTCAGCGTCGGCTTGCCGTAAGCATCCGTCGTCGGCAGGCCAAACTTGCGGCTGAAGACGTTGATGTCGTTTTCGATCGTCGGCGCATCGTACGCCGTCACGATCGCGATCGTCTGGCCCCGCCCGTCCCCCGAGATCATCCGGCCGCGATGCGCGAAGGCGACTTGGTCAAACCCATAGGCGTGCCGCACCTGCGCCGGTACCAACCCGGTCGGGTTGAACGACAACAATTGTCGCCCTTCCAAACCCTCAAATACAATTCGATTGCGCATTTTCCATCACCACTTAGGATTGAAATGGCCGTCCCTCCGGGAATCGTGGACATCGCCGCAGCCAGAGGATCTACGTCCTGCGAAACGTCCCGTTCAAACTACCTGCTTGACAGCACCGCCAGCCAATGGTGAGGTTAATGCCACCTCCAACCCAAGGCCGCATATGAAACTCTATTACCTATGGATTGTTGCGTTCGCGCTCGCCGCCCCTGCATGGACCTCAGCCGAAGACAAGAAGACCCCCGACAAACCCGCTCACAAGAACGTGAACGCGGATGAGTTCGAAAAGCTCAGCAAAGAACCCGACACCGTCATCCTCGACGTGCGCTCCCCCAAGGAATACGCAGCCGGCCACATCAAGAATGCGGTGTTGATCGATTTCAACGCCAAGGATTTCGACGAGAAGATCAAGCAGCTCGACAAGAGCAAGACTTATCTGGTGCATTGCGCGGTAGGCGGCCGCAGCGCCAAGGCCTGCACCAAAATGGACGGGTATGATTTCCCCAAAGTCGCGAATCTCGAAGGGGGCATCAAAGCTTGGGAAAAAGCGGGAAAGCCCGTCGAGAAGTAACCCGCTGGCTTGCTCACTTTAGTGAGGCATGACTTCAAGCAGCAACGGCACGATGCGCCTGTCGCAAGCAAGTCTGCACATACTGTTTCGCCTTGCGCGCCACCGGCGATGCAGCCTTCTTCGGATGCTTTTGCGCCAGCAGTTCGAGGTGGCCCTGGATCGATTGCAGCAGTAGCAAATTCCGGCTCATCATGGCGACTCCCTTGCCCAAAGGCAGCGGTTGGGGGAACGGCAGAAATGCACGTTTGACCTGACTAGTTTTTTTCGACTCAGACGTTGCGCCGCCTGTAGCAATTACCGAGCCCATTTTTTATCGGCCTTAACAGATACCGCACAAAAATTTGGTGCTTGTTTGGGCGATTCGCCGATACTTCTGCCACAGACCTCAACCCCTTGTACAGGAGTACTCGCCATGACCCACCTGTTGGAGCGCCTGCGTCCGCGAAAAAAATTCTTCAAAGCCGACATTCTCAGCCGTTTCGGGGAGACGATTTGCCTGCCGGAACCGGAAATCCCAACTCCAGTGGGCAAGAAACCAACCCAGCCGATGGTTGTAGAACGCGCGTGGGAAGAAGATCCCGAGCGCTGGGACGGCCTGTCATAGTGTTTTCCGGCCGCGCGGCATTTTGCATCTTCCCCGACGGGCTCGTCAGAACATACCGTTCGCATCATGAGATCGTCGCGCGCTTCGCATGGCAACGAATTGTCGAAGCGGGACATCGTGGTGATCGGCGCGTCGGCCGGTGGCGTGCAGGCTCTGATGGAGATCGTCGCTGGGTTTCCGTTCAACCTCGCGGCGGCTGTGTTCGTGGTGATTCATACCTCGCCCACCAGCCCGGGGGTGTTGCCGCAGATCCTGAGCCGGGCCGGGCCAGTCAAAGCGGTGCAGGCCAGGAACGGAGAGCAGATCCAGCTCGGCCGCATTTACGTGGCTCCGGTGGATCATCATCTGCTGATCCGGGACGGCCACGTCGCCGTGTCGCGCGGTCCAAAGGAGAACGGATTTCGCCCCGCCGTCGATCCGCTCTTTCGAACCGCCGCCGTCGCCTACCGCGAGCGCGTGGTGGGCGTGATCCTGTCCGGCGGGCTCGACGACGGGACGTCGGGCCTGCACGAGGTCAAACGTTACGGCGGCATCGCGATCGTCCAGGACCCGGCGGAGGCCGTCTCTCCCAGCATGCCGCAAAGCGCCGTGCAGAACGTCGATGTCGATCACGTCGTCACGCTCGCGCAGATCCCCGGCCTCATTGCCCAACTCGCCGGAAGACGCGCAGGGAAAGGAACCCGCATCATGCCTCCACGCCGGCGCAACCTGCCTGACATCGCCGAAGTCGGCAGCGAAAACCTCGAAGCGCCCGACCCAGCCGAGCCGCCCACTGCCCTGACCTGCCCGGAGTGCGGCGGCGCCTTGTGGGAGGTACAGAAGGAGCGCGTCCTCCGATTTCGGTGTCACCTGGGCCACGGATATACCGGCGAAAGTTTGAGCGAACAGCAGGTGAAGAATATCGAGAATGCGATGTGGATGGCCATGCGCACGCTGGAGGAATCAGCCGCGCTGCGGCGGCGGCTCGCGGAGCGCACGCGCGGCTCGGGCATGACTCTCCTCGCCAGCGGCTACGAGGAACAAGCACAGGCCGCCCTGGACCGCGCGGCGCTGATCCGAGCGGTCCTGATGGAAGACAAGCCGGCCCGTGCGGTCAAATCCCTGCGGCCCAGCCCAAAGGCACGCGAGCGGGCCGGTGACAAGCCTCACACCCGCCCAAACGCCAATCCCGCGCGGGTCAAAGCCGCCAAGCGCAGCCCCGTTGACGGCGATGGAAACGGGCGCACGCGGCTCAAGTCCAGCCAAAACAAGGGCGCCCGCCGGTCGTAACCGTCGTCGTCCCCCCCAACCTTCGCAAAACGGCAATTCCGCGAATCACCCCGGCGCGATAAAACGAACGGCCATACGCGGGGAAGGTGCCCATGCCGCCGCCGACATACGACAAAATGAATCGGGCCCAACTCATCGCCGAGTTGCGCCGCCGCGACGCGCAGGCGCGACAGCCGCACCACCTGGAAGATGTGGTACACGAGCTGCAGGTCCACCAGGAGGAAATTCGCGTCCAGAACGAGCACCTCAAAGAGGTGCAGCAATCGCTCGAGGAATCGCGGGACCGCTACGCCGACCTCTACGACTTCGCCCCGATGGGGTACATGATGCTCGACCGCAGCGGCGTCATCACCGAGACCAACCTGACCGCCGCCATGATGTTCGGCTTGGAGCGCGGCAAGCTGATCGGCAACCCGTTGTTGTTGTACGTGAGTGCAACCGACCGCGACGCATTCCTGGATCACGTCAACCGCTGCCGCCAGGGCCACGGCGACGAGGTCCGCACCGAGCTGGAGATCGTGCATCGCGACGGGCGAACGGTGCCCGTCTCCCTGGCCAGCCGCGTGCCGCGCGATGCCGCCACCGCCGCCAGCGCCGAGTTCCGCACGGCCCTGATCGACCTGACGCAGCAGCGCCAGGCCGAGCGCGAGCGGCGCGAGCTGCTCGATCGCGAGCGCATCGCCCACGCCCGCAGCGAGGCCAAGGACCGCTTCCTTGCCATCCTCAGCCACGAGCTGCGCACCCCGCTGACACCCGTCTTGGCCGCGGTCAGCGCCCTGGAGGAGCAACGGGTCCCCAAAAGCCTCGCCCCCACCCTGCGAATGATCCGCCGAAATGTGCAGATGGAAGCCGACCTGATCGACGACCTCCTGGACATCACGCGGATCAACCGCAACATGCTCAAGCTCGAACTCGCCGACGTGGACGTGCACGCGTTGATCAACGAGGTGATCGACATGTGCCAGCCGGAAATCCAGGACCGCCGGATGAACGTCGAGCTGCGCGCCGGCGCGACCCATTGCGTCGTCCGCGCCGACCTCAAGCGCCTCCGCCAGGTGATCTGGAACCTCCTCCGCAACGCGATCAAGTTCACCCCCGCGCGCGGCTCGATCACCATCACGACCGATCACCCGCAGCCTGATCGCCTGCGAATCGTCGTCGCCGACACCGGGATGGGCATCGCACCGCCGCTCGCCGGCCGCATCTTCCAGCCGTTCGAACAGGCCGAAGCCGCCAACGGCGACCGCGCCGCGGGCCTGGGCCTCGGCCTGGCGATCTGCAAGGCGCTGGTGGACGCGCACGGTGGCGAGATCTCGGTCTTCAGCGAAGGGCCCGGGTTGGGAACCGCCTTCACGGTGGTCCTGCCGTGCCTGCCCGAAAGCGCGGTCGCGACCCCCGTCGCCCCGCCCGTCCGCGCCCCCTCACCTGCCCGGCGTGCCGCCACCGCCGGGCACGGGTTGAAGATCCTGTTAGTCGAAGATCATCCCGACACGGCTCACATCATGACTAAACTGCTCCGCGCCCGTGGGCACCGCGTGCGCAGCGCCGCCAGCGTCAAGGACGCCCTCGCCACCGCCGCGAGCGAATCCTTCGACCTCCTGATCAGCGATATCGGCTTGCCCGATGGCACCGGCCTGCAACTGATGACGGCCCTGAAGAAAAGCGCGCACCCGCCGCGCCAGGGGATCGCGATCAGCGGCTTCGGCAGCGAGGAAGACCTTCGCAAGAGCGCCGCCGCGGGATTCGATCATCACCTGGTCAAGCCGGTCGACTTCGGCCGCCTGAACAAGATCATCGCGCAAATCGGCGATGGGCAAAAAAAGAAGTGACCGGGTGTGGCTGAGCCCAGCCGCGTTCAGCCGCCGACCTTAACCGCCCGCCCCGACCGCGCCGATTCGTACAGCGCCGTGATGACCCGCATGTCGCGCAGACCTTCTTCCCCAGGCGTGCGCGGCTCCTTACCTTCGCGGAGACACTCCGCAAAATAATCCATCTCCGCCCCGAAATGATCCTTCGGCTCCAGCACGATCTCCTCCCGCTCGCGCTTCCCCGGCATCTTCGCAAACAGCCGCAGGTCTTTGTAGGACAGGAACGGCTCCGACTCGACCATCCCCTTCTCGCAAGTCACCCGGTACCGATTGACGCCAAACCCATAGCTCGACGTGCAGTTCGCCAAAAGGCCGCTGGCAAACCGAAGCGTGAAGAGCATCGTCTCCTCCACTTCCTTGAAGCGCACGTCGTTGGGCGTCGAGTACGTCATCGCCATTACCTCCACCGGCTCCTCGCCGCTGAGATACCGGCAGGCGTTCTGGGCATAGATGCCGATGTCCATCATCGACCCGCCCCCAGCCATCTTGCGATTAAGCCGCCACTGCGTCGGATCCCCGATGCTGAACCCCGCCCCCGCATCGATGTTCTTGATCTTCCCCAGCGAGCCCCCGCGCAGCAGTTCGATCGCCTTCATGTTGAACGGCTCATGCCGCAGGCGATAGCCGATCATCAGCTTCTTATTCGCCGCCTTCGCCGCATCGATCATCTGCTGGCACTCTTCGACGGTGTTCGCCATCGGCTTCTCGCAAAGCACGTGCTTCCCCGCCTTGAGCGCGCGAATCGTGTACTCCGGGTGCATCGAATTCGGCAGTACCACGTAAACCACGTCGATCTCCGGGTTGTCCTTGATCGAGTCGTAGTTGTCGTACGAATAGACCGACTTCGGATTGAGCCCGAACTTCTCCACGATGGCCGGCGTCTTCTCCGCCGCATGCCCGGTGACCAGCGCCACCAGCTTCGCGTTCTCGGTCTTCGCCAGCGCGGGGATGATCTGGTTCTTCGCCAAGCTGCCGATGCCGACGACGCAGAAGCCGATTTTCCTCTTAGCGTCATCCACCCCGCGCACGTGCGGGGCTAAGGCCATCGCGGAGGCAAAGAGGATCGACTCGGACAACAGTTGACGGCGGGAAGTCTTGGCTTGCGGCATGGTTCTCCTTGGCGAGAACGGTAGGTTAAGATGCCCGGAGCCCCTTTGACAAGACGTGCGGTTCCTCTTGCGGAGCTTCCACATGCGTTTGCGACTGACACTTCTCATCGTCTTGGCCCTCTTGTCCGGACCCATCGGCTGGGCACAGGAACTGGTCAAGCCCACGAAGCCGCAACCGGCGACCAAGCCTTCGGAAGAGAAGATCCCGCCGCCCCTCACCCACTACATGGGCCGCGAGATCGCCCAGACCATGCATTTCACCGGCGCCCCCTGGCTCACGCGCGAATCGCGCAACCGCGAGGAAGAGCCCGCCAAGCTGATGAAGGCCCTTAACCTCAAGCCCGGCATGACCGTCTGCGACCTCGGCTGTGGCAACGGTTTCTACACGCTCAAGATCGCCAAGGAAGTCGGCGAAGGTGGAAAGGTGCTGGCCGTCGAGATCCAGAAGGAAATGCTCGACATGCTCCAGCAGCGCGCCGCCAAGTCGGATGTGAAAAACATCCAGAGCGTCCTCGGCACCGTGATCGATCCCAAGCTCCCCGACAACGTCGTCGATTTGATCCTGGTCGTGGACGTCTACCACGAGATGGATCACCCCGTCGAGATGCTCGCGGCCCTGCGCAAGAGCCTCTCAAAGACCGGCCGCCTGGTCCTGGTCGAGTTCCGCGCAGAGGACCCCAACGTGCCGATCAAAGAGCTGCACAAGATGAGCAAAGCCCAGATCAACAAGGAGATCCCCGCCAACGGCTTCAAGCTGGTCGAGCAGTACGATGACCTGCCGTGGCAGCACGTGATGTTCTTCGAGCGCGATGAGGCGTGGAAGGGGCCTGCGCCGCATCACTAATACGTTGAACCCGCGCCGGCCAATGTCTAAAATAACGATCATGACGGTCCAGCAGGAAATCCTCGAACGCCTTTCCACGCTCGCCCCAGCCCAGCAGCAGGAGATTTTGCGCCTGGCGCGCGATTTGTCCGCGCATACAAACAAGCCCCACGGACGACCTTGGACCAGCATGATGGGGCTCCTGGCCGGGCGCGGAATCGACGTCACGGCAGACGATATTGCCGAAGCGCGGCGCGAAATGTGGGGGGAGTTTCCCCGGGAAATTATATGACTGGCGTGGTCGTCGATACGCACGCATTCGTCTGGTATTTCCTGGACCCAGGCCGGCTTTCCAAAACCGCGCGCGATGCATTCGACCAGGCAGCAGCCAAGGGCGATCAGATTTTCATCCCGGCGATTGTCCTGGTGGAGATCTGCTACCTGGTTGATAAGGGAAAATGGCGACCCGAAGACCTCGATACATTGGTGGCTGCGCTCAACGACGCGAATAGCGGATTCGTAATTGCCCCGCTGGATCAGCAAACAGCACTGTCGGTTCGGAACGTCGATCGCTCGATTGTTCCCGACATGCCTGATCGAATCATCGCCGCGACCGCATTGTCGCTCGGGCTGCCACTGATTACCCGCGACGGAAAGATCCGCGCGTCCAACGTCGTCACAATTTGGTGACTGCGCATGCCCCTCAAAACCAAACGCTGGAACGACCCCATCGAACCCCCAGACGACGGCCACCGCCTCCTCGTCACGCGCTACCGCCCGCGCGGGTTGCCCAAGTCGGATGAGACCTGGCACGCCTGGGACAAGGATCTCGCCCCCAGCGTCGAGCTGCACGCCGCCGCATATGGCAAGGGCGACCGCCTCACGCTGAGTTGGGACATCTACCGCCAGCGTTACCTCAAGGAGATGCTCGCGCAGCGGGCGAAGATCAAGGCCCTGGCCGATCGGGTCAAAGCCGGCGAGACGATCACGCTTCTCTGCTCCGCGCAATGCACCCGCGAAGACCGCTGTCATCGCTCGCTGCTCAAGGCGCTCATCGAGCGCCAACTTCAGGACCCGCAGCCTACGGCGCGCTAAACATTCCCCCGCCGATCGGTTATTACTCCCCGGGCATTCAAAGAAAGGATCACCGAGATGGACTGGCGTCGATGGGCCGCGGCAATTGTAGTAGTCGGACTCTCCAGTATCGCCGCCGCGGAATGGAGCGAGTACCGCGGCCCCACTCACAACGGCATCAGCGCTGAAAAGGTCGTCTGGCCGCGCAACGGGCCGCGGCAGCTTTGGAAAGTTCCTGTCGGTGAAGGGTTCGGCTCGGTCGCCACGGGTGGCGGCAAGGTCTTCCTCATGGCCAAGGATGAAGGGACCGAATTCCTCATCGCTCTCAATGCCGATACCGGCGCGACGCAATGGACCTACCAACTTGGTCGCACCAAGCTCAACGAAGGCTCGGGCGGCGACGGGCCGCGCACCACGCCGGCGGTGGATGGCAAGCACGTCTACATCATGGGCAGCTTCCTCAACCTCGCCTGCGTGAACGCCGACTCCGGCAAGCTCGAATGGAGTCGCGATCTCCCCCTGGAATTCGGGGGCGCGAACCAGCTCAAGGCGCCCGGCATCAGCGCATGGGCCAACGCCGCCTCGCCGATCGTCGATGGCAAGTGCGTCTACGTCTACGGCGGCGGCCCGGGCCAGAGCTTCATCGCGTTCGACAAAGAGAGCGGCGAAGTCGTCTGGAAATCCGGCAATGAATTGATCACCCACGCCACGCCCACCCTCGCCACGATCGCCGGCGTGCGTCAGGTCATCTACTTCACGCAGAGCGGCCTGGTGAGCGTTGCCGCCGACACGGGCAATGAACTCTGGCGCTACGCGTACCCGTTCGACATCTCGACCGCATCGACGCCGGTCGTCGGCGGAAAGGGGGGCGACATCGTCTATTGCTCGGCGGGCTATCCGAAGAGCTGCGGCGCCGACGCCGCCCGCATCACCAAAGAGGGCGACACCTTCAAAGCCACCCGCCTCTGGCAGAATCGCAAGGGAGACGAAGTCGCCAACCACTGGACCACGCCGGTTTACAAGGACGGCTACCTCTACGGCCTCTTCGGCTTCAAGCGCTACAACAAGAACGACAAGGCCCCGCTCAAATGCGTGGACATCGCTACCGGCCAGGTCATGTGGGAAAAGCCCGGCTTCGGCCCCGGCGGCACGATCCTGGCGGGCGACGACCTGGTCGTTCAGGGCGACACCGGCCAGGTTGGCCTCGTCAAGGCAACCCCGCAAGGGTACACCCCGCTGGGCGGCGGGCAGGTCCTTCCCAACGACGCGCGCTGCTGGAACGCCGCCGTCGTCAGCAACGGTCGCCTCTATTCCCGCAGCACATCGCCAAGGCCCAGCAGCCATGCCGGCGGCTTCCTCGTTTGCCTGGACGTAAGCGGAAAATAGCACGGCGATTCTTCGCGCGGTAATTGGGTGGACTCGGCATGCTCGCGCCATACCATAGGGTACGCCATGCCAAACACCCTCTTCTCCTCCGATCTCCTCGTCGGCCACGGCACCGCACAGCAGAAGCTCGCGTTCGTCGTCGACATGATGCGCGAGCTTAGCCGGCAGACCGATCCGCAGGTGATGGTCGCCGAGTATGGCAAACGAATGCGGCAGGTGGTGCCGTCGGATGGGTATTTCTCGCTGTCGCGGCGGGACCTGGAGACGCCGTTCTATCGCATCACGCGATCGAGCCGGTGGGAGGAGGCGGTCAATCCGTGGAAGAACCCCGACCGCCTGCCGGTGTTTAAGGGCGGGTTGATCTCGCGGATCATCTACGGCGATCTGCCGGTGATCATCGATGATCTGCCGGCCGAGCTGGCGGACGATGAACCGGCGCTGGAGTACCTGGCGGGGTTCAAGTCGCTGCTGGCGATCCCGCTGTTCGACAAGGGGACGGCGTTGAACATGGTGGTGCTGCTGCGGAATGAGCCGGCGGCGTTTTCGCTGGAGCGGCTCCCGGAGCACGTCTGGATGAGCAACCTCTTCGGCCGGGCGACGCATAACCTGGTGCTGTCCGAGCAGGTCAAGCGCGCGTACGACCGGGTCGATCGCGAGTTGAAGGTGGTCGCTGATATCCAGCGGTCGCTCCTGCCGGCGAAGCTGCCGCTGATCCCGACGCTCGATCTGGCGTGCCACTACCAGACCTCCACGCGCGCCGGCGGCGACTACTACGATTTCTTCGAGCTGCCGGATGGGAAGTGGGGCGTGCTGATTGCGGACGTGTCGGGGCATGGAACGCCCGCGGCGGTGATCATGGCCGTCACGCACTCGATCGCGCACATGCTGACCGAGCCGCCGCTGCCGCCCAGCCGGTTGATGAACTTCGTCAATCGGCACCTGACGCAGCGGTATACCAACGGCTCGGGGACGTTCGTCACTGCGTTTTACGGGATCTATGATCCCGCCGACGGCACGCTCAGCTATGCCAGCGCGGGGCATCCGCCGGGGCGGGTGCTGCGGCGCGGGGCGATCCTGACGCTGGATGGCCATCGCAACCTCCCCCTGGGAATTGATGACGGCGAAGAGTATCTGGACAACCAATACCGCCTCGAGCGCGGCGACACGCTGATCCTGTACACGGACGGCATCACCGAGGCGCGCAACCCGCAGGGGGAGATGTTCGGGGAGGACCGGCTCGACGAAGCTTCGGTCTGCCGGGGGAGCGCGGCGTTGATCGTAGATTCGATCCTGGGGGAGCTGGACCGCTTCCGGGCCGGGCGGATATTGGGGGACGATCGGACGCTGCTGGTGGCGCGGATCGTCGAGGGGCCGGACGACAAGGGGGAGGGGATTTGATGATTCAGTAGATGGTCCATATGCCCGGGGTTAAGAGTTCGACGAGATGGCCGTCGGGATCGCGGAAGTAGAGGCTGGTGCCGCCGCGCGGGCCTTTGATTTGGCTCTCGATGGTCACGTGATGCTCGCGGAGGCGCTCGGCCCATTGTTCGAGTTCGTCGGCGGCGATCGCGAAGCCGATGTGGATTTGCCCGGAGCCATCGTGCGGGGGGATGAGGCCGCCGGTGGGGGCGGGGTTGGGCCGGGTCGATCCGCCACGGGCGAAGAGGAGCAGGACGTGGCGGTCGGCGACGCTTAGGGCGTGAAGGCGATCGTCGGATAGAAGCGTGCGGAAGCCGAAGAGGCCTTGGTAAAAGCGCGCGGCGCGCGTGAGGTCGGCGACGTAGAGGGCGGTCTCGATGATTCCGTCGATGGTGGGCATGGGTGCGGGTGGTCTTCCTTGTCCGATGGGTCAGGCGGTTTCGTGCGAGCCGCGCGTGCAGACGCCGACTGCAGTTGCCAGGCCGATTGCCAGACCGCTGGCCGCGCCCAGCAACAGGCCAATTTCGCCGTAGACGGCGGGGGATTGGATTTCGAATTGCGAGCCGAAGATCGCGCCGCTCCAGCCGCCTGCTAGGGTCATGAACAACGTCCAGCGCGTGACCCAACTCAAACGAGAGCGCGCGACAACTGGCCGCGGGGGCGGCGGCGGATGCGGTGGCGAATACGGCGGCGCTGGCGAGCCGGCGGGTTCCATCTCGCCGGACATCGGGAAATAGGTGACCGGGTGATTTGGAAAATAGGTATTTGCGTGAGGCGAAGGGGCAGCCTCGGTCGGGCGGCGCGGTGGCGGCCGCGTGACGATCGTGTCGTGCCAATCGCATCCGGCGCGCTTGATGTCCGTCAGGTCCGCATGGGTGAAGTCCGCACCGTGTACTTTGGCAAAGGAAAAGTCGGCGTCGGTGCAATCCGCGCCGACCAGGCAGGCGCGGATCAGGTTCGCCTTGAGGAAGTTTGCTCCACCGAGGTAGGCGTCGGTCAGATCGGTCTCGCGGAAGTCGGCGCGGCGCAGGTCAGCCCCGCCGAAGTTGGCTTTGTGCAGCGAGGCGGCAATGCAATTGGCCTGCTTGAACGACGCCCGGTAGAAGTTGGCGGCGCTGAGGTTGGCGCGGGGCAGATCCGCCCCGGAGAAATCGGCTTGCTTGCAGTGGGCGCCGGGCATGCGAACGCAGGACATCCGCGCGCCGCGGAAACTGGCTTGTGCGAGCATCGAATTGGAGAGGTCGGCCCCCTGAAGCGACGCGGCGGTCAGGTTTGCCCCGGCCAGGTTGATGCGGGGAAGCCGCGCGCCGGTTAGATCGGCGCCGATCAGACAGGCGTTGAGGAAGAGGCGCTGGCCGTCGGCGTATCGGCGGAGCAGTTCGGCGGCTTCCATGACTGATCCCTTTCTGCCGCGCGCGCGGGACGTCACCACAGTCGGTCCGGAGCAAGCGATTGTAATCGCGATCGGGTTGGGTTGGGCTAAAAACTTGAAACAAGTCCTTAGCGGCCCATCGCGCGTTCGATGTCTTTGATAGTTTTTGGGATTTGGTCGGTCAGGGATTTGCTGCCGGTTTTGGTGATCACCAGATCGTCCTCAATTCTTACGCCCAGCTTCTGGTCGGGGAGGTAGATGCCCGGTTCGATCGTCATGACCATGCCTTCGACCAGCGGGCCGTCGGGGGTGATGTCGTGGACTTCGAGGCCTAATTGGTGGCCTATGTTGTGGATGAAGGCGTCGCCGAAGCCGGCTTTTTCTATGACGTTTCTGGCGGCGGCATCGACCTCGGTGTGGGTGACGCCTGGGCGGAGGGATTTGATGGCGGCTTGTTCGGCGCGGAGGACGGTTTCGTAGACGTGTTTTTGGTCGGGCGTGAATTTGCCGCTGACGGGGTAGGTGCGGGTGACGTCGGCGGCGTAGCCTTGGAAGCGGGCGGCGGAGTCGATGACGATTAAGTCGCCGGCGAGGAGAGGCTCGCGGTTGTCCATGTAATGCAGCACCGTCGCGTTTAGGCCGGAGCCTACGATGGAGTTGTAGGCTACGCCGGATGCGCCGTGGGCTTTGTAGGTTTGTTCGAGGGTCTGGTCGAGGTCGGCTTCGGTGAGGCCAGGTTTGATTTGTTTGAGGATGGCTTGGTAGCCAGCGGCGGTGGCGTTGGCGGCTTCTTGCATTAAGGCGAGTTCGGCCTTGGATTTGACGGCGCGCATTCTGGGGAGGAGTTGGGTTTGGTCTTCGATGGCCAGGCCTGGGATGCGGTCGGCGATTTGTTTGAAGGCGGCGAGGTCGGGGCTGAGGGGGTTGGGGTAGACGCTGAAGGGGTGGAGGCAGGCGACGCGTTTGGCGCGGCGTGCGGCGGCGGTGAGCATGGCGGGGAGGGTGCTCGAGCGGAGGACGGTTTCGAAGCCGGTGGCGTCTTTGAGCGATTGGCTGATCGGGTCGCGGTAGCCGTCCCAGCGGTCGGTCTCGGGGTTCAAGGGGCGGAGGAAGAGGGTGATGCGGCGCTTGGGGTTTTCGTTGGCGGGGTCGAAGAGGAGTGCTGCGCCGGATTCGGTGTCGAGGCCTGTGAGGTAGAAGAAGGACTGGTCGGGGCGCCACTTGCCCAGGAGGGGCGGTGCGCCTTCGCCGGCGAAAAGGATGGCGGCTGCGCCGCTTAAGGATTTGAAGAGTTTTTGGCGGCGGGATTGGTATTCGGGGAGGGGGAGGGTGGGCATGGGCGCGGAGTTTAACTGGACAAAGGGGAGGGGAGAAGCGAGAAGTGAGAAGCGGGTAAAGCCATGGTCTCGCGTTCGGACGCCGGTCATCCTGAGTGAGTTTTAACGACCGAAGGATCTGGCTGAAAAGTAGACTGACTTTTACTGCTGGCTAGATCCTTCGGAGTACCTCAGGATGACGGCCCTCCCTATGGTGAAGACACTGGTGTAAATCACACCACTCGTAAGGATTGAACTATGCGAAGCTATCAGAAGCTGCAAAATCATTTGTCGGAGCAAATCGGGCAGTTGCGGGCGGCGGGGTTGTATAAGCCAGAGCGGGTGATTACTTCGGCGCAGCAGGCGCATGTGGCGGTGAAGGGGGGACGGGGGCGGGCCGATGTGCTCAACCTTTGTGCGAATAATTACCTGGGCCTGGCGAATCATCCGGAGGTGGTGGAGGCGGCTCGGGAGGCGATGCTGCGCTGGGGATATGGGATGGCTTCGGTGCGGTTCATCTGTGGGACGCAGGAGCTGCATAAGGAGCTGGAGGCGGCGATCTCGGCGTTTCTGGGGACTGAGGATACGATCCTTTACTCTTCGTGCTGGGATGCGAATGGGGGATTGTTTGAGACGATTCTGGGGGCTGAGGATGCGGTGATTTCGGATGAGCTGAATCACGCATCGATCATCGATGGGGTGCGGCTGTGCAAGGCGCAGCGGCATCGGTACAAGAATAGTGACATGGCGGATCTGGAAGAAAAGTTGAAGGCGGCGGCGGGAGCGCGGTTTCGGATGATCGCTACGGACGGCGTGTTTTCGATGGATGGGTATGTGGCGAACCTGCCGGCGATTTGTGAATTGGCGGAGACGCATGACGCGCTGGTGATGGTGGATGATTCGCACGCCGTCGGGTTCATGGGGGCGAAGGGGCGGGGGACACATGAATATCATGACGTGATGGGGAGAATTGATTTGATCACGGGGACGCTGGGGAAGGCGCTGGGGGGCGGGACGGGGGGGTATACGAGCGGGCGGCGGGAAGTGATTGAGATGCTGCGGCAGCGGAGCCGGCCTTATTTGTTCAGCAACTCGCTGCCGCCGGCGATTGTGGCGGCTTCGCTAAAGTCGATTGAACTGCTGCAGCGGTCTACGGAGTTGCGGGATCGGCTAGAGAGTAATACGAAGTATTTTCGCGCGGCGATGACGGAGGCGGGGTTTAACATTCTGCCGGGGACGCATCCGATCTCGCCGATCATGCTGGGGGATGCGGCGGTGGCGGCGCGGATGGCGGAACGGATGCTGGAGCGCGGCGTTTACGTTATCGGGTTTTCGTTTCCGGTGGTGCCGCAGGGGCGGGCGCGGATTCGGACGCAGGTGTCGGCTGGGCATTCGCGGGAGGATTTGGAGTTTGCGGTGGGGGCGTTTAGCGAGGTGAAGCGGGAGATGGGGATCTAAAGCGAAGAGGAGATCATCCGCGCATTTACGCGAATAGACGCTAATGAATTGAAGGAAGAATTCATTCGCGCTCATTGGCGTGGATTCTCGGATCGTCCTCTTCCATTCTCTCACAGTGGCGAAGAAAGCAATTTCCGGGCATAAGATTGGGCATGGATGTTGTGGTTGACGGGCGGGAAAGCTCGGCGGAGACCGAGGCGCGGACTGTAGCGCTGGGGGGGGAGATCTTCGCGCTGGCTCGGGCTGCGCCGGCGGGGGAATCGTGGTGGGATCGCAAGGTGATGGCGATGGGGATGGCGGATGAGGGGGTGAAGGCGCAGTTGTTTCGGCTGGTGGACGTGCTGCCGGTACTCTCATCGCCGGAGTCAATCAATCGCCATCTTCGGGAATATATGGGCGCGGTGCGGGGGCGATTGCCCTGGGTGGCGCAGGGGGCGATGAAGTGGCTGCCGGAGGAAGGGTGGTTTGGGCGGCGGCTGGCGTCGATGACGCTCAAGAACACGCAGCGAATGGCGCGGCGGTTTATTGCGGCTTCGGATGCGGCGGAGGCGGTGGCGGCGGCGAAGAGCCTACGCGCGCGGCGGTGGACGTTTACGATCGATCTGCTGGGGGAGGCGGTGCTGTCGGCTACGGAGGCGCTGGCGTATCAGAAGTATTACCTGGATCTGATTGAAACGCTTGCTAAAGAGGCGAGCGGCTGGGCGGAGGATGCGCTGATCGATCGGGATCATCTGGGGGCGATCCCGCGGGTGAATGTTTCGGTGAAGTTGTCTTCGCTGTTCAGCCAGTTTGATCCGATCGATCCGGTGGGGACTAGCCGGGCGGTGCGGGAGCGGCTGCGACCGATCTTGCGGGCGGCGAAGGAGCGGGGGGTGTTCGTCAACTTCGACATGGAGCAGCACGCGTATAAAGAGGTGACGATTGCGATTTTTCGGGAAGTTTTGGAGGAGCAGGAGTTTCGCGAATGGGGGGACGTGGGGATTGCGATTCAGGCTTATCTGCGGTCTTCGGGGGAGGATTTGCGGCAGTTGGCGAACTGGGCGGCGCGGCGGGGGACGCCGGTGAGCGTGCGGCTGGTGAAGGGGGCGTACTGGGATTACGAGCGGATCGTGGCGCGGCAGAATGATTGGCCGATTCCGGTTTACGATGAGAAGCCGGAGACGGATGCGAACTATGAGGAGCAGGCGCGGTTTTTAATTGAGCGGTACGACGTGCTGCGGCCAGCGATCGCGTCGCACAATATCCGGAGCATCGCGGCGGCGCTGGCGTTTGCGGAGGAGCGGCGGCTGCCGCGGGGGGCGATGGAATTTCAGTTGCTCTACGGGATGGCTGATCCGATCAAGGCGGCGCTGGTGAAGCTGGAGCAGCGCGTGCGGGTGTATGCGCCGGTGGGGGCGCTGTTGCCGGGGATGGCATACCTGGTGCGGCGGCTGTTGGAGAATACGTCGAACGAATCGTTCTTGCGCGCCGGGTTTGCGGAGGGGGTTTCGGAAGAGAGGCTCTTAATGAATCCTAAAAATGCGAAGGATGAAGGTGGAAGGATGAAGGATGAAAAAATGCGGCCAATGCCGCCGTCTGATTCATCCTTCATCCTTCATCATTCATCCTTGTTCAAGAACGAGCCCCTGACCGACTTCTCCACCGACGCCGGGCGGCAGGCTATGTCTGAGGCGATGCAGCAGGTTTGGCGGCGGCTGGGGGCGCTTTATCCGCTGGTGATTGATGGCAAGCGGATCGAGACCGGGGCTTGGATCGAGTCGATGAATCCATCGCACAAGTCGCAGCTTGTCGGGCGGGTGGCGGCGGGGCGGGTGGAGCAGGTGAAGGGGGCGGTGGCGGCGGCCAAGCGCGCTTTTCCGGCGTGGCGGGATACGCCGGTGGCGGAGCGGGTGCGACTCTTGCGGAGACTCGCGGAGATGTTGCGGCGGCGGCGGTTTGAGTTTATGGCGTGGGAGGTTTACGAGACGGGGAAGCAGTGGCGCGAGGCGGATGGGGACGTGGCGGAGGCGATCGATTACTGCGAATACTACGCTCGCGAGATGGAGCGGCTCAGCGCGCCGTGGGGGCGGAGCGTGCCGGGGGAGGAGAACGTGAACCTCTGGGAGCCGCGCGGCGTGGCGGTGGTGATTGCGCCGTGGAATTTTCCACTGGCGATATTGCTGGGGATGACGACGGCGGCGCTGGTGAGCGGGAACACGGTGGTGATGAAGCCGGCGGAGCAGTCGGCGGTCGTGGGGGCGAAGTTCATGGAGGCGCTGGAGCAGGCGGGGTTTCCGCCGGGCGTGGTGAACCTGCTCAACGGGGTGGGGGAGGAGATCGGGCCGGCGCTGGTGGGGCATCCGGATGTGGCGATCGTCGCGTTTACGGGCTCGCGCGCGGTGGGGCTGGCAATCCAGAAGACGGCGGCGGAGGTGCCGCACGGGCAGGAGCATCTCAAGCGCGTGATCACGGAGCTTGGCGGGAAGAACGCGGTGATCGTGGATGAAGATGCGGACCTGGATGAGGCGGTGCATGGCGTGGTGGCGGGCGCGTTTGGGTATGCGGGGCAGAAGTGTTCGGCCTGCTCGCGGGTGATCGTGCTGGCGTCGATTTATGAGGCGTTTGTCAATCGGCTGGTGGAGGCGACGAAGAGTTTGAAGGTGGGGCCAGCGGAAGAGCCGGGGAATTTTGTGGGGCCGGTGATTGATGGGGATGCGCAGCGGAACATTATGAACGCGATCGAGCGGGGGAAGAGCAAGGCG
>JAQGHM010000118.1 GCA_028291615.1 Phycisphaerales bacterium | reverse complement strand
TAGCCGCAGACGTCGCAGCGGAACTCTGTTGCAGGGAAGGGGATGGCGGGCGCGTCCATGCGTGATCTCCTGCCGGGGCCGGCTCCGCCGGGGGGCGTTGAAGGTGAAGGGGTTATGGTAAACTGGTGGTGGAAATAGCTCTAGCGGGCGGGAGTTGCTTGCGTGAGGGGGCGTGGCGTTAAGATGGGCGGGTGAGAAAATGCGTTTTGCGTGGTTGCATTTGGCCAATCTCGTTCGGCGCGCCGTTTGCGCATTGCACGATCTTGCGCTTGCGCCGATTTGTGCGTTGTGTTTTGATGATCGACAGCGGGCATGGACGCGGTACTCGCCGAGCACGACGTTTCGATCTGCTGTTTCAGCAGGATCCTCCCCTTGCTCGACGCGCTGCACGACTGCGACACGGCGCGCGATCGGGCCGGCAACCGGCAGCTCTTCTTTGACGACTACTGCAAGTCCGTCCTGCTGTTCCTGTTCAACCCGCGATCAACTCCCTGCGCCTGCTGCAACAGGCCTCGGCCCTGCCGGCGGTGGCGAAAACGCTGGGGGTCAAACGCTTCTCGCTCGGCAGCTTCTCCGAAGCGCCGACGGTCTTTCAACCCGAGCTGCTCAAACGGGTGATCGCCGAGCTGGGCGCCCGGGCGAACAAGCTGGCCGTGACGCCCGAGCTGGCGCGGCTCAAGCACCTGCTGACGATCGTGGACGGGACGCTGCTGGCGACGCTGCCCAAGCTGGCGGCGACCCTCTGCCACACACGCAAGGACGGCCGCGCCCACGCCGCCTGGCGGTTGCACATGCACCTGCCGATCGACGCGCCGGTGCCCGAGCTGATCGTCCGCACCAGCGGCAGCAACCGCAAGGCGTCGACCGAGCGCGAGCAACTGCGCCAGCACCTCACCGCGGCGCGCTGCTACGTGCTGGATCGGGTTCCACGAGGCGTCGCTGCTCAACGACATCCACCGGATCAAGAGCAGCTACGTCTGCCGCGTGCGCAACAACATCGATCCCCAGGTGCTGGCCGAGCAGCCGCTCACCCCCCAAGCGCAAGCGGCGGGCGTCCTGGTCGACCAGCGCGTGACGATCAGCAACTACGGCGATGGCGCCCGGGCCTCGAATCATCCCGTGCGGCTGATCCGCATCCGCGGGGACGTTCATCCCAAGCGCCCGCGGCCCGCGGCCAACGACGTGATCCTGGCGACCAACCTGCTGGACGAGCCGGCGGAGCTGATCGCGATGATCTACCGCTACCGCTGGACGATCGAGCTGTTCTTCCGCATGCTCAAGCAACTGCTGGGCTGCCGGCACCTGCTCAGCCACCGCCGGCCGGGCGTGGACATCCAGTTCTACTGCGCGGTCATCGCCTGCCTGTTGATCTACCTGCAGACCGGAAGAAAGCCCGACAAGTACCTGCTGTTCATGACCGGCCTGTACCTCAGCGGCGTCGCGGGCCTGGCAGACCTGCTGGCGTTGGTGCGCCGCCCGGACAACGGCGGAGTCAAGCGAGGCGCCAAGGACGCGCTCTGGGAAAAACTCGTCGTGCGCTGACGCGCGACCGTCTGGACCCGCGGCGACCGGGGCTTCACGCTGCGCCGAATTAACCTCACCCCGGCACGGAACCGCCGCGCTGCTGCCGGTGTCCATGTCGCGCGCCCCGTTCCGATTCATTCGCACATCCGAAAGCAACCACGGCGCCGAACGGGATTGGCACGGTGCCTCATTTGGAACTCGGTACGCGAAGATCAGCGACCTGCTACGGCGACTGGCGGACGCCCTCCAAATCGACTTATGGACGCTGGATGCGCTGTGGTGGTTGTTCCAGCAAGGTGACGTGCTACCGGATGGGGCGGCGCCGAAAGCGGTTGTCGGCGTCTCCGCCCCCCTCTCTGGCTCAATCCCCTCTGCCACGCAGCGGCCTCCTTCGGGCTTGAGCGGCATTTGCACGACTTTATGTTCGACAACTGGGACCGCTTGGACATCGGCCGCGATTGGGCGATCTATGCGACGCCCGAGGACCCAGAGGCCGGATACGAGTACCCGTGCGCTGTTGGCCGCGTCGACATCTTGGCCAAGCATCGGAGCCAAAAAGTGGCTCGTCGTCGAGCTAAAGGGTGGGGACACTTCGGACTCCGTCGTCGGACAAGTGTTGCGGTACATGGGTTGGGAGCAGCGCCTGGCCGAGCCGGCCGACGAGGTGCATGGTTTGATCATTGCCTATCAAGGGGACGCCGCGCTGCACTATGCAGTAAGCGGCGTTCCCAACCTCAGCTTTCAAATCTACGAAGTGGAGTTCGGCTCAAAACCCCGGTACCTCCAACTGCCTAATCAACCAAGGCGTAATCGCATCTGTCACGCCGCGGGCAAATTCCCGACCCGCGACATCTGAATTCAGGCCAAGAAGCTATCTTCGCCAAACAACCATTTGCTTGGTGCCGCGCAGTGATCCGGCGTCCGGTTCTGTGACCGCGAAGCCGTGCTTCTTGTACCAGGAGAGCAACCACGGCTGGGTGTCGATCGCATCCTGCATCCCGCGTCCCTTGATCTCACGGATGCCCGCGGCCCCGGCCCCCTGCAGCAGGCGCTTCAAAAGTGTGGTACCAATGCCCCGCTGTTCCAACTGCCAGGGACGTCGCGGGGCGAAAGTGCGACAGAAGGACATCGTGTAGAATCGGCCATGGAGGAGACACGTCCTTCTCAAGGTGAATATCCCCTAGCAGGAGGCGATCACCCGTCCTGACGCGGAGAACTCGCGCGACCGTCAGGCCATCAATCCGCGCCACGATGTCAAAGTCCATGTGTTCCGCTTTGAGCACGAACTCAAGTCGACCAAGGTCCATGCAACGACTTTAGTGCAAGGGTTGGGGCATGATCCACGTGCGGCAGAGATCTCCATCAGCTAATGGGCTGACTTGTGTAGGGTTCCGATCGCTCCCATCAGCCACGCTGCTGTTAAATTCGCGAGTTCGCGTATCAGAGAAATCGAGAGTCCTGGTCCAACTCTCGCCGTCGGTCGTACCGCTTCCTACCTCACCTCTCTCCAACCACCTCCGTTCGTAAACCGTTGCCAGATCACGCGAAAACAAAAGAACCCCGCGAGATGCCTCTCTCGCAGGGTTCTCCGTTAACTGGACGGCTACTCCGTTTCGTAGCCGATTTTTTAGCTCCGCGGGTAGGACTCGAACCTACAACATTCCGGTTAACAGCCGGATGCTCTACCATTGAGCTACCGCGGAATCGCGTGTTGCGCGTCTCTGCCCCCGGGTGTACGTTGCCGGGCCGCGGGTCTGACGCGGCTGTTCGGGGGATCGGATAATCTAGCTACGGACTTGAGGGTGTCAAGATCGGCGTCGGGGGTCAGAAGGGGTGGTCGGCGCGGGCTTCGGCTTTTAAGTCGATGCCGGGGGTGTGGTCGACCTTGAGGCTGGTGGTGGCGGCGGAGCGGACCCAGTCCAGGTAGCCGAAGCGCCAGAGGTAGGCGAAGCCTACGAGCAGGATTCCGAAGAAAAAGAGCATGTCGACGATGGCGACCTGGCGGACGGCGAAGGCGGATTGGCCGATGGATTCGCCTAGTGCGCCGGCGGAGCCGTAGGCGACGGCCCATGGGTAGAAGAGGGCGACCTCAACGTCGAAGATGAGGTAGACGAGGGCGACGATGTAGAAGCGGAGGTCGAACTGGACCCAGGAGGGGCCGATGCTGGGTTCGCCGCACTCGTAGGCCGAGGCTTTTTCGACGTTGGGGACGCGCGGGCGGGCGAGCGCGCCCATCAGGAGGTTCATGAGGACGAAGGCGGCGCCGAAGCCTACGAACAGGGTGACTGAGAGCAGGATGTCCATGTCAGGCTCCGGGGATCGAGACGTTGCGCGTCGGCTGGGCGGCTTTAAGTTTCAGGTCGTGCCTTGCGATCGATGCGGACTTTCGCTCGATCGATCGTCGCAGGCGGTCGGCGGATTTTAGCTTGCGTGCTTCTGCATAGCGAGCGAGCCAGCGCGTGCGCTGGTCGTTCGTGATGGGGAGGGCGAGCGTGCTGTACCAGAACTGGGCGAGGTCTTTGACGATCCATCGCTGGCGGGTGAAGAGGCCGGGGAGGCGGGCGACGCGGGCGGCGTCGATTAGTTTGATGTCGGGCGGGGTGTCGGCTTCGGGGGATTCGTTGACGAAGAAGTGACAGAGGTAGAGGTCGCGGTGGTGGAGGCCGCGGTCGTGGAGGCGGGCGGCGAGGTCGGCGGTGGGTTCCAGGAGCTTGTCGAAGTCGCTGGAGGATTGAATCCACTTGTCGGCGGCGCGGTGACCGGCGAGGTTTTCGGTGACGATGAAGCTGCGGCCGTCGGTGAGCTTGCCATGGGCGACCAGCGGCGCGGTGGGGATTTTCTCGTACTCGAGGGCGCGGATGCCGCGGGATTCGTCATCGGCGGGGGTCTGGTAACCGCGCGCGGGTTGATAGCGTTTGACGTGGAGGCGGAGGGTTTGGCCGGCTTCCACGACGTCAAGCGTGCAGTTTTGGCGCTCGGTGATCGAGCGCCAGACAATGATGCGGGGGTCGGTGAAGAGGGATCGGGCGGTGAGGTTGAGCGCGGCGAAGAGGGGTTGATAGCGCGGGGTGACGTGGAGGGTGTCCTTCGTTTTTGCGAACATAAATGGGGGAAGGCGCGGGGGGCATTATCGGGGGCGGGTTGGGAATGTACAGGTTGCGCGGGCGGGGCGGGGAGGTGGGTTCGATTCGCCCCCTTGATTAAAACCATGCTTGGTATCGCGTCAACTCGCTGCCAGGTTGGTGGCGACGGGTGTCGTGTACGCTTTTAACGCTGGTACCAAACCCGCGAGAAATGCGATGAAGACGACGGCGCCGAGGTATATGAATTCCCATTTGTCGAATTGGAGCCAATGGATTCCCTCGCCGAGGGTTTGCTGCAGGTAGATGGAGCCGGCGCCGCTTAAGAGATGCCCGGCGACAAAACCGGCCAGGCCGCCTATCAAGCCGATTAGTGCGGCTTCGAAACAGATGAGGGAGAGGATGCGGGTTCGGGTTGCGCCCAGTGCGCGCAGGATGGCGATCTCGCGGCGGCGGGCGGCGACGGAGTTATAGATCGTCGTCATGATCGACACGGCAGCGACGACCGTCACCATGGCTGAGATGATGAGCAGGAGCGTGGTGCTTCCCGAGAGGAAGGTGTCGAAGAACTGGCGCATCACGCTCGCGGGGTTGACCGCCGTCGCGCGATCGTCGATCACCTTGAAGTTATACATGATCTGCTGGGCCTGGAACCCATCGCCGCGCGACTTGACCATGATCGCCGAGATCGTCCACTCTTCCTGCGGCAGGTCCGGAACGATCTCACCCTTGTCGTCGAAATGGAAGGCGTCCGGGTCCTCGTCTGACTCAGCCGCTGCGGTCTTGGCTGGCGCGACATCCTTGAGCAGGTCGCCCCCTGGCGCCGCTGCCGCCGGTTTCGCGCTTTTCAGCTTGAACTTCTTCTTCAAGGACTCAGGGACCTTCTGCGGATCGATGCCCAGGCTTTGCAGGACCGAGTCGAGCTTCTCGGGCGGGACCTTGCCCGGATCGATCTTCGCCCGCATCAGCGCCTGGTCGATCATCCCCTCTTCGTGCTCTGCGATCGCGTACAGGCTGACGACCGGCACAAACAGCACCTTGTCGTTGGCCGTGTGGGTCGGCTTCAGGATTCCGACGACGTGCCATTTGGGCTTATGGATGTCGGGCTTTTCGTTCGGTCCGGGCATCCCGTGGGTGGCGCGAAACGTCGCGAGTCGCTTCTCATTCTCCCCTTCGCTCAGCTTGTCGTCGTAGAGGGTCAGGTGCTCGCGCTCGGCTACTTCGCTGCCGATCACCGCCTCGAACTTGCGCGGGTGAAACGCCCGCCCCGTTGCCAGTTCGTAGCTTTTGTCCTTGCGATACTGGAATGCCTCGCCCGTCACCCGCTGCCCCTGATCATCGAACCCGAACAACAGCGGCGACGTGCCGACGATCCGGCGACCGTTGTAGCTGTCACCCACCATGAACGATACGGCGTTCTTCACCCAAGGCCGGTAATCCGGGCGGCCTGCGGGGGGCGCGGTCTTGCGCGACATGTCTTCATAAAGGGCATAGGGGATCACGCCGGGACTCTGGTCCATGTGATAAACGGTGTTCAACGTAAGCTGCAGCGGTGACCCCTTCGGCGGGCCGATAAGGATGTCGTAACCAAAATCCGTCTGCGCGAAGAGGTTCTGGCCTTCGCGCCGCAGCACCATGATCGAGACGGCGAGGCCAACGCCCAGGAGGACGGAGAGCATCGTCAACCAAGTGGAGAGCGATCGCTGCCGCATTTGTTTCAGGATGATCTGGAGGAAATTCATGCGAGACTCGTTTGGCTGCGCGCTGCGGCTTTAGCGGCCATCGACGCGCGGTTGATTTCCGAGAGCGACAATACCCGCGGGAGTTGGTGGGCGATGTCGAGGTCGTGGGTTACCAGCAGGAGCGACGCACCGACCTCGACGCAGAGCTTGCGGATCAGCTCCAGCACTTGCTGGGCGGTGGCGGGATCGAGCGCGCCGGTCGGTTCGTCGGCGAGCACTAGTTTGGGGCGATTGGCCAGTGCCCGCGCCACGGCGACGCGCTGCTGCTGGCCGACGGAGAGTTTTTCGGGTTTGTAGTCGCGGCGGTCGGACAAGCCTACGTCGTCGAGCAGCCGCCTGGCCCAGGCGCGATCGGGCTTGCGGCCGGTGAAGCTCATGCCGAGGAGGACGTTTTCGAGCGCGGTGAATCCGCCGAGGAGGTGGTGCGTTTGGAAGATGTAACCGACGTGGCTGCCGCGGAAGACGTCGCGGTTGGCCTCGGTCATTCGCGCGATATCCGTCTTGTGCTGAGGCGTTGCGCCGCGGTAATCGATTCCGGCCGGGCGCGCCTGTCCTGGGGCAATTCCGTCCGGCGGCATGCCGCTAAAGTCGTACTCGATTCGTCCGGTGTCGGCGGCGACGATGCCGGCGATCATGTGCAGGAGCGTGGTTTTGCCGGACCCGCTGCTGCCGATGAGGGCGACCTGTTCGCCGTCGGCGATCGTGAGGTTGTCGATGTCGATGACCGAGACGACGCTGCCGTCAGGGCCGGTGTAGTTTTTCTTGAGTTGCGAGAGGTGCAGGGCCATGCGATGGGCTCCGGTGGATGCGCGAAAGACATCCGCTAAATGCAAGTGACTGGCAAAAGGATAACGCCGGACCCATCCACCTGTCAAATGCAATTCACTGGCATTTACAAAATGCTTCCCGGCGGGGTAAGATTAGGACGTGAACCGGGAAGATTCAATTGGCGAGCAGTTGCGCGACGCCGGCCTGCGGCGGACGCCGGTGCGGCTGGCGGTGCTGAGGGCTGTGACGTCGTCGCGCGCGCCGCTGGGGGCGCCGGACGTGATCCGCCGGCTTGCCGACGGCACTGATGCGGTGACGGTTTACCGTACGCTCAACACGCTGGCCGAGCATAAATTGCTGCACCGGGTGCGCGGGGATGATGGGGCCTGGCGGTATGCCGCCACGGCTGTGGGGCAACGTCAACATCAGGAACATCCGCACGCGCATTTTGTATGTGATACGTGCGGCGGGGTGGAATGTCTGGATCGGGTGCCGGTTCCGGATGAGTTGGTTCGGCCTAAGGACCTGGGGCGGCGGTACGATGTGACGTACGCCGAACTCGTCGTCCACGGCGTCTGCCCTAAATGCCACGACTGACGAAAATAAATCAGGATCGGCAGGCCTTCCTCGGTCCTGCCGATCCCGCGTTCTCACCCCCCGATCAACTGACCGTCACGCTGCCCGACGCCGCCGCCGTAGCAGCAGCGCCGGCGCCGCGAACACCAGGCTGATCGCTGCCGATCCCGGTTCGGGCACCAGCGTCGGCTCGACCCGATGGAGCGTCGCCTGCTCGTAGTCGTACCCCAGGCCGATCAGCGTCGATTCGTCCCACTGCCGCCCGATGAAGTACATCGCGAACGGCGTCGCGTCGCTGTAGTACCCGCCGGGCACGACCACGCCGGGCACGCCCATGATGTTCACCGCACTGCCCGGCGTCCGCTGGATCGCGTCGGTACTCTCCAGCAACGGCACCGGCGCGGCAAGCTGTGGCATGACCAGCGCGTCGAGGTTGTTGTCGTCCAGCACCTTCTGGAAAAGCGCCAGCATCTGGTCGCGGCGCGTGCGGTAGGCGTCGAGGTCGCTCCGGGTCGCCGGGTCGTCCGGACTGGACGGCGCGCGGTTCAGCGGCAGGCTGTAAAAATCCTTTCCGGTGAGCGTCTTGAACTCCTCGGTCGAGTGCACCGTGGCGCCTGGGCCCATCCGCCCGAAGTACTGGTTGACGTCATACGTGTACGTGTTGGACGACGGCACGCCCTGCGTGAGTTGGAAGAATCCGGAGTTGGCGAACGGGTCGGCGACCAGCGTCGCGCCGCGCGCGGTCAGTACCGAAAGTTCCTGCGTGAACAATTGCTGGGTCTCCGCGCTGAGCGTCACGTTGTTGTATCCGGCGCCGTAGACGCCGATCCGCGCGCCCTGGAGCGCGTGGGGGTTTAGCGCCGCGGCGTACCCGGCGGCGGGCACGTGCCCCTGCGCGGCGGCGGTCTTCGGGTCGGCCGGCGTTGGGCCGGCGATCACGTCAAGCATGTGTGCCGCATCCTTCACCGTCTTCGCTAACGGGCCCATGACGTCGCGAAACGTGCCCTGCCCGGGCATGATCCCGGTCGAGGGGACGAGGCCGAACGTCGGCCGGATGCCGACGATCGAGTTGGCCGACGACGGGTTGGTGATCGATGACCCGGTCTCCTCGCCCATCGCCAGCGCGGACATGCCGGTCGCCGTCGCGACGGCCGACCCGCCCGACGACCCGCCGGGCGTGCGGCTGTAGTTATACGCGTTGTGCGTCTTGCCCAGCACGGAACTGTTCGAACGGTTGCCGTCGATCGACCAGTCGGGGATGTTGGTCTTGCCCAAGATGATCGCACCGGCGTCGCGCAGGCGGGCGACCAGCGGGGCGTCCTTGTCCGGGATGATGTCAATCCCCCCGGTCTTGCTCGACAGCGCCGACGACCCACCCGTCGTCGGGATGCCTTTCACGTCCATCGAGTCCTTGATCGCGATCGGCACGCCGAACAGCGGCCCCGGGACGAACCCTGGCTGCGACCGCTTCGCATCCAGCGCCGCCGCGTCCTGCAGCGCGGTCGGGTTCAGTGAGATGAAGGCATTGTAGACCGAAGAGTACGTTGAGATCTGGTTAAGGTACGCCTGCGTCAGGTCGGCCGCCGTGTATTTCCCGGCGGTATAGTCGGCCTCGATCTGTTCCGCGGTCAAAGTCTCGAGGTCCGGGATCGCCGGCGGCGCCGCTCGCGCCGCCCACGCGCACGCCGTCGCAGCCACGACCGCGGCGCACGTCACCGCCCGTCGCACAACCCGCGCGCGGTTACAACCACTCATGATGATTCCTGCCATTTCCACACTCCTTCACAAGCGCGGTTGATTATTCCGATAGTAGTAGATATCACTAAATGTCGAAGAGTGCTCCTGAATAGAGGCTCTTCGTTTTGCTGGTCGAGCGACGAAAGCAACGCGCGTACCACCGGGGCGATCCGCAGTTTTACGCCGTTAATCAAGTCAATCACTTGATGGATCGCTTACGCTCCGCTCGGAGAGCAAAATGAGCGGCTGATTCTGCTGTCCGATTGAGCACCGCCCCGTCCGTCGGCGCCTTGCCCTCCCCAAACCCCTATTGTTCCCGCGCGAAATACTCCGCCTCCAACTGCTCCAGCTTCTTCGACAACTCTTCGATCTCGCGTTGCAACCGCTGCGCACTCCCCGGCTCGCGAAACGCCGTAGGGTCCCCGAACTGCTCCTGACACTCCGCCACTGCGATCTCCGTCTCCGTGATCTGCAGCTCCAGATCCTGCGTGGACAACCGCCCGAACGGTCGCAGGTATGGATTATCCTTCTTTCCAGCATTGGACTTCGCCGCTTGCGGCTTCGCGCTTTCCACCGCGCGCGAACGCTTTCCCTTCTCTTCTTCGCGCTGCGCCCGCTCCTCCGCCAACGCCTCCTCCTTTGCGTGCCACTCGGAGTAATTGCCGTCAAACTGTTCGAGCTCTGGCGGCGTTACTATGAACATTCGCTTCACGACTTTGTCTAAAAAGTAGCGGTCGTGGCTGACGCAGATCATCGTGCCTTCGAAGCTGGACATCGCGCCCTCCAGCGCCTCGCGGGAGGCGATGTCGAGGTGATTGGTGGGCTCATCGAGGACCAGCACGTTGGGTTTGTCGAGCAGCAATTGGGCGAGGCGGACGCGGGCGCGTTCGCCGCCGCTTAGCATGCCGATCTTCTTGTTGGCGTCGTCGCCGCGGAAGAGCATCAGGGCGAGGATGTCGCGCAGGTCCTGCAATGAGGCCTGGCGGTCGGCCATCACCTCTTCCATCACGGTGTTTTCGGGATCGAACTCTTCGATGCCCAGGCGCTGGTCGTAGTAGCCGATGTTGAGGTTCGCGCCCCAGCGCAACTCGCCGGCGTCGGCGTCGCGGCGGCCTAGCAGGACTTCCAGGAGCGTCGTCTTACCCGAGCCGTTGGGCCCGATCACGCCGATGCGCTCGCCGCGCTTGATCTCGAATCGCAGGTCCTGCCACAATTGTTTCGAGTCGTAGGCTTTGGAGAGCTCGCGGACTTCGAGCACGCGGTCCCCGGCGCGCTGGTCGGTGGAGAGGGAGAGGCGGATTTTGTGCTGCCTGGCGACGTCACCGACCATCGCGTCGCTCTTCATGAAGCGTTCGAGGCGGGTCGCGCGGCCGCGCGATTCCTTGGAGCGCTGACCGGCCTGGAAACGCCGGATGAATTCCTGCTGCTTCTCGATATCCGCCTGCTGCTGCTCGAATTGCCTGGCTTGGGTGAGTTCTTCCAGCTCGCGCTGACGGACGAAGGCGGTGTAGTTGCCCTTATAGCTTTTGAGCTTGCAGCCGGTCAGCCAGACGATGCGCGTGGCGAGGCGATCGAGCAGAAAGCGGTCGTGCGAGATCAGGAGGACGGCGCCGGAAAAGTCGCTGAGGTAGCGCTCCAGCCACTCGATTGCGGCGAGGTCGAGGTGGTTGGTGGGTTCGTCGAGCAGCAGCAGGTCGGGCTGCGCGATGAGGAGCTTCGCCAGGGCGAGGCGCGAGCGCTGTCCGCCTGAGAGCGTCGTCACGTTTTGCTCCCAGGTCGTTTTCTCCAGGCCGATGCCTTGTAGCGTGCCTTCGAGCTTGTGCCGCCAGGCGTAACCGCCGGCCAAGTCGAATTCGTGCTGGGCATTCTGGTATTTTTTCAGGACGGCTTCGAGCGCGTCGCCGGAGAGGCGGCCCATTTCGTGCTCCAGGTCGCGCATGCGGTGCGAGAGCGTGTGCAATTCGGCGAAGGCGAGCTCGGCCTCGTCGATGACCGTGTTGCTGGGATCGAAGACGGGATCTTGTTGGAGGTGCCCGACCTTGATCGCTTTGTTGACGGCAGCGGAGCCGGCGTCGGGAATCAGTTCTCCTAGCAGGGCTTTGAAGAGGGAGGTTTTCCCCGCGCCGTTGTCGCCGATGAGGCCGATGCGTTCGCCGCGGTAGACGTTGAGGTTGAGCTTATCGAACAGCACGCGCTGGCCGAAGGTTTTTTCGATGTTGGTGAGGGTGGCGATGGGCATGGATCAAATTTCCCGGCGAACTCCGCAATGCTTATAGCCCTTAGATTATCCGAAGACCAATCGGCATCTAAACGCCGCTGCTCCTGGCACGGTATTGCTTCTGTCCCCCCAACGGAGTCATCCATGGTCAAGACCACCCGCCTGCTGATCGTCTTTCTGTCGCTTCTCACATTCTCAAACTCAACCCCCGCCGCTGACGAACCCAAGAAGCCCAGCCCCGACGACCAATACGTGCCCGGTCCTGACTCCAAACCGCAGGACGGCGTCCCCAAGGGCGTCCTCACTAAATATGACTGGAACGACAGCAAGGTCTATCCCGGCACGCTCCGCAGCTACTCCGTTTACGTCCCCGCGCAGTACGACGGCAAGACGCCGGCCTGCGTTTTTGTCTGCCAGGACGGCGTGCTCTACAATGCGCCGATCGTCTTCGACAACCTGATCGCCAAAAAGCAGATGCCCGTCACCATTGGCATCTTCATCACGCCCGGGCACTACGCACTCAAGCCCGGCGAACCCGAGAAAAAGCCCGACGGCAAGTCAAACGTAAAAACCAACCGTAGCAACGAATACGACACGCTCAGCGACGCCTACTCCAAATTCCTCCTCGAAGAAATCCTGCCCGAGGTCTCCAAGAAATATAAACTGACCGACAACCCCGATGGCCGCTGCATCGCCGGCAGTTCCTCAGGTGGCATCTGCGCCTTCACAGTCGCCTGGCAGCGCCCCGATGCCTTCCGGAAAGTCTTCACCACCGTCGGCTCCTTCACCAACATCAAGGGGGGCAACGCCTATCCCGACCTCGTCCGCAAGGCCGAAAAGAAGCCGATTCGCATGTTCCAGCAGGATGGCGCGAATGACATCGTCAACCAATTCGGAAGCTGGCCCGAGGCGAACAAGGCGATGGCCGCCGCCCTGGACGAGAAAGGGTACGATCACAAATTCGTCTTCGGTGAAGGCGTCCACAGCGGCAAGCACGGGACGGCGATCTTCCCGGACGTGATGCGCTGGATGTGGCGGGATTGGCCAGGGTTAGCCAAGGGAAATTAAGTCGCAAATATCGTCGGCTCGTGGCTTCGCATCGGGACTTGCGCAATAATTGTCAGCGGGTCACTCCGCCCATCCGCCGGTCCATCAACAGTTCGTCGTACTCCATGCCGTCCACCACCGCCGACGCCCGCTCGACGCCGTACACGCGAAACCCGCACCGCACGTAGGTCCGCACCGCCGCCGCATTTTGCGCGCAGACGCCTAGGCGCACGATCGTCCGCCCTTTCGATGCTGCCCACCCGACCGCTGTGTTCACAAGGCGCTCCGACAAGCCGCGGCCACGCCACGTGGGCCGCGTGTAGACGCCCCAGATGAAGGCGCTGTGCGGAAATTTCGGCTTGGCGCTGAGCAGGATGCCCGTCATCGCCACCAGTTCCTCCGCCGCATCGACGACGAAGATCGCCGTCAATCCGTCGCCGCAACCGTCCGCCGCGCGCGCAGCCCAGTCCTCAGTCGCCGCCTCTTCCGGACTGCTTGAGAACGCCGTCGGATGAAGTGCTAGCGCCTCGATGCGCATTGCCCGCAATCGCTCGGCGTCTTCGCGCCGCGTCGTACGAAGCGTAACCAAACCGCCCGATGTCTTGATGATTTCCGTCACGAGATCGCCTTCCCCTTCGCCACCGTCGGATCGCGCGGGTAGCGCAGATCCGTCCGCCCCACCTTCTTGATTTCCACGATCACGCGATGTTCTGTCCCCGGCAGTTCGACCGGATGCACGATCGCCTCGCCGCCGCCCAGCATCCGGATCGCCTTTTTCGCCGTGGGCAATTCGTCCACGATCCGCGCCCCCTTCATCGCCAGCATCCTGCCCCCCTTCTTCACCAGGGGCAGACACCACTCGACCAGGAAATCCATCGCCCCCACCGCCCGCGCCACGGCCACGTCGCGCGACTCGCGCAGTTCGCCGCGCCCCGCCGCCTCCGCGCGCTCGGCCACCACCTTCACGTTCGCCAGGCCCAGGGCCGTCACCACCTCCTGCAAAAAGACCGCCTTCTTCTTCGTCGCTTCCAGCAGCACTACCTTCGCATCCGCACGCACGATCGCCAGGATGATGCCCGGTACGCCGCCGCCGCTCCCCACATCCACCAGCCGAAACCCCTCCGTCGGCAAAAATGGCAACGCCGTCAAAGCATCGCCCACGTGCTGCACCTCCGCCGCGGCGCGATCGGCGATGCGCGTGAGGTTCATCCGCTGGTTGGCCTCGAGCAAGAGATCGATGTAGCGCGAGAACTGGTCGTGCTGCCCCGGCGAGAGCGTTACATCGGCCTTGGCGGCGAGTTGATTCCAGAGTTCAATCATCATTATTCAATGCGCCTCGTTTGCTCATGAGATTGGAAATCCCCGTCGATATGAGGACACGCGTCGAATAAAGTGGAAGGCCGTCGGCAGCCCCAAAAAAGCTCCCGCGGTCGCACAAAATGCCGCCGCAATGCCAGTCGCCTTCTGCACGCGTGAGAATTCTCCCGTCATCTTAATCGCCCCCGGTCTCGGGTTCGCTTGATCGAAATAATGCTCAAGCGCCATAAGCCCATTGTCCGGGTAAGGAAACCCATGCGGCCATGCTACGTCATGCGCGATGTCCCACAGGTCCCATCGGTACCAGGCCCAAGCGAAGTAGAACGCACATGCGAGGAAGATCAAGGCGATGATGCGCACGGCAACGGTAGGCACCCCTTATTCCCCCGGAATGTAAGAAATCACGCCCTCAAACGGACTGCTAGCCGTCGCGTACCTCTTCTTCCCGATCCGTCCCGCCTCATACGCCAGCCGGCCCGCTTCCAGCCCGTGCCGCATCGCCTGCGCCATCTTCACTGGGTCCTTCGCGTGCGCGATCCCGGTGTTCAACAAGACGCCGTCCGCCCCCAGTTCCATCGCGATCGTCACGTCGCTCGCCGTTCCGACGCCCGCGTCGACGATCACCGGATAACTCGGATCCCCCTCTTTCAATAACTCCAAGCACAACGAAATGCTGTGCTGATTGAGAACGCCTAACCCGCTCCCAATCGGCGACCCCGCCGGCATCACGCTGGCCGCGCCGGCCTCCTTGATTCGCACCGCGCTCCGCGGGTCGTCACTCGAGTACGCCAAAACCGTGAACCCCTCCTTCACCAACTCGCGCGTCGCCTCGAGCGTGCCAACCGGATCGGGCAGCAGCGTTTTCTTATCTCCGAGCACTTCCAGCTTCACCCAGTTCGCGCCCGGGTTCTTCTGCTTCTCCAGAAGCTCGCGCCCCAGCAGCGAAACCCGAATGGCATCCTCCGCCGTGAAGCAGCCGGCCGTGTTGGGCAGGATCACGTACTTGCTCAGATCCAGAAACTCCAGCAGGCTCCGCCCCTCCTTATCCATCAGCCGCTCCCGTCGCACGGCCACCGTCACCACCTGGCAGCCGCTCGCCTCCAGCGCCGCGCGCATGACGTCATAAGACGAATACTTCCCCGTCCCGACAAAGAGCCGATTGCGAATCTCAAACGATCCAATGCGAAAAACGTCCATAGACTTTAATCCTAGCGGATTTCGCAAACAGAGACGAATCCCTCCCCCACACCGCCTCCTCTGGAGGCGGATTATTCCGGTTCGGCACGAACCGACTCAACGCCTTCCCTTGACCCGCGCTCCGATCCTTGCCCCCCGCCTCGCCACCGCTATCATCGCTCCGCGAATGGCCACGCTTGGTTGGGGCATCATCGGCGCGGGCGCTATCGCCAAATCCTTCGTCGAAGGCTTACGCTCGTCATCAACCGGAAAACTCGTCGCCGTCGCCAGTCGCGCCAAAGCCAAGGCCGACCAGTTCATCGCCGACAACGCCATCGCGGGTGCGAGGTCGCATGGATCATACGAAGCCCTGCTTGCCGATCCCGCCGTCCAGGCCGTCTACATCGCCACGCCGCACCCGCAGCATGCCGATTGGGCCGTCAAAGCCGCCCGCGCGAAGAAGCACATCCTCTGCGAAAAGCCGATCGCCCTGAACAATGCCCAAGCCGTCGCCATCGTCCAAGCCGCGCGGGAGAACAACGTCTTCCTGATGGAAGCGTTCATGTACCGCTGTCACCCTCAGACGGCCAAACTCGTCGAGCTGATCAAATCGAACGCCATCGGCGAGGTCCGCCTGATCCAAGCCGCATTCGGCTTCGCCGCCCCGTTCGATCCAAAGTCGCGCCTATTCAACAACAGCCTCGGTGGCGGCGGCATCCTTGATGTCGGCTGCTACCCCGTCTCCATGTCGCGCCTGATCGCCGGCGTCGCGCTGGGCCATGACTTCGCGGACCCGATCGACGTCAAAGGCATGGGCCACATCGGCCAAACCAGAGTCGACGAATATGCCACCGCAACGCTCCGATTCGATCGCGATATTCTCGCGACCGTCGCAACCGCGGTCGCCGTAGAACTGGACAACACCGTGCGCATCTTCGGCACGCAAGGACACCTCTTCGTCTCTGAGCCGTGGGTCCCCGCAAAGACTGGCGGACAGACCGAAATTCACCTCCATCGCACCGGCCAAGCGTTAGAGACGATCACCATCCGCGCCGACCGCCACCTCTACGCCTACGAGATCGACGCCGCCGCGGAGGCAATCCGCCATGGCCGCACCCAGGCCCATTCCCCCGCCATGTCCTGGCCCGACACGCTGGGCAACATGAAGACGCTCGATGCCTGGCGACAGTCGTTTGGCTTCGCGTACGAGGCGGAGAAGAACCCCGCCTGAACTAACTCACTTCGCCGTGATCACATACTCCATCAAATCCGCCAGATCCTGCGCCTTCATCCCTTCCTCCAATCCCTCCGGCATCATCGACAACCCCGCGCTGTGCATGCTCTTGATCGCATCCCGCGCGAGCACCACTTCCATCCCCAGCGCCATCCGCAACGTCACGCTTGCCGCTGTTTCTGATGCGATCACGCCCACCTGCGAATCGCCGTCCTTCGTCTCCACGATGTACGCCGTGTAGTTCGGCGCCACCTCGCGATTGGGGTCGAGGATGCTCGTCAGCATCTTCTCCTTGCCGGTGTTCTTCACCGTCTCCAGGTCCGGCCCCAGCGCGTTGCCTTCGCCGGCCAAGCGATGGCAGGACGAACACTTGGCTAGGTAAATCTCGTGGCCGTGTTTCGGATCACCCTTCAAGTCAATCGCAGCGGCGAACGCCTTTACCACGTCGTCGCGCTTTCCCGCCGGCGCGACCAGCACCTTGGCCGCCAGTTCCTTCACCGCCTTATCCGAGCTCTGCCGCAGCGCCGCCGCTTGCGATCCGGACAGATCTCCGCGTCGAACCTTGCCGCTCTGGATCGCCTCCAGTAGCGCCCGCGCCCGCGCCGGTCGCTTCACCATCACACCCGCTGCCGCCTCGCGAAGGCGCGGCGTCATCCCGTCCCACCGCCGCAAGATCTCCCCCGCCAGCGCCCCGCGATCGAGTTGCTCCAGCGCCCCCAGCGCCGCCACCTGCACCGCCTGCCCCTGTCGCGGGTCCATCAGCGGCAACAGCGTCGCCGCGTAATGATCCCACGAGACGCACCCCAGCACCCCGATCGCCGCCAGCCGAGTCGGCCCGTCCGCCGCCGTGTCGTTCGCCAGCGCCTCCGCGCGATCCAGGATCAACTGCCCCTTCTCCGCCTCCAGTGGAATCCCCGCCTTGTGCAACCCCGCGCCCAGCGCCCGCGCCAGCGCCATCATCCGCGCCGCATCTTTCTGATCTGAAGCGACCTCGATCACCCCCGCGATCTCATCCCCAAACCCGCGCGCCCCGATGATCTCCGCCAATCGAGGCGATAACTCACGCGCGCCCGCCTCCTCGCGCAAGGCCGGTTCATTCAATAATCGAAACAAGTCGATCGCGCGATCCCCGGCGGAATTGAGCACCGCCGCCGCCATCGAAGTGTCGCCGCCGTCCTTCGCCGCGAGCTTCGCCAGCCGCGCCGGCCGTTCCGCATCGCGCAGGTAGCCGAGCGTAAACGCAAGTTGATACCGCACGATCATCGACGGATCCAAAACCATCTCCCCCAACTTGTTTACCAGCGCCGCCGGCGCTTCCTTAGCCTCCAAAAACCGCTCGCTCAGTTTGATTGCATGTTGCCGGACGTGCTCGTTCGAATCATCCATTACCGTTAACAGATGCGCGGCGTTCAGCGCCCCCAATCCTTCGAGCGCGTACATCGCGTGTATGCCACCCAGCGCCGTCGTCCGCTCATCCGCCGCTTGCGGCTTCGCCCCGTGGCTCGCCAACAACGCTTCGAGTAGCCGCACCGCGGATTTGTCCTGCTTCTCGTAAATCAACCGCGCCGCCGTATCCCGATGCCACCCATTCGGATGCGCCAGCGTCCTCACCAACTCCTCCATCGACGCTTCCCCCAACCGCAGCTTCGCCGGCCGCTTGAACCCGTTCGGTACCACGCGATAAATCCGTCCCCGATCGTTCCCGCTGTTCAAATCCAAGTGCTTCTTCAACGACTCCGGCAACGACCACGGGTGCTCGATCGTCTCGCGATACATGTCGATCACGTACAAGCACCCGTCCGGCCCATTGGCAAACTGCACCGGCCGAAACCACGTGTCCGTGCTCGCGACAAACTCGCGATTCTGCTCGTCCGCCGCCCGCTCCGCCTTCACGATCACGCCATGCGGCCGAATCTTCTTCCGATGCACGAGATTCCCGCCCGCGTCGCCGATGAACGCATCGCCTTCGTAGTCAGGCCCGTACGCATTCCCGCGGTAGATCGTCACGCCCGTCGCCCCAGTAAAATATCCCGCCGAGCGCCCGCCCCCTTCGATTGGGCCGCTTGAGATCCCGCTCACCCGCCATTTCGTGCGGATCACCCGCCACGGCTCTTCGGGGCTCGCGCGGTACACCTCTGCCGCCGGGCCGTCCACCGCGATGTCCAGCAGCGGCGTCGGCATCGCAAACGCGGGGTTGCGATCCGCGTACCGCGCGTCATACGCGAACGTCTGGATGTGCCGCGAGTTGCTGCCGACGTACATGCGACCCCAGTCATCGAAGGAGAGGCCGTGTTGGCCGCCGCCATTTTCCGCGATTAGTTGTGATGACGCTGGATCGAACGCGAAGCCTTTGCCGCGCATCTCCACCGGTTTGTCATTGCTCCCCGGTCGCGTGATCGAACCCGCGTTGAACGACGCCGCCCCATGAATACGATTATCCAACCCCCAGTTAAAACTATTCAGCAGCGCCTGCACGTTCAGTTTCTTCACGCCTGTTCCAAAACCAGTAAAGACCACCCTTCGTTCATCCGCCTTTCCATCACCATCAGTATCCTTGAAATACAAAATGTCCGGCGTGCATCCCACGAACACGCCCCCCTTCCACGGAAATACCGCCGTCGGCCAGGGCAACCCCTCCGCGTACACCGTCGCCTTATCAAACACCCCGTCCCCATCCGTATCCTCCAGCAGCCGAATCCGCCCCAGCTTTTCATCCCGCCGCTCCGAGTAATCGATCATCTCGACGACGAACAACCGCCCATTCTCATCAAACGCCATCGCCACTGGCGAAACGACGTTCGGCTCCGACGCCGCCAGCTCCATCGCAAACCCCGGCCGCACTTTGAACGTCTTCACCGCGTCCTTCGCCTCGACCGCCGGTAACCGCGGCAAATCCTTCGCCAAAACCTCCGGCTCTGCGGCGCGGAGAATCCCACCACCGAGGACACGGAGAACACAGAGAGCAGCGAGAATAGCCAGCAGCAACGGTGGGGCAGACATTCTTGTCTGCCTTTGCCTTTTTGTCTTTTGACTTAAGCTCTTCTTCTGGCTTCTGGCTTCTGGCTTCTCACTTCTCATAATTGCCCGACATGATCCCAAAAGATCCTTCCCGCCGCCAATTCCTAGCCTCCACCGCTGCCCTCCTCGCTACCGGTTGCAAATCCCAGCAGCCTCGTCCCACTCAGGACTCAGGACTCAGCACTCAGGACTCCAGCGAAAACATCATCGACATCCACCAACACACCAACTACTCAGGCCGCACCGACGAAGAGCTTCTCCGTCACCAGCGCAACATGGGCGTCACGCAAACCGTCCTCCTCCCCGCCGGTCACCCCGTCGAGCGCCCTTCAACTCACATGGGCAAATCCAACGGCCTCGCCGCCAAGTGCGGGCCCAACGAAACCTGCTACCAGATCGCCCAGGAACATCCCGGCGAATACTTTTTCTTCGCCAATGAAGTTCCCGACGTCGAAAACGCCCGCGCTGGAATCGAGAAGTATCTAAAGCTCGGCGCACTCGGCATCGGCGAAGAAAAATTCAACATCGACGTCGAATCCCCCGCCTTCGACACCGTCGCCAGCCTCGCCCGCGACTATGACGTCCCGCTTCTCATGCACATCCAATATCAGATGTACAACCACGGCTTCGACCGCTTCTGGCGCGTCCTCGAAAAATATCCGAAGACCCGCTTCATCGGCCACGCCCAGACCATGTGGGCCAACATCGACAGGCTCGCTGCGCAGAACGTTCTTTATCCCAAGACCCACGTCCAAGCCGGCGGCCTGACCGACCAATACCTCCGCGACTACCCCAACTTCTACGCCGATATCTCCGCCGGCTCGGGCCTTGGCGCCCTCCTCCGCGACGAAGAACACGCCCGCGCCTTTCTCCTGACCCACCAGGACAAGATCATGTACGGCAGCGACTGCAACGACCCCTTGGGCAAAATCCCCCTCTGCCAAGGCGTCCTCACCATCGCCGCCATCAAGCGGCTGGCCCCTTCAAAGCAGATCGCGAGAAAGATCCTCCACGACAACGCCGCCCGGGTCCTGCGCATCCCTCCAGCGGGCAAAGGCGCACACCGTCATCCTGAGCGCAGCAAAGGATCTAGCCGGCAGTAAAGGTCAGTCAACTTTCGACCAGATCCTTCGGTCGTTGAAACTCCCGTTAGGATGACGGTGGTCACCGGTCTTTCCTCTTCGCCTCATCATTTTCTGTAACAACTCTCCCCCCTCGCCGCGTACAACCAGTAACCGCGGTGATTCCTTTACCCTTCTTATGGAGACAAACATGCGTCATCTCATCGCCACACTTGCCCTGCTCTTCCTTAGCCCCCTCGCGTTCGCCGCCCCCCCCAACGCCAAGCACCTCCCCGCCGACGCCAAGTGGTACCTCCACCTCGACGTCGAAGCTGCCAAGCAAACCGCGCTCTTCGATAACGTCCTCACCGCCGTTAAGACCCAATTCCCAATCGACGATGTGCTCGCCCAGCTCAAGGCCGGGATCGGCGTCAACCCGCTGACCGACATCACTGCCATAACCGTCTATAACAACTCGTTCGAAAAAGACGTTGCTGCGGTGGTCATCTACGCGAAGATCGACGTCGGCCCGCTCAACAACGCCTTGGCGCAGAATCCGGATTACAAGGAGACCGTCTACGGCAAGCACCTGCTCCTCGGCTGGACCGACAACAACGACGGCAAGCCCAAGACCGGCTGCTTCTACGGCGACGGCATCATCCTGATGGCTGACAAGGTCGATACGCTCAAGCTCGCCGTCGATACCCTCGATGGCACGAAGCCGGCGGGCAGCGCGCTGGTCAAAGAGCCAGCCAAGGGCGTCTTCCTCTCCGCCGCCGCCGATCTCGCCCACGCCAACGATCCCAACGTCGCGCAGCTCCTCTCCAGCTCCCAAGCCGCCACCGCCAGCATCGGCGAGACCGCCGACGGCAAGCTCCAGGTCTCCGTGAACCTGACGGCCAAAAGCCCGGAACAAGCCGCCCAGATCAAGAAGATGCTCGACGGCGTCGCCGCGTTCGGCCAGCTTGCCACTCGCGACGTCCCCACCGCGGCCGCCCTGCTCAACCAGGTCACCGTCACCGCCGATGGCGCGAAGGTGATCGCCACGTTCCAGCACGACTCAAAGACCCTCCTGCAAACCCTGCAGAAGATCGACCAGGAGAACAAGGCGAGGATGGCCGCACCCAAGCCCGCTCAACCCAACGGCCTGTAAGCGAGTCGCACCCCGTGTCCGCCAATTCTCTCCCCCCATCCTCGCCCGACGAGCTGCTCCCCGACGAGCAGCTCGTTTTACGCGCACTCACAGGCGACAAAGGGGCCTTCAACCAGCTCGTCATTCGCCACGAGCGCCGCCTCTTCCGCTTCCTCTCCCGCACCGCCGCCAACGCCGCCGACATCGAAGACGCCATGCAGCAAGGCATGCTCAAAGCGTATCTCCATCTCGCCCGCTACAACCCCCGCTGGCGCTTCACCACCTGGCTCTTCACGATCGCCCTGCGCGAGCTGCGCACCCTGCAGCGCAACGCACCGACCCGTCACGAAGCATCTGACGAACCCGCCGCCCCGCCCGTCGTCCACCCGATCGACAATGACGACCCCGGCGACCTCTGGCGCGCCGCCCACCGCCTCCTTCATCCCCAGCAATACACCGCCCTCTGGCTCCGCCACGGCGAAGACCTGCCCGTTCGCGACATCGCCAAAATCATGCGCCGCCCGCGCATCTGGGTCAGCGTCACGCTCCATCGCGCCTGCGCCACACTGCGCACCGCCGCCGTCGGCCAGTCGGGCGCGCGGGCCAATGACGCGCCTGCACTAAGTCGTTCCATCCGAGGTGTCCTGTGAATGACAAGTTGATCGCACAACTGCGTGAAGACGCCCAGCGTTTCGATCCCCAGCCGCCGCCCGGCCTGCGCCGCCGCCTCATCGCCGCCATTGCCGACGCCCCCGCTTCGCATCGCGCACCGACGATGCGCATCGGCTGGTTCGTCGCCGCCTGCGCGACCGCAGCCGCCGCCGCCATTGCCATCGCGGCGTTTGTCCTGCGCGATCACGCGCCCGTCCGCACACCGGTGGTGATCGTCCCGCAAACTCAGCAGTGGTCGCCCAAAGCGATCTCCTCGCCCGGCGCGCTCGCCTCCGCCAACCCTGTCTCCCTCGCACATCGCTGGGTTGAGCAACCCCTGCAAAACGAGGTGGACACCTGGAAGAATCATCTCACCAGCGCGGGCAACACCGTTACCGGCGTCTTCCCCGCACCGGTGAAACGTTCCCGCACCCCGGCGCTATAACGCTCTTGCCCGCCCCGGTGTTTCCCGGATATATTGCGGTCGATCACTCCGATCAGGGGGAACGCCAATGCGTCGATTTATCCTCATCATCGCTGCCGCTGCCGCACTCACGCTCCCTTCGCGCGCGCAGGTCACCTACACCACCATCGCCCGCACCGGCCAGACCGTCCCACAGACTGGTGGCCTCACCGCCTACCGCTTCAGCTCCGCCGTTATCAACAACGCCGGCCAGGTCGCCACCGACCTCTCCTACGACCGCTCCGCGATCAAGCACGCCCTCACCCTCCTCCCATCCCCAGGCGTCTACAACCCCGTCGCCTTCCAGGGCAGCCCCGCCCCCGGCGCTGACGACGGCGCAACCTTCGGCTCGGGATTCTCCGGCATCACCCTCAACGACCCCGGCCAGGTCCATTTCAAAAACTTCATCGGCGCTGATATCACCAAGGACGAATCGCTCTTCACCACTCCCAACCCTCTGTCCGCAAGCGCCCTCTCCATGTACCTCACCGCCCGCCAGGGATATCCAGCGCCCGGCGGCGCACTCCCCGCCGGCACGCTCCTCACCCGCGTCGCCGGCGATAACGCCATGATCACCGGCGCGATCCTCGGCGACGGCGGGCATGTCGCGTTCATCAGCGGTCTCTCCGGCGGCGGCACCACCACAACCAACCCGCGCGCCCTCTTCGCCGGCAGCCCCGCCGGCCCGTCGCTGGTCGTCCGCCAGGGAGATCCCACGCCTCACCCCGGCTTTGATTATTCCTTCGATTTCTTCTCCAACCTGACCATAAATCCGCTCGGTCAGGTCGCGTTCCGTTCCTCCTTGCGCTCGAATACCACCACCTACTCCAACGGCGGCATCTTCGTCGCCACCCCGCAGGCCAGCGGCGCGCCCTATGCCGTCAACGAGCTCGCCACCCTCCGAGAAAACCCGCCCGGCGCGTCAACCGCCTACACCAGCTTTTCGATCCCCTCCGTCAACGCTGCCGGCGATGTCGCCTTCACCGGCGATGTCGGCTTGACCTCCGCCCCGAATAATTTCCTGCTCATCGGCCGGCCTGGCTCCCTCAAGACCGTCGCCCACACCGGTGACCCGCTCCCTTCGGCCGGCGTTACCCCCAACCGCATTCTCGACCCCCTCCTCTCCACCAACGGCGCGATCACCTTCCAAGCCACACTCGCCGGCGCGGACACCGCCCACGACGCCGCCCTTTTCTCCGGTCTTCCCGGCAAGCTCAAACTCGTCGCTCGCGAAGGCGATCCTACCCCCGCCGGCCCCGACACCTTCTTCGGCGACTTCGTATCCCTCGACACCCGCAAGTTCTCCGTCAACGGCCACGGACAGGTCGCCTTCGCCGCCAGCCTCACCGGGCCCGGCGTCGTCCCTGCCACCTCCAAGGCCCTCTTCGCCACCGACCGCGCCGGCCAACTCATGCTTGTCGCGCGCTACGGCCAGTCTTACGACTCCGGCGACGGCGACGGACCCAAAACCGCCGGAACTTGGTTCGCCGTCTCCTCCTCCAACGCCAACGATGGCCTCCCCTCCGCCTTCAACGACGCCGGTCAACTCCTCTACACCCTGACCTTCAACTCCGGAACCCCCACCGAAACCTCCGCGCTCGTCCGCGCCTCAATCCCCCTGCCTGGCGACGCCACCGGTGACGGCATCGTCGACATCAGCGACTTTAAAACCCTCTTCCACAACCTCGACAAGCCGGGCGCGCAAAGTCAGGGCGATTTCGACCATAATGGCATGGTCGACTTCGCCGATTTTCAGCTTCTTGAACGATGGTTTGGCCACACTGCGAGCGACACCGCCACCCCCGTCTCTGCCGCTGATACCGCGGCCCTGGACGCTTTTGCGCAATCGATTCCCGAGCCGACGATGCTGCTACCCCTCCTGTTCGCCCCGTTTCTGTTGCGCCGAAGGAATTAACCCCTTTTACAATCAGCGGTTGCAGTTTGTCGCTTCATCGTCGCTTGAACGATCCGCGTCAGCGCCGCCAGGTCCACCGGCTTGGGCACCCACTCGTCCACGCCCGCCGGTAGCGGCCCCACCGGTCGCGGGTGGCCGCTGACCACGATCGTCCGGCAACCCGATTGTTCCTTCAATTCCGCCAGCAGTTCCGCCCCATTCCCATCCGGCAGGCTGTAGTCCGCGATCACCAGGTCAAACTGCCCCCATCGCGCCGCAGCCGACCGCGCCGAGGCGCAGTCCTGAGTTGGGATCGCATCAATTGAAATCCGCGCCAGCAGCTTCCCCAACAGCGCCAGCGTATCGACGTGATCCTCCACCACCAGAACCCGCGGCGCACCGTTCAAGCTGCTATGACCCTGTTTTTGCTGCATATTAAATGACACCGCTTAAAACGTGACGTGGCGGTTGTCATAATGCGCAGCGAATTAATGGATGCAATTTCCTTTTATGTAAATCCGAAATTTCCTAGTATTCAGCCCATCGCTCCCAAGCCCCTGCCCTCCAAAGAGGTTGTGATGGTTGCCTCCATTGTCCGTCTGCTGCGAATCATCTTCCGCGAGCGCCCGATCGAGCTGAAGCCCGGCGTCCGCTATCGCGCCACGCTCCACCTCGCCAAGGTCCGCCCCGGAATGTCCCAAGCGGACGTCCGCAACTGGCTCATGACCATGGGCTTCTCCCCCACCGCCAAACCCGAAGTATGGAAGGCCGACGAAAAACACCTTAGCCGCCTGCCCAGGGAAAGCATCGCGAAAGCGGAAAAACTTTAGCAGATCATCCGCACCGACCCGCACCGTAGGGCTCGCTTCGCGAGAGGAATCCTCCCTCGCCGCGCAGCGTCCATTCAACCCCCAACCAAAACCGGGATATAACTCCCCGTCCCCCGAAGCAATCTCTTCTTGATAGTCACAGGATCTTCATGCCCCCCCACCACCGACCCAACCCATTCGCCATTCTCGCAGGAATCGCCGCCCTCGCCGCCAGCGTGCCCCTGCTGCCAATGAGCCACGCCGACGAACCCGCCGCGATCAAACCCGCACCCGAAACACTCAAACCCGCCGCCACCGAACCGCCCAAGCCTCCTCCGCCGCCGCCCCCCGTCCCCGCCACCACCAATCCCACCATCGCCGAGAAATTCACACACCTGCGCTCCCCGCAGGAATCCATGGCCTCGATCCAACTCCCGCCCGGCTATCACCTGCAACTTGTAGCATCGGAACCCGACATCATCTCCCCCGTCTGCATGGCCTGGGACGGCAACGGCGCGATGTACGTCTGCGAGATGCGCACCTACATGCTCGACATCGACGGCGGCAAAACCATGGAGCCCAAAAGCCGCGTCTCCCGATGGGAATCCACCAAAGGCGACGGCGTCTACGACAAGCACACGATCTTCGCCGACGGCCTGCTCCTTCCCCGACAGGTCCTCCCACTCGACGGCCGCATCCTCATCCGTGAGACCAACACCAAGGACATCAACCTCTTCCGCGACACCGACGGCGACGGCATCTCCGACGAGAAGACCGAGTTCTACAAAGCCGGCGCAGCCCCCGGAAACCTTGAGCACCAATCCTCCCACCTCACCTGGAACATCGACAACTGGATGTACATTACGGTGGACCCGATCCGCTTCCGCTACACCGCCGGCAAGCTCACCACCGGCCCCATCCCCTTCAAGACCGGCCAATGGGGTTACGCTGTCGACGACACCGGCCGCATGATCTTCGCCACCGCAGGCAACGAGCGGCCCGCCCACGATTTCCAAGTCCCGCTCATCTACGGCAAGATCGGCCTGCCCGGCGAACTGGCGGACAAGTTCACCGAGGTCTACGGCCTGGTGAAACTCACCGACTACCAGGGCGGCCCCCCGCGCGTCGGGCCCGGCGGCGGGCTCAATCGCTTCACCGGTTGCGCCGGTCCGTCCATCTTCCGCGGCGACGCGCTCCCGAAGGATCTCTACGGCGACTACATCCTCCCCGAACCCGTCGGCCGCATCGTCCGCCGCGCCAGGGTGAGCAACGTGGACGGCAAAGTCGTCCTCGCCAACGCCTATGACAACAAGGAATTCATGGCCACGACGGACGCCAACTTCCGCCCCGTCTTCAGTGCCACCGGCCCCGACGGCTGCCTCTACTTCCTCGACATGTATCACGGCATCATCCAGGAATCGAACTGGACCAATCAAGGCTCATACCTCCGCAGGGAAATCCAGCGCTATGGCCTCGACAAGCACATCAACGCCGGCCGCATCTACCGCCTGGTGCACGACGATTTCAAACCCCACTTCGAAAAACCGCACATGCTCAGCGAAACGCCCGCCGAATTGGTCAAGCACCTGACCCACCCCAACGGCTGGTGGCGCGACGAGGCGCAGAAACTGATCGTGCTCAGAGGAGACAAATCGGTCGTGCCGGCGCTCAAGCAGATGGCCAACAGCGAATCCAACCCGCTCGCCCGCCTGCACGCGCTCTGGACGCTCGACGGCCTCGACTCCGCCGACGAATCATTTCTGATCGAAAAACTTCACGACTCCGATTCCCGCGTCCGCGCCGCCGCCGTGCGCATCGCCGAGCCGCTGATCAAGAAGAACGATAAGGCGATCATGGCCGCCCTCAAGCCGACCGCCACCGATGCTGATCCCAACGTCGTCAAGCAATACTGCCTATCGCTCCTCTACACCGAGCACCCCGACGCCGACGTGCTGATCAAATCAGCCATCGACGCCAACGCCAAGAACACGGTGATCCCCGCGATCGTCAAGGGCTACAAAGACGCCGTCGCCACCGCCAAGGCCGACAAGCTCAAGCCCCCCCACCTCGACAGGAAGTACGCGATGTCGTTCAGCCGCGGCAAGGAAATGTTCCAGCAAACCTGCATCGCCTGCCACGGCATCGACGGCAAAGGCGCCCCCGCCCCCGAAGGCGGCGGCCTCACCCTCGCGCCGCCTCTCAAAGATTCCCCGCGCCTCCTCGCGGATAAGACCGTGCCGATCAACTTAGTCCTGCACGGCCTGACCGGCCCCCACGAGAACGGCAAGCTCTACCCCAACGAAATGGCCGGCTTCCCCTGGGCCGACGACACCCTAGTCGCTGACATCCTGACCTACGCGCGTAACGACTTCGGCAACAAAGGCGAGCCGCTCGAACCGAAGGACGTAGCCAAGACACGCAAGGCGTCCGCCAGCCATACGCTGCCGTACACGTTCGCGGAGATCAGCGAGATCATCGCCAAGCTGCCGCCGCCGCCGGCGACCCCGCCCGCAACAACAACGGCCAAACCCAAGGCCAAGCCTGCTGCGAAAAAGAAGGATGAAGAAGCCAAACCCACGGAGCCCAAGCCAGCGAATCCTGCCGCCGCTAATTGACCGGTCGCGCAAGGCCTACAATCCCGCCATGCACCGCGCCGCCGCTGCTTCGAACCTCTCCGACCATTTCGACGGCCGCCGCTTCATCAACCTTGACGGCCGGCCCCACCAGGGCTTCGCCCAATTCCTCCGCTGGCGACTCACCGGCAAGAAAAGCCACTGGCCCAAGTGGGTGGAGAACGAGCATCAGGACGCCCCGCTGCGCGACGTGGGCGCGGGACAAATCGCGGCTACATTCGTCAACCACGCGACCTTCCTGCTGCGCACGCGCGACCTCTCCATCCTCACCGACCCGATCTGGTCCGACCGCGCCAGCCCCGTCAGCTTCGCCGGCCCCAAGCGCGTTCGCCGCCCCGGAATCTCGTTCGACCGCCTGCCGAAGATCGACGTCGTGCTGATCAGTCACAATCACTACGATCACATGGATCTGCCGACACTACGCCGGTTGGTCGCGCGCGATCAGCCGGCGATCGTCACCGGCCTGGGAAACGCGGCTTACCTGAAACGCAAGGGCATACCCGGCGCGATCGAGCTCGACTGGTGGCGATCCTGGCGGCTGTCCGACGATCGCCTGAGCGTGACGCTGACCCCCGCGCGGCATTTCAGCGCCCGCGGCCTCTTCGACCGCGACCGCGCCCTCTGGGGCGGCTTCTGGATCGACGCCGCCAACTCGCCCAGCGTCTACTTCACCGGCGATACCGCGATGGGCGTCCACTTCCAGTTCATCCGCGAACGCCTCGGCTCACCCGACCTCGCGCTCCTGCCGATCGGCGCCTACGAGCCGCGCTGGTTCATGTCCGAAGTGCACATGGACCCGGCCGAGGCTGTCGAAGCACACCGCATCCTCGGCGCGCGGCAAAGCCTTGCGATGCACTATGGCACGTTCCAGATGACCGATGAACCGTATGACGCGCCGCGCAAGGAACTCGCAGCAGCGAAGGAACGAGCGGGGGTTGAGGATCAAGAATTCGGCGCGCCGGAGGTAGGGGAAACAGTCATCGCACGACAACGCCCACCGTCGTCCTGAAGGAGTTTCAACGACCGAAGGATCTACACGGCAGTAGACGCGATCCCACTGCCCGCCAGATCCTTCGCAAGCTCAGCATGACTGCCAACGTTTCAACGTTAGCCTCTACCCGGCGCCGCCACCGGCATGGACTCCCCAACCCAAGTATCTTTATCCCGAATAATCGCCTGCGCCGGCAGACTCGGGCTCTGCGTCGTCACGTTGGCCACGCGCTTCACCGCCGTGCCGATCGCCATGAACTCCAGCAGTGGCCCGTGCTCGTGGATGTGCGTCTTGATCCCCACCACATCATCCGCGCCGATCGCAGCAGCTTCGTCGCGGATCAAGCCGATCGCATGCTCGCGAGCGTCGTAGATCAGGCTCGTCAGCTCCGGCACCTCGCCGCGCGACAGGCCCTTGAACATTGCCATCAATCCGCCGACGACGCCGATCGAGTAGACCGCCGTGCCAAGCACCAGCTTGAGCGGCATGTACCCCATGTTGACGAGGTTCCACATCTCCTCGTTTGTCAGGTCGCTGCTGACGACATGCCCCACGTGCACCGCCGGCGCGTTGGGCGCACCAGCCTGGTAAGGGAGCGTCCCCGCATTACCGCCGCGCGGTGTGGCGGCCGCGTCCAGCGCCGGATGCCGCGACGCCGTCCCGAGCATCAGCATCTCGTGCGCGCCCTGAAAATTCATCGTCCGCGTCTCAATCCCGATCACCGCGTTCGCGCCGACGCTGCGCGCCTCGGCCGTAATGCGCTCCAGGCAATGATGCCGCGTTGCGTTGAAGACGTCGGAAAACTCCTTGATCTCCCCTCGCGACAGCGACTTCAGCCCCCCCAGTAGCCCGCCCGCCACGCCGACCGAGTAAGCAATATTCCCAAAGACGAACCGGATCGGCTGAAATCCCGCATCAAGCTGGCAGTAAAGCTCCTGCCCATTCGCGCTGGTCGTAAACTGGATCGACTCCGGCCCGCCCGCCTGCTTGTGCACGCACGAAGCCACCGAAAGAAACTCCGTCTGCCCATGAAAATGCCGCAGCTCATTGGTCACGCCGGTGATGCCCAGCGCCCCGCGCTGCGACGCCTCGGAGACCATCCGCTTGTACCCCTCCATGCGGCCCTCATGAATCACCGAGGTAAGCTGCTGCACCTCCCCGCCAATCATCCCGCGAAACCCCGCGCCGATGCCGCCGAGGAACCCCATCGAGAAGACCGAGTTGCCGATCACAAGATCCCCCGGCGTCATCCCCTTGAGGTGCAGGCAGTAGATTTCGTTCCCAGAGAGGCCGGTCATGACGGGCATGGGGAGCTCCTTGAATTAGCCAATGCGCGGATGATAACCGGACGCAGATTAATCCGCGCCCAGGTCGTTAATGAAGTGCGTCTCTGGCCGAATGTCATCGATGCTAACGCCAAACTGCTTACTGATGATCCCCCGCAGCTTTACCCACACCTCCTCGGCAAACGCATCCTGCCGAATCGGCCGATCGGTCCACGTCGGAAACGCCATCCGCTTCGCGAGATTACCCAGCGTCGTGAACGTCGCCGGCGGATAAATCTCCGTCTGCCCGCCAAAGGAATAATGCCCCTGAAGATCCAGATCCCGCGCGATCGACGCCCAGCGGTGCGCATACGCTTCCCCCATCAGCCGATGAATAAGCGCCCCGGGCCGAACCTGCCGCCGCTCAACCGGCAGATGCCGAAGCAGCACGCGCCGAACTCGATGAAACGCCGCCGCCGACCGGCACGGCGCACCGCCCAGCGGGCGCAGGCGATGAACGACGTACGCGTGAAGCTCGCCGCAGCGCTGGATCCGCTCCGCATCTTCGTCCGGAATGGCCAACCCGAACGCATCTTCAACCTCCATCACCAGTTCAACCAGATCCAGACCCATGGCCGCGCCTTTCATTAGTGCTTGATAACAAGTTAGGCGACCGCGTGCATGGACGCAAGAAGTATTTCGATGGCCCGACATTTACCCGCCGGTCCCCGTGCAGTATTTCAGCACGCCGATGAAGTGAAACGTCGTCCCCGCCAAAACCGCGATGTGCCAGCCGGTGTGGAAGTATCGCACGCGGTGGTCGTAGATGAAGAAGATCGTGCCGGCCAGGTAGCAGAACCCGCTGGCGAAAAACCAGAACAGCAATCCGTGAGGCACGACGGACAGCATCGGCCAGGTCGCCAGGACGGGAAGGCCACCCTGAAACACATACAGGCCAAGCGAGACCGCGCCTAGGTGCACGCGGTGCGTGAAGAACGCCTTGGAGATGAACCCGCCGATGCCGACAGCCCACATCGCCCCGTGCAGCAACCACCACCATGGATTGCCGCGCAGCCACGCGAAGGCAATCGGCGTCCACGACCCCGCGATGAAGAGGAAGATGATGGCCTGATCCGCGGCGCGAAACGCGTGCCGCAGCTTGGGGCTTTCAAAGACATGCGAAAACGTTGACGCGGTATACGCCGCGATCATTGTGACGACGTAGATGGCGCAGCCCCAGATGTTCCAGGCGTTGCCGTGGCGGGCGGCGGTGGAGAGCAGCACGCCCGAGGCGGCAAAGGCCACGCCAAGGCCCAAGCCATGGGTAATGGCGTTGGCGCGCTCTTCCATCGGTGAAGGGATTCGCATGTGAGTTCCGCGGAGACTCATACCGCGTGGGGGCCGCGCTTGGCAAGCGGCGCGACGTGGCGCTGGAATTTTTTGAGGAGTGAAACGAACGGAGAGGACCGCACGGTGTGCGGTCCTCTCCGGTTGAACGTTGCTGGGATGGGCGCGAGTTAGCGTCCGCGTCCGCCGCCACCGCCGTAGCTGCCGCGGCCACCGCCGCCGCCGCCGCTGCGGTTTTCCTTGGGCTTGGCTTCGTTGACGGTCAGGGCGCGACCGCCGTGATCCTGGCCGCCGAGCGCGGCGATCGCCGCCTGGGCTTCGCTTTCGCTGCCCATTTCGACAAAGCCAAAGCCCTTGCTCTGGCCGGTGTCGCGATCGGAAATGATCTGGGCGCTGGTCACGGTGCCGTGCGCGCCGAACAGTTGTTCCAGGGCCGAGCTATCGACGTCGTAGCTCAAGTTACCGACATACAGTTTCTTACCCATGTGATTTCTCCTTTGGAGACAGGGTTGGATAATCCGCGGGTTTTACTTTTCGCGGATCGGGGGAAAAGGGGCCGACACTTTGGCCCGGAAAGGGAGGAGGGCGATTGAGCGAGAAACTGCAGGCAGGGATGAAACTGTCGCGGAATCTGATTCGATCAGCGAACCAACGGGGATCATCCTACGGGTTTTGGGAACTACGTCCATTACAAAAGTTTTAATTCGGCGAATAGGCGGTTTAGGCCGCTACACCGAGGGTTTTGGCCATCGTCTCGCCGAGCGTCGCGGGGCTTTCGGCTACGCTCACGCCTGCGGCTTTGAGGTTTTTGATCTTGGCATCCGCCGTGTCTTCGCCGCCGCTTACGATTGCGCCGGCGTGGCCCATTCTTCGGCCGGGGGGGGCGGTGCGACCGGCGATGAAGGCGGTGACCGGCTTGCTGATGTTGGTCTTGATGAAGGCGGCGGCTTCGGATTCGTCGCTGCCGCCGATCTCGCCGATCAGGATGATGCCATCCGTTTCGGGGTCGTTGTTGAACATCGTTAACAGCTCGATGTAGTTCAGGCCCTTGACCGGGTCGCCGCCGATGCCGACGCAGGTGGTTTGGCCGATGCCGCGAGTGCTGCATTGCCAGACGGCTTCGTAGGTGAGGGTGCCGCTGCGGCTGATGATGCCGACCTTTTTGCCGGACTTGGAGTCGCGGGCGGCGGTGTGGATGTAGCCGGGCATGATGCCGATCTTGCACTCGCCGGGGGTGATGACGCCGGGGCAGTTGGGGCCGATCAGTTGGACGTTGGGCTTGCTTTGGATGAAGGCCTTGGCCTTGATCATGTCGAGGACGGGGATGCCCTCGGTGATGGCGCAGATGACGTTGATGCCGGCGTCGGCGGCTTCCATGATGCCGTCGGCGGCGAACGGAGGCGGGACGAAGATCATGGTGGCGTTGGCGCCGGTGGCGTCAACGGCTTCGTGGACGGTGTTGAAGATGGGGAGGCCGTTGGCGTCCTTCTGACCGCCCTTGCCGGGCGTGACGCCGCCGACCATTTTCGTGCCATATTGGAGGCACTGCTTGGTATGAAACGCGCCGGCCGAGCCGGTGATGCCCTGGCAGATGACTTTGGTGTTGTGGTTGACGAGGATGCTCATAGGTTGGCACAGGTTAAGGTTGGAGGGGGGAGGGGGCAAGTGGGGGGAACGATGGAGCGACGGAGGGTCGGGATTGAAGACGAGGATGGAAGATGGAGGATGGAGGATGGAGGATGGTGGTCGATGCAGGGCGGTGGGTTCGTTTCGCGCCGGCGCGCGGCTGGGTGGTAAAATGGGCGGGTGAAAATTCGCATTTGGCTGAAACCGTGCATTTCCGTGCAGTTTCGTGCATTGGGCGCGTGGGGTTGGTGGCGGGGGTGGGGAAAAATGTGGCTTGAACTCTTCGTTGCGAGAGGGGGCGGATGTAAGGGTTGATGGGGTAAGGGGTTGAGGTGAAAATGGGCATGCGGCGGGTGGGGGCGAAGTGAGGGTTTTTCGCGGGTTTTTGAAGGGTTTTCGCGGGTTTGGCGTTGGGAAATCGAGGGGAAATGGGGGTGATCTGTGGGGCTTGCAGTGCTCCGCTGAAAGGTACGAGGGCGGATACCTGATCGATGTGCTGCGCTGCTTGCAGGTTGGTGGTGGTGCCTTCGACTCGCTTCGCTCGCTCAGGATAGAGCATGGACGTCCCCTTGGGTTTTGGTTTGGGGGGACGTGGTTGGTTGGCGCTCATCGAGTGAATGACCGGTCCCCCCGGTGCGGTGATGAGC
>JAQGHM010000112.1 GCA_028291615.1 Phycisphaerales bacterium | reverse complement strand
CCCGCTCTGAACCAGCAGCACAGCCCCGCCGGTCGCCGAGTACGTGCCGTTGCGGATCGTCGCCGACTGGTTCAGCACCCAGGACCCCGTCGCAGCCGTCAGCGCCAGGTTTCCCGTCAGCGTACCGTTCAGATTCACCGTCCCGCCCGTCCGGTTGATCGTCCCCAAGCCCGCCTGCGTGACGTTGCCCGCCACGTTCAGCGTAGTGGCATCGACCGTGATCGTCCCGGCGTTGCTCCACGCAAACCCATTGGTCCCCAGGTTCAGCGTCGCGCCGGTCGCCGTCACGTTCGCCCCTGCCGCATTCGTCCATAACGCCCCAATCGTCATCGTCGTGCCGGCAGCCGCCGAGATCGTCTTCTGATTCACGAACGACCCGTTCGAGTTGTTCACGATGAACGTTCCGCCCGAAACGTCGGCGGCGATCGTTCCCTGGTTGATGGTCGTCCCATTCCCATAATCGTTCAAAACCTGCCCGGACTTCCCATGAACCAGGATCCCGCTCCCGATCGTGAAGGTCCCCGCCGCCCCGGCGAGGTTCGACTCGTTGAACAGCACGTTGTTCGTCGTCCCGCCGAACAGCACGGACCCAGTTCCACTCAGGCTGCCGGCGCTGGTCGTGCTCAACCCGAAGTACGCCCGCCCGTACGCGCTCCCGTCCGCCTTCCCCAGGCTCATCACGTTGTTCAGGACAAGGCTGTTCAGCACGTCCACATTTGCATTGTTCAACGTGGTCACGTCAATCGGGCCATTGACAGTCAGCCCGTCGAACGTCCCGCTCTGTACGATGATCGAGCCGCCGCCGCTCATCGTGTAAGCGCCGCCACGCAGCGTGGCGCCCGAGAGGGTCAGCGTGTTGGTCAATTGCGCGGTCGTCCCCACGACCAGTGTCGAACCTGACAACAACAACCGCTCGTTCGAATTCAAACTTTTGATGGTCTGCGTGCTCCCCCCCGAAAGCGTAATCAGCCGATCGCCCGCAAGGCTGATCGCCACATCGTCCGCCGCGCCCGGAAGCGCCGGATTGCTGCTCCAGTTCGTGGGGGTAATCCAAGCCCCATCCGCATCAGGCACCCACGACACCGAGGCGGCACGAGCAATTGACGCAACGCTCAGAACGCCAAGCGCGCATCCCAAAGCGACTATTCTTACAAGCACATTCACGCGCACCCCTCCCGGGAGAGAACGCCCCCTACAACATTGCAAACGGTGTCATCACAAAACAGAACACCCACGCCCTGGGTGCACCCGCGGGTCGGATGTTACCTCAGGGAAATACTCAGGTCGAGCATTTTAGCACGTTTTTCGATGGAAGAATCTCAGTTGCCCTCTACAGGGCATCCGCCGGCGCGACTGTACCGCCTGTAAGGTCAGCCTTCCTCAGCCATGGCGCAAATCCATATCATTCCGACAGCTATCTTCACAATCCCCCCAAACTTGATCCCCCCCGCTCGATCAACTAACCTTGTTCTTGGGCCGCGCGGGTTTGCTTCTATTATGAAACATCTTGAAAAGGTGCTCGGATTTTTGCCGGACTTTGGTGGATTGGTGGCTCGGCAGACTTATCTGCACCGTTGTATTCACCTGCAGTTGCTCTCGATGGGGCTTGCTAGCCCCTCGCCGCGCGCGGATGGTGCGGTTGTGGAGGTTGCTGGGGGGTTGCTGGCGAATTACCGGCAGAAATCGCGGTTGTTGGAGGAATATCGATGTCCGGCTGACCGCCGGGTTGAATCGTTCCTGCAAACTTACCTGGGCGATGTGAACCTTCGTCTTCCTGGTCAGACGCTTATCTTGGAGCAGCATGGGGTTGCGCGCGAGCTTTCCCTGCCTTATGCGGCGGACGAGTACGAAAGTCCGCTTGTGAAGTCTTACCGTGTTAAAAATGGGGTGCTCCACAACCCGCGATCGGACCGCCGCACTACGCAAGGCACTTTCCACGTCACCGAAGGGGGGCTGCCAATTCCTGACGACAAGGTCGCGGTGGGGCGGGAGATCTTCGCTAAGTTGTTTCGGCACGCGGTCAATCCGCCCCGCGCGCTTTTGGTTCTGCCGTTTACTGCGAAGCAGGCGCGGCCTGCCGAGGTGTTTTGCTCGCTTTTGTTGCGGCCGTTGGTTTGTCCGGAAATTCCTGGGGTGAGCCTGAAAAAGACGTTGGAGATCCGGTTTTTTGCGCCGGGTAGCCTTGTCTCGAATCTGGACTTTGTCGAATCCATTTTCGGAAATGCGGGCGACCCGATGCTTCCGGACAATGACGCTGGGCTGGACGTGTTGCATTGGTCCGGTCACACGGGTTGCGTCATCCTGGCGCCGCATCTTTGCGAGCTTACGAAGAAGGAGCTGGGGTTGCCCCAGTACGACGCGGCCACGGCGCGGCAGCGGCGCGATCAGCAATGTTGGAAGGAGCCGGGGGAGAAATACAACAATGGGCAGGCGTTCAAAGTAACGTGCCGCAATGAAGCGGGCGTTATCGTTACGTTGATTGCGGACAACTACTACGGCTATTGCAAAAAGGAGGTTAAGACACAGATCTCCTACGCCGCCAACCTCTATGGCAATGCGGAAGAAGAGCATGCAGGCGGGGCGCTGGTGTTTCCGTCTTATAACCTGGGGGACGAGTACATCCCCAATGCCCTGTACTCGAATGGCCGGACGTTCGCGCAGGTGGTCAAGGATCACGGGGCCTGGATGCACGTTTTTCCGGAGGGGTATGGGGTCGATCGCAAGTTTCCCAATGTCATTTACATTCCGGAAGATGCGACGCTCACGCTTCGCACGCAGAGCGTGACATGGATGTACGACGGGGTGGTCAAAACGCTTCCGCTGTTGATCGGTCATTTCTATGTCACGCCCTGGGGTTCGAAGATCTACGTCGATAAGCACCCGTCGTCGGGTCGATTTCGGCTGATCGTCACGATCGGTGAGGGGACGTTCTGCCATAAGCCTTGCACCGTCAGTGGCGGCGGGAAGTCGGAGATCAGCAAGTCGCTGCACGATTACATGATTTACGGCCCGGTCTATGTCGGCGACCTGCAGAAGGACCTGGACGAGGTGGAGCAGGTGTTTGCGAAGGACCACGGACGGCGGTGGCGGAAGGGAAAGGAGCCGCAGGATTATTCGAAGACGCCGACGCGCCCGATCCTGAGCGAAGGGCGGTCGCTGGGGTCGGTCATCAAGCTGCTGACGCCTTCGCCGGATTACAGCGACGAATATAACCAGTGGCTGGAGAGCATCCCGAGCCCGATCTTCTCGCTGCTCTACCTGATCAAGCGTCTTTACAAGCCGCAGTGGGGGAACGACTGGCGCAGCCACTTTACCGTGGACGTGATCAACGGCGAGCCGGGGCACGAGCTGAAGGTGGACGACAAGCCGGCGGGCGGCTCGTACCTGCGCGTCGGACTGCTCGCCAACCAGACGTGGAAGAATTACCGGCTGCGCCAGGACTTTTACCCGGCGATGAAGGTGCAGACCGAGGACGACATCAGCGCGTCGACCGTCGTGCCGCCGGGGTGGCTGAAGGAGTTGTCGATCCCCACGAATTCGCACAGTCTCAAGCTGGTGCAGAACTGCGAGTATCGCCTGTTCCAGCGGCCGGACGACGCGATTCATCCGGGGTTCGATAAGCAGGCCGAGCTTGACGTCTCACGGGCGGACAATTTCCTTTCGAATTACGAGCCGCTGACGGCACAGGTGGCGCAGGAGATCGTCCACCGCATTACGGAGTATGACCGGTATACGCCGCCGATGCAGCGGCTGCTGTTCGACGCGGCGAAGCAGCAGGGGGGTTACGTCGTCTGCTCGGCGTACCCGCGGCTGGTGGATGGCAAGCCGTCGAAGAATCCGCGCTACCTTCAGCCGTTGCTGGAACTGGTCAACCCGTTGAACAAGCACCTGGCGGAGATGGGTCTGCGGTTGGCGCGGTCGGTGCCGGCGAACAGGCCGGTGGTGACGCCGGTGGATGCGGTGTTGTTCGGGCGGAGGAATAATCCACCGGAGCAGGCCGCGGGGATTCGATCGCTGGCCGTGTTCAATCCGATTCACTATCAGGAGCTTCCTGAGCTGTTCATGGATTTCATCTGCTCGCTGACGGGCAAGAGTCCGTCTACGACCGGTGCAGGTTCGGAAGGGGCGCTGACCAAGGGGCCGTTCAATGCGCTCTCGCCGACGGTGGATCTGAACACGGCGCTGGTGAGTTATATCCTGACGGGCCTGGCGGGTTTTTCGACGGCTGCGGGGTATGTCGGGCCCAACGGGCGCGTCGATCATGATCTGTCGTTGATGATCCCCGAGTTGTGGTGCCGATTGCGGCCGGAACAGCGGGATCCGAACTTTTTGATCCAGAACGGTTACCTGGAGAAGCTGGAAGATTTCGAGCACGACGGGCGGAAGATTCCCGCGTCGCGCCTGGGGTATCGGATTACGTACAGCTTCGTGCGGACGTATTTCGGCCGGCTGTTTGCCAATCCTAATCGCGTGCTGGATCAGGGGTTGCTCAAGCCCGAGACGCAGGACCTGGATTCGTATGCGGACGGCATCTTGAACATCGCCGAGGCGCACGAGCGCGTGGCGCGGCAGTACTTCGATGACGGAAGCATTGCTCAGGCGTGCCCACCGCTGCAGGCGATCCTGCACGTGATGGCGCACGGGCATTACGAGGGGAAGTCGTTGCACGACCAAGATATCCGGCGGATGTTCACGCGGGAGTATTTGCTGAAGAGTGACTGGTACGCGGCGCGGTTGCGGACCAAGCAGGAGCGCGACCGGGCGTTGTGGGAGCGGCATGTGGGGTACGTGGCGAAGTTTGTGGAGGACGAATCCGGCGCGGAGGATGCGGATCGCCTGCATTTGAGGGACCGTTTGGCGGCGGCGACGCGGGAACTGGAGCGGGTGTCGTCGGCGGAGTATTTGGCGGCGCTGGTGGGGACGCTGGGGGCGGATCCGATGGGGGGGAATGGGTAGGGGAAGGTGTTGCTGTTTGTAGTGCGTTGAGAGAAAACCCACGGAACAAGTTCCGTGGGCTTTTGCGCGCGTTCATTTATCGAGGGTGGGGAGATCCTTGGGGGTCAGATGGGAGGACTCGATGTTTGCGGTTTTGGTGCGTTCGTAGTGTTCGCTTCGAGAGATGTCGAAGGAGAGGGGGCCGGCGAAGCCGAGGCGGACCTTGTCGCCACGAACGTCACTGATGGTGATTTCGAGGACCTGGCCGGCGATCTCCACGAAGACGCTTTGGCCTTTGGATCGGGTTAAGACAAGCATTGGGCGCTCCCTCTATCAGGCGCGGTTATCGCGCATGACCAAGGGAGGACGGTATCAGTGCTCGGTAAAGGAGCAAGGTGCCCAGATTTCCAAAACGGGAGAAGAAGAGGCGGATTTGCGTGCACCTTCTCAACCCGCGGCCACAGGCATGCTCACGCCCGCTCGATTGCGGTTCGCGAGACTGATTCATCGCGCCGCGGGCGTGAGCATGGCACCCGACAAGACATGCCGCCTATGGCAATGGTTTGATTGCGACGCTTTTGTAGAGGACCTTGGAGCCGGGGTCGTGGCCTTGGAGGGCGATCGTGCCGTGGTCTAGGACTCGGCCCTTCATCTTTTCGTCGGGGCCTTTCCAGTCGTCGGGCTGGGTCCAATCGGTGGTGGTCTTGCCGTCGATCTTGAGGACGACGTGCTAGCCTTCGAAGATGATCTCGTAGGTGAACCATTCGCCGTCCTTATTGGGGGCGTTGTCCATCACGTCCTTGACATTGT
>JAQGHM010000103.1 GCA_028291615.1 Phycisphaerales bacterium | reverse complement strand
GCCGCTCTTAGTCCCCTGAGTTCTTCGTTTGCCGCTGAAAGTTGGGATCTCTCGTTCTCGCAGCACCCATTAAAGATGAGAAGAATAGCGGCAATGATTCCGGCTCGATAGTGACGGGCCATGTTGTACCTTCCCGCGTAGTTCGTGTCCCAATACCCGTTCGAGAGGTGCAGCATACTCGTATTCATTGGGAATGCTCAACTGCTTGGTCGGCATCTGACGCTTGTCATGCTACGATGCTACCGCCCTTCGAGGGACGAACGACTGCCTGGTGAACCAGCGGGAATCGTCGCTACCAACGCGGCTCAGAGCCAGACAGCGTCCGCAGACCCATGACCCCACATGTCTTCGCAGACGGGGAAGTTAGGATTCGAACGCGGTGGGGGATAAAGTTCTGTTGATTTTGCTGAACTGCCAGTGGGATTATCTCAGCCGCCTCCGCGCGCGAATGGACACGCTGAAGTTTTCGTCCTCCGATCCGCTTTACGCATCGGTGTGCCGCGCCGTGGGAAAATTGTGTAACGTCGTGATTGTGGCCGCGTCGTCAGATGCGGAATTGCCGCCCTTCAGAGGAAACACGAAATTCCCAACGTGATCGAGATACAGGCGGGATTATCCCACTGGACGAATTATTAGGCAGACTGCAAGAGGAGGGTCTGCTTCCTCCGCACAAACTCCATCACCGCGACGGCACCCTTCTTACGGGCTTTAGCAAGGTGCGTGAAGTCCTCATGGCTGATGGGGATGATTAGGTTGTCGCCCGCCCTAGCAATTCCGGAGAGCAGTTTCGACGCATTGGCTGTCATCCCAGATCGCGATACCAGGAGCCCGAGCCCGCCCCGACCGGCATGATGGAGGTACGCTTCGATCTGATGAACGGCGCGGAGGTCTGTCCTACTGGCTTCATTTTTCACCTCCACGAGAATGCTGCTAGCTCGATACCTCGTTGCCCAGCGATCCCAGAGGGGGTATTGTCCGAGAGCTTCAAGCCGAAGGGGCATTTCGATGTCGATCCGGCCTCCCTGACAGGGAACTTCCATTTGCATGAGGGGCACGTCCACAACTTCGCTGAGGCATCCGGCCAGTATTTCCGCTGTCACATCGCGATAGCCGTCTCCATCGCCGACTCGGCAGGCTTCGAGTGACGAGAATAACCCCGTGACAAATCGCCGGGCCGAAAAGACGTGATCCAGAAATGCGGGGGCCTCGTCGTGGCCAGCCGCAATACGACGCTGCCACCGGGCAACCAACTCCGCTCGGAATTTTGTTATCGGACGTGCCACCGTATTCGTGGTATCGACCGGGCACGCCGAAATTATGCACATTCGATGCCATCCAGGTGATTTCAGTCCTTTGTTCGGTGCCCTGTCATCGAGACCTGCCCGCCGTGCTGGAGACCAAGCTCGGCCAACGAGTGTCAGTAATGGTCAAAAGCTCCGCGGGTAGGACTCGAACCTACAGCATTCCAGTTAACAGCCGAATAACGCTGTAGACGCTGTGATGGATTCCCGACTGTCCCCAGCGCTGCCTCCGTCCTTACTTCCGAGTGGAAATGCGTCATAATAAGTTGATCGATGGCCTAGACATCAGATGCCCCTCCTGACGCTGCAAATCCCACCTAAAATGACCGCGCAGGCCGGCAACCGCTCCTGGCTAACGATCTCACAGGCGCCAAAGTACCTTTCTCAAGAGTAGCCACGTAGGCTGCCCGCATCCCAATTGACTCCTTTGTGACAGGTCGGCCGGGCGCCAAGGGCACGCGCCCTGCCCTGGCCGCCCTCTTTTGTCGGTCGCTCTCCAAACTCTATCACCAAACCCCGGCGACCCCTCGTGTGCGGTGCGAGTAAGCGTATCAAGCGCTCGCCGACGGTTGGGCTCTTGCCGCGGAACGTCCTCCTTCCCTCATTCAGCCTGTGAGAATCCCCCACCAGAATCGGCACCCGACAAGTCCTCCACCTCTAAGAATACCTCGCTTTTTCGCAGGTCACTGGACCGGCAGGGCAGACGGCGCTACAGTCGTAGCACGGCAACGCAGGACCTTCTCAACCCCCCAGCGTGAGCCGCCATAATGACGATGAATGAATTCGACCCTATGACGACTCGCAACGCCGCCGAAGAACCCGCCGCCCCGCCCAATCCAGCGGCTGAACCCGCTCCCGTCCACGAGAATTCCCCCTGCACGCACGCGTCCGAGGCACATCAGAACCATCCTCTCGTCGCCGGCCGTCACTTCTTCACGCTCCCACGCGCGCTGCTCGACTTTGTCGTCGCGGCCGTCGGCGAAGCGTTTTTCAACCGCGCGCTGCTCGCGCTGGACCGCGCCCTTGCCAACGCGACCGCCGTCCACCCTGACGTGATCGGGTTGCGTGCAGGCGTCGACATCGTCTACGACCTGCTTGGGTCGACGCCGGCGGCCGGACAATCGTCCATGGCTGAGTTAATGAAACTGGCCCAGGCGCACGCGCCGGTCGCACTCGCGTGGATCACACCCCGGGTAACCGGCGCGGTGACTCAGGCAATGGAGTGGATCGAATGGAGCCACCAGATTTGCCGGGGCTACGCCGGGTGGCTGGCCCTTTGCACGAGCTTCATTGCCGAACAAGCAGCGTTCTTTGCGCGATGGCATGAAGCGATTCAGCGCTTCGGAATCGACGGTCCCTCACCCGACCCGACCAACTCGATGACCACCCCGCTGCCGGGCTCGCCCAAGGCGCAGTACATCACCTTTGCCACAGCGCGCGACGCGTTCTGCCAGCGCTGGCACTTGTTGGGGCTGGCCGGTCCATTCCTGCCCAAGCCCGCCCGACCCCAGTTCCCGCTAGCAGACCCACAGTTGGCAGCCGCGTCCATGCGTCTTAGCACGATGATGTCCCTTCCCTTCATCTTTCCAGTGCCATCGCGCGACCAGATGCGTGAGATGACTGACGCGGCCCTGAGTCACGGTCGAACCCTGCCTACCCACCTCAAAGATTGGATGGAACTCGTCTCCGCCGACACCCAGGGTAAGAAGTCGATCGATCGCTATGCGCGAATCTTCCGGCTCCAGCACTACTGGCGGGTGCTCTACAGTCGCCATGCCGATGCGCTCGAGGGCAAAGCGGACAAGGTACGACTCGCGTTTACACGTTTCTTAGTGCCCGATATGGCCGGCGCCTCGGACGAAGACGTCAAGTCAAGCGCCGACGCCGTTCGCAAGGACCTCGGGGCGCTTGCCAGCGTCCACGGCGGCAGTGACTGGTATCTCCAACCGTCCGCTTACGACCGTCTTTGATCCCCTTGCTTTGCAGATTCACCAAGTTGCCGGCGGCTAATGGCCGCCGGTCATGCCGACACATCCTGCGCATAGACGACCACCGCGCGGCCGGAAGATGATCGTCAGACATAATCCGTCACTCGAAATCCAAGCTTCCCCCGATCGAGTTCTGTAAGGCGCACGCGAGCGCCCAATCAGAAGAACTCGATCGGGAGACGACGATGTCCGAACAACAAATCCAGGCGTTGATCGAACACTACGCTCAGGAATACCCCCGCCCGCTGCTCACGGCGAAAGAGGCCGCGGCCATTGCCGGTCGCGCGGTCGGCACCATTCACAACTGGTCAAGTCTGGGGCGGCTCGACGGTCTCAAATCCAGCACCGGTCTGCGCATCAACCGGGACGCCTTCGTCCGCCTGATCCTGACCGGCGCCGCGGAGGACGGGGACGACGATGGCGCGTAGGGCACGGGGGGGGCAAACGCGCTCCCCTTCGACCTCGTCCGACGCTGCGCACCCCCACCACACTCACAAGGAACATCCATGAACCACGAACAGAGTAGCGATGACGACAGCACGGGAGCAGACGCCCCCATCGATCAGGCCTGCGCATCCCATGGGGTCGCCCGTTCAACGACGGCCGCCACGCCCGCGGCGAGAGCCGCTGGTCCAAAGGGCGCCGCCGAGCGCGAGCGCGTCGGTCACGTGACCATTTACCGCGATCCGGCCATCTCCCCCAACTGGAACCACCAGTACAGCGTCGATGGCAAACAGGTCCGCCTGTCGCTCAAGACCTCGAGCAAATCCAAGGCCAGGAAACTCGCCCGCAAGAAGGACGCCCAGATCGAGCTCAAGCAGGCCGAGGCTCCTGATGCCAGGCCGGTAACGATCGCCACCGCCGCCAAGGACTACCTCGCATCGCTGAAGACGCGCGGGCGCAGCCAGGGCACCTTGGTCGGCTATAACGCCAAGCTGAAGGCATTCGAAATGTTCTGCAGCGGGGAGAGGCTGCGCTACCTGCGTCAGGTCACGGCCGCGCAGCTGGAGGCTTATCAGGCCGCCTTGCAGGAGACCGGCGTCGTCCTGCCCGCAGGTGAGCCAGCCAAGCCTCGCGGCCGCGGGGGCCGATACAAGGCGGGTGCAAACCTGCCGCGCACGGTGCGCGACAAGATGAAGGTCGTCCGCCAGCTCATGAAGTGGGCCCGCAAGCGCAACCTGCTGCAGAGCGACCCGGGCGCCGGGTACGAGCTGCCGGTGGCGGTCAAGACCCTGGCGCACTGCTGGACGCCGGCGGAGCTGAACGCGGTGCTGGATCACGCGCCAGCGGGTTTTGCCGACCTGTTCAACTTCCTGCGCATGACCGGCCTGCGGGTTGATGAACTCTGCTGGCTGACCCAGGCGGACCTGGCGCTTGATCCGCCGCGCGTGAAGATCCGCGCCAAGACCTGTTCGTTGTCGGGCCAGAAGTGGCGGCCCAAGCATGGCAACGAGCGGATCGTGCCGCTCGGTCCCGAGGCTGCCACCATCGCGACCCGCGCGGCCGCCGCTTCGCCGGGTCCCTGGTTGTTCTACGCCGAGCGGACCAATGGCAAGCAGAAGGGGTTGTGGCGCAAGCACCGGATCTGGCTGGCGGTCAAGGCGGCGATGCGGGCCGGGAAGGTGACCAAGGGCACAACCCACACCTTTCGTCACGTCTATTGCAGCTTTCTCGTCCGTCAAAACGTCCAGACGTTCAGGATCATGGAACTGATGGGGCACAGTTCGCTGGAGATCGTGCGGCAGTACTGCCACACGACCGAGCAGGATTTGCTGGACGCGATCGGGACCGTTTGCTTTGCGGCGATGCTCGCGCCCCCATCGGGAGCGATCGTGAGCTCGCGTGAGACGACGGGAGGAGGTGAAAAACCAGCAGAAAACTAGCAGAGCGAGCATCCCGCCAGAATCGATGGAAATTACAAGTACTATATGAAAAGGTGTTTACAGATGAACGAGCAAGGATCAAATTCAAAGCCCACGGAACTCGTTCCGTGCGGTCCCCTCCCCGTATCACGGGCGTCCCGCCCGTGCCAGCACACCCGGGATACAAGGACTCCGACATCCATGCATTTTCAACCCCCGCCAACAAGACCAGCGCAAGCATTCCCTCCTCAGAGACCTCCCCTCGCCTACGGAAACTTCCGCCCACTCCCGCGCCAAACCCCTCTCAAATAAAAATACAAACCAATTACAAACAACTCACGTAACGCGAATCGCCCATTCCCGTACTCCGCGATTCACCTTCTCCGATCACCAGGTTTCAATTGATACACGACCTCACCACACTCCGGACACCGTTCAGGCGAAGCGCGCAAGTCGTACCCGCACCGCCGACAGCACCCGGCTGCCACCTTTCCCCGCCGCCTCACCCAGAGAATCGTGCTTACTCCAGGCCAAGCGCCCGCCACCCCAGCTAAAAGCCACAGCGGACAGGTCAACGACCAATACCGGATTAGAATCATTCTGGAGACCGCCCCATACGTTTCGCTCCATCGTAAGTTTCCCCATCCCTTTCCCCCTTCAAGATGCCAATCCACTCGGCCATCTGCTCCGTGAGCCCACCCCTTTTGCTGGGCCGACTCCCGCATAAACCGCATCGTAATCAACTCCGATTCTGACAAATCCTCGCCGGGCGTCCAACAGACCCACGCGATGCCGTGACGGCATCCCACTTCAGATGTAAAATACCGCCGATCGCTCCCAACGTCGGGTATAAATTCACGGACCAGAAAGAGGCGCTCACTCCAATAGCTCAGCGGCCAAAACGTCAACGCCAAAAGAGCCACACAGCCCAGCGCAATCTTCAGAACTCGACCCAAAAAGTGAAACCCCTTCTTCAACCGCGCGGTCAACATAATGCAACTCGCCTTAAAGATTCGCGTGAATGCCAATCCTAATAAGCTTGACAGTTCGGACAATGTTAGATACGATATTCCTTGAACTCAAGGGGAGGATCCATGCTCAAATTCTTCGCGTCTACGCTGTCTTCGCATGCAGCGCTCGCGCCTCATTTCACCGCCCGCCCCGCCTCCATCCCAATGCACGAAAATGCATGCAAATGCACAGTCTTAGCAAAACGCGAATTTTCACCTCCCCATCTTAACACCCGCCAAAGCGCGCCGCCGCGCACCAAAGCGCGCCAACGCGCCCCATCCCCCGCCAACTCCATTTCTGCAAAACGAACCCACCCGCCAAAATGGCAGTCCCTCCTCCTCCTCTCCCTCCTCTCCCTCCTCTTCCTCCTCCCCCAACGCGCGCCGGCGCAAAACGAACCCACCAAACCCAACCTAATCCTCATCCTCTGCGACGACCTAGGCTACGGCGACCTCGCCTCCTACGGCAACACCACAATCAAATCCCCAAACCTAGATCGCCTAGCCACCGAAGGCATCCGCTTCACCGACTTCTACGCCGCAGGCATCCAGTGCACCCCCAGCCGCGCCGGTCTCCTCACCGGCCGCTACCCCGTCCGCTTCCGCCTCACCTACTCCTTAATGACCAACACCCCCACCGGCATCCCCGACTCCGAAACCCTCCTCCCCCAGCTCCTCCAAAAACAAGGCTACGCCACCATGCTCGCCGGCAAGTGGCACCTGGGCGACCAACCCCAACACCACCCCCTCAAGCACGGCTTCGATCATTTCCAAGGCCTATTAAGAGGCCACGACACCGACCCCAGGGAATTCTGGAACGACAACCGCATCATCGAAAAACAAGCCCCCATCGAAACCCTCACCCAGCGCTACACCACCGCCGCCACCGACTTCATCGCCGCGCAGTCGAGAAAGAAACAACCCTTCTTCCTAATGCTGGCCCACACTGCGCCGCATACGCCCCTCACCACCACCTACGCCCAAGCCGTAGAAGAAATCGACGCCAGCATAGGCCAGCTCCGCGCCGCCCTCAAACAAGCCAACCTCGAAGACAACACCCTCATCTTCTTCTCCTCCGACAACGGCCCCGCCGTCGGAAAAGAAGGCGGCGTCACCGGCCCCTTGCGCGCCGGAAAATTCTCCACCTACGAAGGCGGCATCAGAGTCCCCGCCATCGCCTGGTTCCCCGCCAAATTCAAACCCAGAATCGAATCGCGCCCCGCCATCCTCTTAGATCTCTTCCCCACCTTCCTCAACATCGCCGGCGCAAAACCGCAAACCACAAAACCCATCGACGGCAAAGACCTCACCCCACTCCTCTTTGAAAACAAACCCCGCGAAGGCGCAGACTTCTTCTTCTACGCGCAAGACCGCCTCGAAGCCCACCGCAGCGCCAACTGGAAACTAAAACTCCCCGACCGCCAAACCGCCCCCCCCGAACTCTACGACCTCGAAAAAGACCCCGCCGAATCCAAAGACGTCGCCAAAGAACACCCCGACATAGTTAAACGCCTGCAACAGCAAATGGCCGATGAACAAAAGGCTCTGACTTCCCAAGGCGGCTGATTCGAATCGCATTTGTTCCATAAAGGGGACACAAAAAATGGTGCTAGGAAACCATGTCGGCTTCGAACCACTCGAGTCGCGGATTCAGTTTTCGTCAGCCGCGCCTGCTCCTGCGATCTTGGCAGGAACGTCGCTGCGAGCGTCAACCGTCACGGCTTCGACAGCGCACGTCGCCACCGCGCTGACGCACACCGACCGCCGCGCCCTGATCGCCCGGTTCTCCGGCGATCTCGCCGCGTCGTTGCGCAAGACGCTGCGGCACTCGGGCGATGCGGCGTTCGACGCCAGCCTGCTCAAGTACATGGCGCGGCGCGCCGGGCCCGTCTACTTCTACAACGGTCGTCAGCTCCCGCGCTACGCGGACTTCGTCAACCAAATCCTACCGCAAGAGGTGGCGTCCACGCTGGACAAGGCCGATGCCATCTTGGCCCACCGTTTCCCCGAGCAGATCAACTCCGAGTCTTACACCGTACAACTCGGAACCGCGATCGATTGGGATGTTGCCCCGCGGACGACCGACAACCCCGACTTCCTGCATTCGCTCAACCGCCACGGATTCTGGCGCGACCTGGGGATCGCCTATCGCGTCACCGGCGACGGCCGCTACGTGCGGGAGCTCGTCGCCCAGTTGCAGTCGTGGTCCGCCCAAACCCCGGCGCTCAAGAACCCGGATGATTGGGCGGCGTCCAGCCCGCACTGGTGGCTGCTCGACGCCGCCGACCGCGCGAAGAACTGGATCGACGCCTACTTCCTGGCCCTCGGATCAGCCGACTGGACGCCCGCGGCCAATACGCTGTTCCTCAAGAAGATCGGCGAACATGGCGACTTCCTCGACCGCGTGACGCCATCGTCCGTCCTGAAGAACCGCACCGCGATCCACGCCGCGGGGTTGCTGCGGGTGGCGCTAATGTTCCCCGAATTTACGCTGGCGGCGGCATGGGAGACGCATGCGGTCGACCTGACGTTCCGCTGCCTTGGCACCCAGTTCTATCCCGACGGCGGCCAAGTCGAGGAGACCCCCTCCTACCAAGCCAGCGCGCTCGATGCGTTCCTCGAGACCTACAAGTTGTCCGAGCTCAACGGCAGGACGTACTGGACGAAGAACCGCAGGCGCATCCTGACCAATTCCGTCGAAAGCCTGTACCAAGTGCTCAGTCCGCACGGCCAGATTCCCGGTCTCTCTGATACATATCGCTCGGCGAACCCCGGACCATTCCTGACGCTCTGCGGGCTGCTGCTGGGTGACCGGCGATACCTGATCGCGCGGCCAAACATCGATCAGGTCCTGCTCGTCGGGCGGGACCTGCTGCTCACCAACTACGTCGGCGATCCTAACCGGCTAAACGACCGCGGACCGTCCTATGCACTTCCCGACACCGGATACTACATGCTCCGCGGCGCTGAGAGTTCCGGTTCATCCGAGGGGATTGTCAGCAACGAGCAGTTGATCGCTGATGCCGGTCCCAAGGGCGGCACGCACGGCCACTACGATCTGTTGAACTTCGAGTACTGGAGCGACCTGATCGCCCCGCTCATCCCCGACCCCGGCCCCTTCCGTTACGACAACTCGGCCGACCGCGCCTACGTCATCTCGACCCCCGCCCACAACACGATCAGCATCGAGGGGCTGAACCACGAAGCTGTCGAGGGCTTGGGCAGTCCGAAGATCGTCGTCGATCAGTTCCTAACCACTGCCACCGAGGGCCGCTTCACCGCCCACCACCACGCCTATGAGTACCTGGCGGGTCGTCCGACGGTCGGCCGCACGCTCTGGGTCGATCGCACCAAGCGGTCCCTGGACCTGATGATTGCCGTAGATTGGGGGCGGTCCGACGTCGCGCACACGTTCACCACCTCGTTCAACCTGTTTGGCGGCGGGACGAATGTCGTTCAGTCCGCGCCGGGCGTGATCGACGCGTTCCTGACCAAGAACAGCCGCGTGCGCATGCAGTCGCTTGCCGTCCCCGGCCAGCAGGTCGCGCTGCTCGATACGTTCGTCTCTTCGCGGCCGCCCCCCCGACGAAAAGCAGCCCGCGACGCGCGTCGCTATCTCCCAAACCGGCACCTCGGCCGTCTTCGTGACGCTCATCTCGCCGTACGACGTGAGCAACAACGGCAACGTGCCCGTCCCGCCGCCGACGGTGGCGTTTGAAGCCGCGCCCCAGCCGGGCCAGCCGGTTCACCTGCGCGTCACTTATGCGGACAACACCACCCGGTCACTCACCTTCGCCCCGCCCGATCTCTCGCCGCTCCCAACGTAACGAACCCTACTTCCACGAGATAAGCCCCACTCCCACCACCGCGAGGATCCCCGCAATGACGATCCCAACACCAACCCGCATCCGATACCGCACCGCCACCACCGGCAAAATCACCAGCGGACTCGTCGAAATGATCGTGCTCACGAGTCCAGCCGGCGAAAACTTCAGCGCAGACACAAACCCGATCATCCCCACCAGCGGCCCCAGAAAAGTCCCCACCGCCAACCGCGACCGCACCGCCCGATCCCCCAAAAACCGCAGCACGATCAACGTCCGCCCGCGCAAGATCGCGATCGTCCAAAGCACAACCGCCGCGCCCCCCACGCGCACCACCGTGGCCACGATCGGGTCCAGCGGCCCCTCCCCCGCCACGCGATACGCCTGCCGCCCCAGCACCGACCCCAGCCCAATACAAGCCGCCGAAATCAACCCACACAACAACCCAAACCCCGACATCCGCCCCGGCTCCGCACTCACCGCCCCCGGCGTACTGGTATTCGCAAACGTCGCATACATCACTGCCCCAATCACCAGCCCCGCCCCCAGCAGCGCCATCGTCCCCAGCGCCTCGCCCAACCACAACCACCCCACCAACACCCCCACTACGGGCGCCAGCGTATTCACCTTCACCGCCCGCCGCGGCCCCAGCAGCACGAGGGCTTCATAAAAACATGCATCCCCAATCACCATCCCGACGGTCCCCGACGCGATCAGCCATCCGCACTGCCCCACCCCGGGAGAAGCAACATGCCCGCCGCGCAACACCCAATAAACCGGCAACACCACCAGCCCCAACCCCAACGCCGCCAACAACGCCCGCAGCATATTCGTATTCTGCGACCCGATCCGCCGCCCCACGCTCGCCATGAAAATCGGCGAAATCCCCCACACGATCGCCGTCCCAACAGACAGCGCAACCCCCACCCCCCCAACCGGCGTTCCCGAACTCGCTGCGACCATGCGACTAACGTAATCAACAAGGCCGAATATGTCACAGAGTCACAGAGACACAGAGAGGAGAATCAATAGAATAAATTCGCACTCAGTGTTATGTCTCGGTGTCACTTCTAATCGACTTTCAAAGGAGCCAACATGTTCGCCCGTTGCGCCATTCCGCACGTGCTGATCTTCGTGCTGGCTATTAGTGGCTCCGCCACGTTCCCAGCGGTCGCCGACGATGCGTCGGCTCAAATACAGCCGCTTTATCAGATTCCCGACGCAGCCCAAATACAGAAGCGCGCCGTCAGCGCAGACGGTCGTCACTTGGCTCTGGTGTGGACGCAGGGAACGAAGTGGCGGGTAACCATTGATGGTCAGGCCGGACCAGCGTACGACCCACCCCAACTTGGCGCTGATTTGATCCCGATCATTGCCGAACTGAAATTTACTCAGGATGGAAAGCGCTTCGCCCACGTGGCGCAACAGGGAATTTCGCAGTTCGTCGTGATCGATGGACAGGCAACAGCGCACTTCAACCAGGTCCGCGCGCTGACGTTCAGCCCCGACGGTAAGCATTTTGCATACGTGGCACAGAAGGGTGAGAAAGTCTTCGTAGTTGCCGACGGCGTGGAATGCACGGCGTATGACGGCATCAGCCAGCCCATATTCAGTCCCGACGGGAAGCGCCTCAACTACACGGCGCAAAAGGCCGGACAAGAGTTGTTGGTCGTGGACGGAAAGGAAGTCCGGCAATCAGGAATCAAATGGGTTGAATTTCGAGGGAATGCGGCACATCTGGCGTTTATCGCGGAAGAGAACGGCAAACAGTTTCTTGTCGTGGATGGCCGGCCGGGAGCGAAATATGACACGATCGATTTTCCCACCTATCACGATCTCGACGACAGCACTTGGCCATTCAGCGGCGATGGCAAGCACACGGCCTATTCGGCGTCGATAGATGCGAAGTCGCGCGTCGTGGTCGATGGACATGAAGGGCCGTCCTACGATCAAATCCTTGAACTGGCGTTCAGCTTTGACGGCACGCGTACGGCGTATGTGGTGGAACAAGGCGCCAATCGATTCATTGTGGCGGATGGTCAGGAGGGACCGTCATTTGATGAGGTCCGCACGCCGGTCTTCAGCCCCGATGGTCAACACTTGGTCTACGTGGCCAAAAAAGGACCGAAGCAGTTTGTCGTGATGGATGGTAAGCAGGGCCCGGCTTATGAAGAAGTCGGGCAGCCCCAGTTCAGCGCTGACGGAAAACAAATGTGCTACGTCGCCAAAAGGAATGGGAAATCCCTCGCCATCGTCAATGGCAAACCCGGGGCGGAATACGACGACATCGGATGGTCCGACTTCAGTTTGGACAGCCGTCACGTGATATTGGCAGTGCGAAAGAACGGCAAATCGTTTTTGGTCATTGACGGCAAGGAAGGACCATCCTTCGACGAATATTATTTGCCCCGCCACCTGTCGATGGGCGCCGACGGTGTGGTTGAATACCTGGCCGCGAGGGATAAGACGATGTTTCGCGTTCGACAAACCCACCCGCCCGGAAAATAACGAAGATGCTTGTGAGCGGCTTGGGCGCGAAAGGTCTTCGCCTGGCCACGCCACAAAAGCTCCCACGCGCGGTACGCATTCGATAGAATCCTTCATTCATCTCTCAAGGAGCCAACATGTCCGCGCGACTCGCTGCTTTATTGATTGCCTTCTCTTTCATCACCGCCACCGCCCGCGCCGCTGACGAGGTCACGCTCATCGGCAAGGACATGACCGGCTGGAAATACAAGGACCAGAAGAAGAGCCTCTGGAAAAATGTCTCGGACGTGAAGCTCGATGCCGCCAACGAGAAGCAACTCGATCCTTCCGGCACGCCTGCGGGCGACGTGCCGCTGCTCGTCAACGACCTCAAGGTCGGCCAGCACGGCACGGACATCTACACCGAAAAAGAGTTCGGCGACTGCGAAGTCCACGTCGAGCTGATGGTGCCCAAGGGCAGCAACTCCGGCGTCTACCTCATGGGCCGCTACGAGGTGCAGGTCTTCGACTCCTTCGGCAAAAAGAAGCCCACCAAGGCCGACCTCGGCGGCATCTACAACACCGCCGACCCGATCGCCGAAAACTACGACGCCAAAGCCCCCGGCCAGTGGCAGACCCTCGACATCATCTTCCAAGCCCCCAGGTTCGACGCCGACGGCAAGAAGACCACGAGCGCCAAGTTCATCAGCGTGAAACTGAACGGCAAGGAAATCCACAAGGACGTCGAAGCCCCCAAACCCACCGGCAGCGAGATCTCCAGCAAGGAAGTCCCCACCGGTCCGATCATGCTGCAGGGCGATCACGGCCCGGTGGCGTTCCGCAACCTCCGGATCAAGCTTCCGTAGGCGCTAGCGTTCTCATCGGTGAAACACCTTAGCAAGGGGGGCGTTCGGGATACCTGCCAACGTGTCGTACTTCATTCGCGAACTGCCCTGAATAAGGCTTCGCGAATTTAACGCGCGCCGTGTAGAATCCACGCCTCGCGCGGCTCCGAGGGCATCGGGGTGAACTGGGTGTTTACACACCGCGCGATGGCACTTGAATTCAAGGAGGGATCATATGATCCCGCATCAGATGGGTTTGATCGTTCGCCGCGCTGCGCTCGCACGCATTGGGCACGCAGCCGTGTGCGGGTTTCTATGGCTGGGCCTGACCGCTGCTTCGGCACGCGCGGGCAACGTGTCCTGGGTCATCGACGCCGACGGACAATGGACCGCCGCGAGCAATTGGAGCAGCAATCCCGCGCTGCCGGGACCCACCGACGATGTGACGATCGACGTCCCCGGCGACCGCCTGATCACGCTGACCAACAGCACCCAGTCCATCAAGAGCTTGATCTCCGCGGAGCGGATGGTGCTCACCTTCGGCGGGACGCTGAACCTGGGCACGACGGGCCAGTTTAATAATACGGTGACCTTGAACGGTGGGACGCTAAGCGGTGGAACGATCTCGTTCGGAAACGGCGGGGGCCTGGTCATCGCCACCAATGGGAGCAATGTCCTTTCAAACCTGACGATCAACGGCGACCTGAACGTCGGCGGCGGTTACTCGGTGGTGTCCGGCCCGCTGACGTTCATCAACGGTGGCAATGCCAGCATCGGCAGCGGCGGCGCGTTGGCGTACCTGGGAACGGCCTTGACCCTCAGTCCGGCCACCTATGCGATCGACGGGGGAACGCTCGGCGTTTACGGTCAAAACGCAACGCAGACCATGACGCTGACCACAGGCGTGACCGTACGAGGCCGGGGTAATCTCGGCAATTACACCAACATCGGCGGGCCATCGCTCAACCTGGTGAACAACGGAACCATCACCGCCGACGTCCCGGGCCTCACGCTCGCCGTCGCGCCGCAAAACACGTTCACGAACAACACCACCGCCCAGGCGATCGGCGGCGGGATCCTCAGCATCAACGCCGGTAACTGGAGCAACGCCGCAGGCGGCGCGATCACCGCCACCGCGTCCACGCTGAACCTCAACGGCGCCTGGAGCAATGCCGGAACCATCACCGCGACCAACTCCACGGTCAACCTGGGCGGCAGCTTTACCACCGCGGGCATCGGCACGTTCAACCGCAGTGGTGGCCAAGTGAATCTCACGGGTAATCTGGACAACACCGGCGCTACGCTGAACCTCAACGCCGGCACGGGTTCCTGGACGCTCGTCGCCGGAAGCCTGAGCGGTGGAACGCTCACCCAGAGCGGGGGCGCGGGTCTGGTCATCGCCGCCAACGGCAGCAACCGCATCGGGAACCTGGCGATCAACGGCGACCTGAACGTGGGCGGCGGGTATACGGTGGTGACCGGCCCACTGACATTCAACGGCGGCACCGCCAACGTCGGCGCTGGCGGTACGCTGGCCTACCAGGGAACGTCGATCACTCTCCCCGGTCCCGCGACCTACGCGATTGACGGTGGCACGATAGGCGTCTATGGCCAGAACGCGACCCAGACGCTCACGGTGGGAACGGGCGTGACCGTGCGCGGCCGGGGAAGCCTGGGCAACTACACGAACATCGGCGGGCCGTCGCTCAACCTGGTCAACAACGGCACGATCACCGCCGACATCGCCGGCCAGACGCTCTCCGTCGCACCGCAGAACACGTTCACCAACAACGGCACGGCCCAGGCGATCGGCGGCGCAACGCTCAACATCGCGGGCAATCTGAACAACGCCCCCGGCGGCACGATCACCGCCACCGCTTCGACGCTGAACCTCAACGGCGCCTGGAACAATGCGGGCACGATCACCGCCACCAACGCGACGGTGAACCTTGCAGGCAATTTCACCACCGCGAACATCGGCACGATCAACCGCACCGGCGGCGCGGTGAACCTGACCGGTGCGCTGGACAACACGGGCGCTACGTTGAACCTCAATGCCGGCACCGGCTCGTGGACTCTGGTCGGCGGGTCGCTGACAGGAGGGACACTGACGCAGACCGGTGGCGCGGGCCTGGCCATCGCCCTGAATGGCAGCAATCGCCTTGCTAATCTGACGATCAATGGAGACCTCAACGTTGGCGGCGGGTACACGCTGGTGAGCGGCCCGCTCGCGTTCAACGGCGGGAGCGCCAATGTCGGCAGCGGTACGATCAGTTATCAAGGCTTGTCGCCGACCGTGGTCGGGCCTTCGACGTATGCGATCGGTGGCGGCACCTTGGGAATCTACGGACTGAGCACGAGCCAGACGCTGACGCTGGCTTCAGGTGTGACGGTGCACGGGTGGGGCAATGTGGGGAACTACACTAACATCGGCGGCTCGGGCAACCTGGTCAATGGCGGGACGATTACCGCCGACACCGCGGGCCAGACCCTGGCAGTCGCGCCCTCAAATAGTTTCACCAACAACGGCACGACCGGTGCAAACGGCGGCACGCTCTCGATCACCGCGCCGATCTTTACGAATAACGGCATCCTGCAAGTGAGCAGCGGAACGCTTTTGCTTGGCACCAATGTCAATTTCACTGCCGCCGCCGGATCCAGCTTGCTGATTACCGGCGGCACCGCTCAACTCAATCACAGCGTCTCTGTGCCCCAGTTCGACCTCCCCGCCGGAACGTTGTCGGGCTCGGGCAACTTCAGCACGCCGGCGTTTAACTGGACGGGCGGGGCGATGTCTGGCGCTGGCCACACGACCGTTGCGTCGGGGGCGACCATGACGATCTCGGGGACCAGTTCGAAGACGCTCTCGC